>NZ_JAEVHM010000032.1 GCF_016802865.1 Micromonospora parastrephiae | reverse complement strand
CGCCGGCCGCCGCGACTCCGACCGGCACCGCCGCCACGGCTCCGCCGCCGGGACCTTCGACGACGACGGAAACTCCGACGACGACGGAACCTTCGACGACGACCGGGACCTTCGACGACGACGGGAACTCCGACGCCGTCGGTGCCTTCGACGGTCGCGCCGACGCCGACCGCCACGCCGCCTGCGCCGGCCACGGCGGCCACCGCCCCGTCCCGGTGCCACGGGGGCACCGGGGCGGGCGGCGCAGGCCGTCTGGGCCGCCGCGACGGTCGCGTTGGTCGCCGTCGGCACGGTTCGGGCTGCCGGCTGGCTCTTCGCCCTCTGCCTGCTCGCCGCCGCGGTGACCGGGACACTCGCGGTGACCGGCGGCCGGAGTCCGCTCGGGATGCTGGTCGCCGCGACGCTGCCGCCGGCCGCGACGGTACGGGCGCTCCCGTGGGCGGCACGCGGGCTGCGCAGCGGCCGTGCGGCCGGGTCGGGGATCGAGGTGGGGCGCGTCATCACCAGCCTGGTGATCTCCGCTGGCCTGCTGATGCTGTTCGGGCTGCTCTTCTCCTCGGCCGACGCGGTCTTCGCCGACCTGGTCACCGGCCTGCTGCCCGACATCTCGGTGCCCGGTGTGATCGGTTGGTCGGTGCGCCTGGTGCTGATCGGCGGTGCTCTGCTCGGTGCCGCGTACCTGGTCAGCCGCCCGCCTGACCTGGACGGCCTGAGCCCGCGGCCGGCCCGACCGGCGCACCGACTGGAGTGGACCCTCCCGCTGGTGCTGCTCGACGCCCTGTTCGCCGCGTTCGTGCTCGTCCAGTTGACGGTGTTGTTCGGCGGGGCGGGGCACGTGCTGCGCACGGCCGGGCTCACCTACGCCGAGTACGCCCGCAGCGGGTTCTGGCAACTGCTCGCCGTCACCGCGCTGACCCTGCTGGTGATCGCCATCGCCGCACGTCGGGCGCCGAAGGCCAGCCGGGGGGACCGGCTGCTGGTCCGCGTACTGCTCGGCACGCTCACCGGGCTCAGTCTGGTGATCGTCGCGTCGGCGCTCTACCGGATGCAGGTCTACGCCGACGCGTACGGCGCCACCCGGCTGCGGCTCGTCGTGGCGACCACCGAGCTGTGGCTGGGGCTGCTCTTCGTCCTGGTCGGGGTCGCCGTGGTGCGGCTGCGGGCCGACTGGCTGCCCCGGTTGGTGATCGGCACTGCGGTGCTGGCCCTGCTCGGGTTGGCGCTTGTCAACCCCGACCGGCTGATCGCGGACCGGAACGTCGACCGGTACCTGGAGACCGGCCGGTTGGACGTCGACTACGTGTCCGGGCTGTCGGCCGACGCGGTACCGGCGCTGGCCCGGCTGCCCGAGCCGATGCGCGTCTGCGCGCTGAGGCAGATCGCCGCCGAGCTGCCCCGGGATGGTCTCTGGGCGACGAACCTCGGCCGGGAGCGGGCCCGACCGGAACTCCACTCGGTCCCGGTGGCCGGCACCCTGACGTACTGTCTCGGTCTGCAGCGCTGGTGAGCGCGAACGCTTGACAATCACGCAGGGCGGGCAAGACTGCCGGGGTGGCCAAGCAACTCCCTGACGTGGGGTCGGGCGGTGCGGTCCCGCCACCCCGGCGGGCCCGGATCGTGTTGGCCGACATCACCCGGCAGGACAGCCGCGCCGAGCGGACCCGCGCCGAGTTGGCGCAGCAGACCCAGGTCGGCGAGGCGCTGGTCCGCGGTCTGGTCCGGGCCCAGCTCGCATTGGCGCTGCGGCTGTCCCTGGTGGTGGCCATCGGGCTGGGCGGGCTGCCCTGGCTGTTCGCCATCGCGCCGTCGCTCGGCCGGACCACCGTCGCCGGCGTCAACCTGCCCTGGCTGCTGCTCGGTGTGGCGTCCTTCCCGTTTTTGATCGGGGTGGGCTGGGCGTACGTGCGGCTGGCCGAGCGCAACGAGCAGGACTTCACCGACCTGGTGCAGCGGCCGGAGCGCTGAGGTGGCCAACGAGTTCGTGGTCCCGGCCATCGTCGCGGTCACCCTGGTCACCGTCGGGATCGGCTTCTACGGGCTGCGCCTGGCCCGCACCACCTCCGATTTCCTGGTGGCGTCGCGGGCGATCAGTCCGACGTGGAACGCCGCCGCCATCGGCGGGGAGTACCTGTCGGCGGCGAGCTTCCTCGGCATCGCCGGCCTGGTCCTCAAGTACGGCGTGGACGTGCTTTGGTATCCGGTCGGGTTCGCCGCCGGTTACCTGGCCCTGCTGCTGTTCGTGGCGGCGCCGCTGCGGCGCTCCGGCGCGTTCACCCTGCCCGACTTCTGCGAGCTGCGGCTGGGGTCCCGCCGGCTGCGCATCCTCGCCACCGCCTTCGTGATCTTCATCGGGTGGCTCTACCTGGTGCCGCAGTTGCAGGGCGCCGGGCTCACCCTGGCCACGGTGGCCGGCTCCCCGTACCCGGTCGGCGCCCTGCTGGTGGCCGCCGTGGTCACCGCGAACGTGGCGCTGGGCGGGATGCGGGCGATCACCTTCGTCCAGGCGTTCCAGTACTGGCTGAAGCTGACGGCTCTCGCCGTACCGGTGATCTTCCTGGCGTTGCAGTGGCAGGCCGACGGTCGCCCGGCGGTGACCCCGCCCGACGGCCCGACGTTCCGGGTGGCGACCACCGTCGTGGTCGAGCACCGCGCGACCCTCACGCTGCCCGACGGCGACGTCCGGGAGGTACGCCCCGGCGACGAGTTGACCTTCGCCGCCGGTGACCCGGTGCCGGACGTGTCCGGGGTGGCCACCGACGCCGGCGACTGGCTGCTGCCCAGCGCCGCCGGTGACGACGACCGGGGCCTGTTCGCCACGTACTCGCTGATCCTGGCCACCTTCCTGGGCACCATGGGGCTGCCGCACGTGCTGGTGCGCTTCTACACCAACCCGGACGGCGCGGCGGCCCGCCGGACGACCCTGGTCGTGCTGGCGCTGGTCGGCGTCTTCTATCTGCTGCCCACCCTGTACGGGGTGCTCGGCCGGATCTACACGCCGCAACTGCTGCTCAGTGGGCAGACCGACGCGGTGGTGGTGTTGCTGCCCGGCGCGGCCCTCGGCGAAGGGCTGGTCGGCCGGCTGCTCGCCGCGCTGGTCGCGGCGGGCGCGTTCGCGGCCTTCCTCTCCACCTCGTCCGGGCTGCTGACCAGCGTCGCCGGGGTGATCTCGACGGACGTGCTGGGCCGGGGCTCGGTACGCGGTTTCCGGCTGGCGACGGTGATCGCCGGCGGGGTGCCGACGGTGCTGGCGCTGCACGTCTCCGGGCTGGACGTGTCGCAGGTGGTCGGTCTGGCCTTCGCGGTCGCCGCGTCGAGCTTCTGCCCGCTGCTGGTGCTCGGCATCTGGTGGCGTGGCTTGACCGACGTGGGTGCGACCGCCGGCGTGATGGTCGGCGGTGGTGCGGCGATCGGGGCGGTGCTGGTCACCGTGGTCGGCCCGCCGCTGTCCGGCTGGCCGGCGACGCTGACCGCGCAACCGGCCGCCTGGACGGTGCCACTCGCCTTCACCGTGATGGTGGCGGTGTCGATGGCGACCCGTCGGCGGGCGCCGGCCGACGTCGCCGCCACCATGCTGCGCCTGCACACACCCGAAACCGTCCGCCTGTGAGAAGACCCGTCCCCCTCCAGGATGACGACGGGTCCACCCGCCGCCGGAGCGCACGATTGGCGATCGACGGATAACGTCGGCTCATGACTGTTGAGCACCCCGCGCTCGCACTGCGTGGCCTGGCCAAGCGGTTCGACGGCACGATCGCGGTGGCTGGCGTCGACCTGGACGTCCCCGCCGGTTCCTTCTACGGCCTGCTCGGCCCGAACGGCGCCGGCAAGACGACCACCCTGTCGATGGCGGTCGGGTTGCTGCGGCCGGACGCCGGCTCGGCCTGGGTGCTCGGACACGACGTGTGGCAGGACCCGCTGACCGCCAAACGGCTGCTCGGCGTGATGCCCGACGGGGTACGCCTGTTCGACCGGCTGACCGGGGCGGAGCTGCTGGCGTACCACGGGTTGTTGCGGGGGATGGACCCGGCGGTGGTCGACCAGCGGGCCGCGGAGTTGCTGGACGTGCTGGCGCTCGGCGACGCCGGCCGCACGCTGGTGGTGGACTACTCGGCGGGTATGAAGAAGAAGATCGGCCTGGCCTGCGCGCTGCTGCACGGTCCCCGGCTGCTGGTGTTGGACGAGCCGTTCGAGGCGGTCGACCCGGTCTCCGCCGCGCTGATCCGGGACATCCTCACCCGGTACGCGGCCGGCGGCGGCACGGTGGTCTTCTCCAGTCACGTGATGGAGGTCGTGGAGCGACTCTGCTCGCATGTGGCGATCCTCGCGGGCGGCACCATCAAGCGGGTCGGCACCCTTTCCGAGGTTCGCGGGGAGCGCTCGCTGGAGCAGGTCTTCGTCGAGGTGGTCGGCGGGCGCACCGCGACGGGTGAGGAGCTGTCGTGGCTCTCCCGGTGAGCGCCGCCGCGCCCGCCGCGCCGCAGCGGCCCGTCTCCGCCCGGCACTTCGTGCGGCTCAAGCTGCGGGTGATGGGCAACAACTTCCGGGGTCAGGGCTGGCGGATCGCCCTGTTCATCGGCGGCGCGTTGGTGGGGCTCTGGTTCGCCGCCAGCGGCTTCTTCCTCTTCGCCGCGCCCGGCCTGACGGGCGACGGTCGGTACGCGGTGCTGGTCGCCGCGGCCGGCGGTGGGCTGCTGGTGCTCGGTTGGCTGCTGCTGCCGCTGGTCTTCTTCGGGGTCGACGAGACATTGGATCCGGCCCGGTTCGCGCTGTTGCCGCTGTCGCGCCGCACGCTGGTCACCGGTCTGTTCGCCGCGGCCCTGGTCAGCGTGCCGGTGCTGGCGGTGCTTGTCGCGTCGTTCGGGCTGGTGCTCACCGCCTGGGGGTTGGGCGGCTGGTCCGCGGGCCTGGTGGCCGTCGTCGGGGTGGCGGGTGGGTTGCTGCTCTGCGTTGCCGCGAGCCGGGCGGTGACCAGCGCCTTCGCCACCATGCTGCGCTCGCGTCGGGTGCGTGACCTGGCGGCCGTGCTGTTGGCGGTGACCGCGGCGCTGCTCGGGCCGTTGCAGGTGTTCGGTCTCGCGGCGCTGCGCGAGGCGGACTGGACCCGGCTGACCGGGGTGGCGACCGTCATCGGCTGGACGCCGTTCGGGGCACCGTGGACCGCCGGCATCGACGTGGCGCAGGGGCGGGTCTGGACCGCCCCGGTCAAGCTGCTGATCACGGCGGCGGCGATCGGCGCCCTGCTGGTCTGGTGGTCGCGGTCGCTGGAGTCGGCGATGGTCGGCGCGGTGAGCGCCGGCAGGGCGCCGGCGCGACGCGGCGTCACCGGTGGCGCGGTCGGTCAACTGTTTCCCCGGCTCGCCGGCTGGGCCCGTCGGGACCGGTTCGGCGCGCTGGTCGCCCGGGAGGCACGCTACTGGTGGCGGGATGCCCGCCGCCGGGCGAACCTGATCACGATCGCGGTGGTCGGCATCTTCGTCCCCGTGATGATCAATCTTGGTGGCGCGGGTTTCGCGGTCGAGGACGAGCGGGGCCTCACTACGGGTGCCGGCGACAGCTCGCCGGTGCTGGTCACCCTCTCGATGCTCTTCGTCGGCGTGCTCGCCTCGGTCACCCTGGCCAACCAGTTCGGTTTCGACGGCAGCGCGTACGCCGCGAACGTGGTGGCCGGCGTGCCCGGCCGGGTGGAGCTGCGCGCGCGGATGACGGCCTTCTCCCTGTACGTGCTGCCGATGCTGGCGATCGTCGCGGTGGTGCTGTCGGTGGTGCTCGGCCGACCGGGGTGGATCGGGTTGACGGCGGGCAGCCTGGCCGCCACCTACGGCGCGGGACTGGCGGTGAACAGCTTCGTCTCGGTGCTCGGGGCGTACTCGCTGCCGGAGACGAGCAACCCGTTCGCCATGAACAGCGGCGCTGGGATCGCGAAGGGCCTGCTCACCCTGCTGTCCATGATCACTTCTGCGGTCGTGGCGGTGCCGATGGTGGTGGCCGCGGCGCTGCTCGGCGACGCCTGGCTCTGGTTGGCCCTGCCGGTCGGCGTCGCGTACGGGCTGGGCGCGGCGCTGCTGGGCGCGTACCTGGCCGGCGACGTGCTGGATCGACGTCAGCCGGAACTGCTGGCCACCGTCACTCCGCGCCGCTGAGTCGCGTCGGCGGAGGACGTCCGGCCGAACGTCGATCGGCCGCGCCCTCCGGCCGTTATGGTGCGATCAATCGGACAGAGGGCGGTCGGCATGAGCGTGCACACCCGCTACCGCAGCACGGTGGTCGACGGGCTTTCGATCTTTTACCGGGAGGCGGGTGCAGCGGATGCCCCGGTGCTGCTGCTCCTGCACGGCTTTCCGTCCTCGTCGCGGATGTTCGAACCGCTGCTGGACCGGCTCGCCGACCGGTTCCGGCTGATCGCGCCGGACTACCCGGGGTTCGGGCACAGCGACACACCGGACCCACAGGCGTTCCCGTACACCTTCGACCGGATCGCCGCGACGATGTCGAGCTTCGCCGCCGCCGTCGGCGCCGACGACTATCTGCTCTACGTGCAGGACTACGGCGGCCCGGTGGGGTTCCGGATGGCCCTCGCCGATCCGGGCCGGCTGCGCGGCATCGTGGTGCAGAACGCGGTCGCGCACGACACCGGGCTGGGCCCTCTCTGGGCGACCCGCCGGGCCTTCTGGGAGGACCGTGCCGGGCACGAGACGGCGATCCGGGAGAACATCCTCTCGTTGGCGGCCACCCGCACCCGGCACGTCGGCAACGACCCCGCGACCGAGCGGTACGACCCCGACCTGTGGGTCGACGAGCACGCTTTCCTCAGCCGTCCCGGGCAGATCGAGGTCCAGCTTGACCTGATGTACGACTACCGGACCAACGTGGCCTCGTACCCGGTCTGGCAGGAGTGGCTCCGCCGGACCCGGCCGCCGCTGCTGGTCGTCTGGGGCCGGCACGACACGTCGTTCGAGATCTCCGAGCCGGCGGCGTACCGGACCGACGTCCCGGAGGCGGAGGTGCACCTGCTCGACGGCGGGCACTTCGTGCTCGACACGCGGGCGGACGAGGTGGCCGCCCTGGTCCGGACGTTCGCCGGTCGGATCCTGGAGGCGAAGCGGTCGGGTCACAATGTTTCACGTGAATCATGAGCCGGGTGCCGAGATCCACCACACCGACCCGTTCGCGGTGCCGACCGGGCAGCGGTCACCGGTCCGCCGGCTACGCGGTCGTCTCGCCGCGCCGGTCACGCTCTGGACGGCGCCGGGTCCGGCGGGGCTGACCGTCTCGTCCACCCTGGTCGCCGAGGGGGAACCGGACCGGCTGCTCGGGCTGATCGACCCGGAGTCGGACCTGTGGGCGGCCGTCGAGGACGCGGGTCGGTTCGCGGTCGCGCCGCTCGGCCCGCCACACCGGCAGCTCGCCGACCGGTTCGCCGGCCTCTTTCCCGCCCCGGGCGGGCTCTTCGCCACCGGCACGTGGACCGACACCCCGTACGGGCCGGTGCCGGCGGACGCCGGGGGGTGGGTGGGCTGCCGGTTGGACACCGCCCGGGAGTACGGCTGGGCCCTGCTGGTGGAGGCCACCATCGAGGCGGTCGACCTGGCCGACGACGCGTCTCCGCTGCTGCACTACCGGGGTCGCTACCACGAGCTGCCGGGCTGAGGGGGCCCGACCAGGTCGACCGGTCACCGGGGTGATCTGGGTCACCTGGCGCAGCGAGCCAACCGTTCGGCGCACTCGCCGACCGGTGTCGATCTCAGCCTTCCCCGGCGCGGAGTGCGCTCTTTACGGTGCGCGAAACTCCTCTGACGCCTGTGAAGGTGGTGATCCACAGATGTCCACGGACACACCCGCTCCGGCCGCTTCCCAGTCGGACAAGTACCTGGCCGTACAACGGTCGGACGAGTTCGCCGGGCTGCGGCGTGCGCTGCGCGGCTTCGTCTTCCCGATGACCGTCGCGTTCTTCCTGTGGTACGCGCTCTACGTCATTCTCTCCGCGTACGCCCGGGACTTCATGGGCACGAAGCTGTTCGGCAGCAACATCAACGTCGCGCTGGTCTTCGGCCTGCTCCAGTTCGTCTCCACGTTCCTGATCGCCTGGCTCTACTCGCGGTACGCGGACCGGAAGATCGATCCGGTTGCCGACCGGATCCGTGCCGAGATCGGGGAGGTGACCCATGAGAACGGTCCACGCGGCTGACATGCTCCTCGCTGCCGAGGCGGGCAACCACACCGCCCGCAACCTGACCATCACGCTGTTCCTGGTGTTCGTGGCAGTGACCCTGGCCATCACCATCTGGGCCAGCCGGCAGACGAAGACGGCAACCGACTTCTACGCGGGCGGCCGGTCGTTCTCCGGCTTCCAGAACGGCATGGCGATCGGCGGCGACTACATGTCGGCCGCCTCGTTCCTCGGCATCGCCGGCATCATCGCGCTCTACGGCTACGACGGCTTCCTCTACTCGATCGGCTTCCTGGTCGCCTGGCTGGTGGCCCTGCTGCTGGTGGCGGAGCTGCTGCGCAACTCGGGCCGGTACACGATGGCCGACGTGCTGGCCTTCCGGATGCGCCAGCGTCCGGTGCGTACGGCGGCGGCGGTCTCCACCATCACGGTGTCGATCTTCTACCTGCTGGCCCAGATGGTGGGTGCCGGCGCGCTTGTCGCGCTGCTGCTCGGCATCAAGCCGGGAACGACCTTCCTCGGCATGGACGCGGCCACCGCCAAGGTGGCCACCATCATCATGGTCGGCGCCCTAATGATCATCTACGTCACCGTGGGTGGCATGAAGGGCACCACCTACGTCCAGATCGTCAAGGCGTTCCTGCTGATGAGCGGCGCGCTGCTGATGACCGTGCTGGTGCTGGCCAAGTACAACTTCAACCTGTCGGAGCTGCTCGGCGCCGCCGCCGCGTCCTCCGGCAAGGGCGACCGCCTCCTGGAACCGGGCCTGCGCTACGGCGTGGAGGTCGCCGGGAACGCGACGCAGACGTTCTACAACAAGATGGACCTGCTCTCGCTCGGCATCGCCCTGGTGCTCGGCACGGCGGGCCTGCCGCACATTCTGATCCGCTTCTACACCGTGCCGACCGCCAAGGCGGCCCGCAAGAGCGTGCTCTGGGCGATCGGCATCATCGGCACCTTCTACCTGCTCACCCTGGCCCTCGGCTTCGGCGCGGCGGCGCTGGTGGGTGGCGAGGCGATCACCGCACAGGACAAGGCCGGCAACACGGCCGCACCACAGTTGGCCGAGGCGCTCGGTCTGGAGTTCTTCGGCGGCGAACTGGGTGGCGCGGCCCTGCTGGCGATCATCGCGGCGGTCGCCTTCGCCACCATCCTGGCCGTGGTCGCCGGGTTGACCCTGGCCTCCTCGTCCAGCCTGGCGCACGACTTCTACGCGAACGTCCTGAAGAAGGGCGAGACGTCGGAGCGCCAGGAGGTACGGGTCGCTCGGATCTCCGCCCTGGTGATCGGCGCGATCTCCATCCTGTTGTCGATCTACGCACAGAACCTGAACGTGGCGTTCCTCGTGGCGTTGGCCTTCGCGGTCGCCGCCTCGGGCAACCTGCCGGCAATCCTCTACAGCCTGTTCTGGCGGCGGTTCAACACCTCCGGCGCGGTGTGGGCGATCTACGGCGGTCTGCTCTCGGCCGTGCTGCTGGTGTTCTTCTCGCCGGTGGTCTCCGGGGCGGCGACGTCGATGTTCCCGGACCACGACTGGCAGTGGTTCCCGCTGTCGAACCCGGGCATCCTCTCCATCCCGTTCGGTTTCCTGTGCGGATGGCTCGGCACGATCGTCTCCAAGGAGCACGACGAGGAGAAGTACGCGGAGCTGGAGGTGCGCGCCCTCACCGGTTCGGGCGCTCACTGACGTTCAGCACGGGCCCTCGCCGACGCCACGCGTCAGCGGGGGCCCGTTCCCGTATCCGGGGGTCGGTAGGCTGACCGGCATGAAGGTTGCTGAGCGCTTCGGTCCCGGTCACCGCGTCCTCGTCACCGGCGGCGCCGGCTTCGTCCCGTCGCACCTGGTGGACGCCCTGATCGCCCGCGGTTGCACGGTGGTGGCACTGGACAACTTCGTCACCGGCTCCAAGGAGAACGTCGCCCACCTGCTGGACCGGCCAACCTTCACCCTGGTCGAGGCGGACATCTCCGACGGCCTGCCGACCCACCACCCGGCGCTGGCGGAGCGGTTCGACGCGATCCTGCACATGGCCTCGCCGGCCAGCCCCACCGACTTCGCCCACCTGCCGGTGGAGATCCTGCGGGTCGGCTCGGTGGGCACCCTGCACCTGCTGGAGCGCGCGGTCGCCGACGGCGCCCGGTTCCTGATGGCCTCCACCTCCGAGGCGTACGGGGACCCGAAGGAGCACCCGCAGCGCGAGACCTACTGGGGCAACGTCAACCCGATCGGGGTGCGCAGCGTCTACGACGAGGCGAAGCGCTTCTCCGAGGCGGCCACCATGGCGTACCACCGCTACCGCGGGCTCGACGCGGCCATCGTCCGGATCTTCAACACGTACGGCCCGCGGATGCGCCCGGACGACGGCCGGGCGATCCCCACCTTCATCTCCCAGGCGCTGCGCGGCGAGCCGATCACCGTGCACGGCACCGGCAACCAGACCCGGTCCATCTGCTTCGTCGAGGATCTGGTGCGCGGCATCCTGCTGCTGCTCGACTCGACCGAGACCGGCCCGGTCAACTGCGGCACGGAACACGAGCTGTCCATGCGGCAACTCGCCGAGTTGATCGTGTCGCTCTCCGGCAGCAGCTCGCAGGTGAGCTACATCACCCGCAGCGCGGACGACCCGGAGATGCGTCGCCCGGACCTGACTCTCGCCCGGGAACTGCTCGGATACGAGCCGACCGTGGCGCCCGAAGACGGCCTGCGACGCACGATCGAGTACTTCCGGGCGCGGCTGGGATGACCGGCCGGCCCCGGACGGTCGATCGCTGGGTGTCGCCTGAAGGCGGTAGTGGCTCCCGCTACGTACCCTGAGTTACATGTCAGCGACCTCGTCTGCCGGCGTCCCGCACCCGTACCTGCACCGCAGCGCCGGGCGCGCCTCGGTGCCCGGCCCCGACCGGAGCGCCTCCGGGCGTGCCCGCCCCACCGAGGCACGCTGGTACCCGTCGCCCGAAGAGGAGCAGCCCCGCCCGGGCGGCCCCGGTGGGCCGAAGGGGCCCGGCGGGCCGGGTGGCACCGGCGGGTCGGGTCGACGCGGCCCTCGGCCACGCTGGGGTCGGATCAGCCTGGTGGCCGGGGTGGCGGTGCTGGTGCTGGCGTTGCTCGGTGGTGTCGGCGCGTGGCTGTACGCCCGCAACCTCGACGGTGACCTGGCCCGCACCGACCCGTTCGCGGAGATCACCGGGGGCCGCCCGACCAAGGCCGTCGAGGGCGCGCTGAACATCCTGCTGGTGGGCAGCGATTCGCGGGACCCGGACGCACCGGTCGACAGCAAGAGTCAGTGGCGGGCCGACACGATCATCGTGATGCACATTCCGGCCGACCACCAGGAGGCCTACCTGGTCTCCATCCCGCGTGACCTCTACGTGCCTATTCCGGAGAGCGCCGGCGCGGACTGCGGGTCCGGTCAACGCGCGAAGATCAACGCCGCGTTCGCGTTCGGTGGGCTGCCGCTGGCGGTACGCACCGTTGAGTGTTTCACCGACGTTCGGATCGACCACGTGATGGCGATCGATTTCGGTGGCTTCAAGGAGGTCACCGACGCCCTCGGCGGGGTGGACCTGAAGGTGGAGCGGACCATCACCTCGATCCACAAGCCGTACCGGACGTTCACCAAGGGCACCAACCACATGGACGGCGCGGAGGCGCTGGACTGGATCCGGCAGCGCAAGCAGTTCCCGGACGGGGACTTCGCCCGCATGCGGCACCAGCAGGAGTTCCTCCGGGCTCTGATGGACAAGGCGGCGAGCACCGGCACGCTGGCGAACCCGAAGAAGCTCAACGACTTCCTCCAGTCGGTGACCGCGGCCGTAACCGTGGACCAGGGTTTCTCGGTTACAGACATGGCGCTGCAGTTCCGCAACCTGCGCGGCCAGAACCTCACCTTCGTGACCAGCCCGAACTCGGGCAGCGACACGATCAACGGCGAGTCGGTGGTGGTATCCGACCGGGAGAAGGCGTTGGCCATGTACCGCGCCATGTCGGCCGACACCATGGCGGACTGGGTGAAGGCCAACCCGCCGAAGGGCAGCGACGGCGGGTAACCGGGTGCCCACCGGTTCAGCGATCGAATGGCGACGATCGACCGAATCGCGGAAAATGCCGTCCGGATGGCCCGGGGATGAACTCGCCAAGTCGAATCGATGTACGTACAGTGGTGCCGCCCCCTCCTGATCACGAGCTGGAGCACGAATGCCGGTTCAGGCCAGTCGTCGCCCTTCATCCACCGGGTCCGCCGCCCCCAGCGGCCGGATCGCCGCGTCCATCCCCGTGCAGCCGGGCCGTTCGACCGGCGGGCCGGGTGGGCGGCCGCCCGGTGACGGTGGTGGCGGTCGGGCAGGTGGTGGCGGTCGGGCAGGTGGCGGCGGTCGGGCAGGTGGGCCGGCGAAGAAGCGGACCCGACGTAAGGATCCCCTCTGGGCCCGGCTGACCGTGATCTTCGGTGCCGTGCTCATGCTCAGCAGCGGGGTGGCCATCGTCGGCGGCAAGGTGCTGATCGGGCAGGCGACCGGCGACATCGCCCAGCGCAACCTGCTGGGTGAGGCCGGCAAGTCCGACGCCGAGGGCGGGGCGAGCCTGGACGGCCCGATCGACATGCTGCTGCTCGGCGTGGACGCACGGGAGCGCTGGGCCGCCGACGACGTCCGCTCGGACAGCATCATCATCCTGCACATTCCGGCCTCGCACGACCAGGCGTACCTGATCTCCATTCCGCGTGACACCCAGGTCCAGATCCCGCCGTTCAAGGCGAGCGGTTACGCCGGCGGCACGGACAAGATCAACGCTGCGTTCCAGGCCGGCGCCCGCAACGGCGGCGGCTGGGAGGGCGGCGCCCAGCTGATGGCGCAGACCATCAAGCGGCTCACCGGGGTCAGCTTCGACGGCGCGGCGATCATCAACTTCGGCGGCTTCAAGAACGTCATCGACACCCTCGGCACGGTGAAGATCTGCGTGAGCCACGAGGTCAAGTCGAAGCACATGTCGTTCGTCGACGGCAAGCCGATGTGGAACGCGGACGCCAAGAAGACCGGCAAGAAGATGACGCCGGTGGTGCACAAGAAGGGCTGCCAGGAGATGGAGGGCTGGGCGGCGCTGGACTACGCCCGGCAGCGCTACGGACTGCCCGGTGGTGACTACGACCGCCAGCAGAACCAGCAGCAGCTGATCAAGGCGATGGCGCGCAAGGCCACCGACGGCGGGACGCTCACCAGCCCGACGAAGCTGAACCAGCTCATCAAGGCGGCCGGCAAGGCGTTCGTGTTGGACACCGGCGGCGCCAAGATCGAGGATCTCATCTTCACCATGCGCGGGGTGACCGCCAACGAGCTGACCATGCTCAAGACCAACAACGGCACCTTCAACGGCAACGGCCAGGGCAGCGAGGCGTTGAACGAGGAGACCATGGCCATGTTCGGGGCGCTCAAGCAGGACAAGCTGGCCGAGTTCATCTTCAACCACCCCGAGGTGATCTCCACCCGCAAGTGACGGCCACGGTGGCGGCCTGAGGTCGCGGAAACGCCGCGATGAACCCGTCACCGTCCGTAGTCTGACGTGAGCAGGTTTCGCGTATCGGCTGCGGGGAGGCGGTCACGTCCAGGTCCGAACGCAGAACGACGGGTCGGGCCGATTCGGCCCCGTCCGCCCGGTCCCGTCGCGCCCGCGGGTCGCGGATCCTGCTCGGCATCGGCCTTGCCCTCGTCCTGCTGGCCGGGCTCGCCGCGGTCGGCCTCAAGTCACTCAGCCACCGGTACGACCGCACGGTGACCAAGGAGCAACTGCTCGACCCCGGTGCCCGCACCAGCCGGACCGACCTGGACGGGCCGCTCAACTACCTGCTGGTCGGCTCCGACCGCCGCCCGGGTGACAGCGGGCCGGACCAGCGCTCCGACACCATCCTCATCGTGCACGTGCCCCCCGGGCAGCGGGAGGCGTACCTCGTCTCCATCCCGCGCGACCTGCTGGTCGCCATCCCGCCCGCCAACGGCTTCAAGGGCGGCCCGGACAAGATCAATGCCGCGTACGAGCACGGCGGCGGTGGACAGGCCGGCACCCGGCTGCTGTCCACCACGCTGAACCGGCTCACCGGTATCCGGTTCGACGGCGCCGCGCTGATCGACTTCTCCGGCTTCCGGAAGGTGATCGACCTGCTCGGCGGGGTGCGGATGTGCGTGGACACCGAGGTTCGCTCGATCCACACCAACCGGGTCTTCCCCACCGGCTGCCAGCAGATGAACGGCGCGCAGGCGCTGGACTACGTACGGCAGCGCTACGATCTGCCCGGCGGCGACTACGACCGGCAGCACCACCAGCAGCAACTGCTCCGGGCGATGCTGGACAGCGCCGGCAAGGCCGACCTGCGCAACAACCCGATCAAACTCGACCAGGTGCTCCGCGCCGTTGGCGCTTCGTTGACCGTCGACACCAACGGCGTACCCCTGGAGGATCTGCTCCTCGCGCTGCGCGCGCTGCCGCCCGACGGACTGCGCGGGGTCCAGGTGCCCTCGTCCCCGCAGATCATCGACGAGGTGTCGTACGTGGTGCTGGACAACGGAGGCAACGGGCTCTTCGAGGCCGTACGCGGTACACGCGTGCCCGCCTGGGCGCAGGCCAACCCTCGATGGGTGTCCCGGTTGTGACGGTGCCGACGGCCCGGTCGGTGCGGATCCGGCCGCCAAGGATCTAGTGTTGCTTCCTGTGTTCGGACCCCAGGTTCCCACCGTGCCCGTGACCGAGATCGCCGACGACACCTACCTGCTGGACGTGCGGGAGGACGACGAATGGGCGGCGGGCCACGCCCCCACCGCCCACCACCTGCCGATGATGGAGCTGCCGGCTCGGCTGGCCGAGGTGCCCACCGACCGGGACGTGGCTGTCATCTGCCGCTCCGGCGGACGTTCCGCCCAGGTCGTCGCCTACCTGGTCAACAACGGCTGGGAGCAGGTGCGTAACGCCGACGGCGGGATGCGCCAGTGGGCCGCCGTCGGCCGGCCGGTGGTCGACGCGAACGGGCAGCCCGGCCAGGTCATCTGAGGCGGCCGGGATGGGCGGGCCTCTGGTCTTCGCGCACCGCGGCGCCTCGTACGACCTTCCGGAGCACACCCTCGCCGCGTACCTGCGCGCCCTGGACGAGGGCGCGGACGGCCTGGAGTGCGACGTCCGGCTGACCCGGGACGGGCACCTGGTCTGCGTACACGACCGGCGGCTGGATCGCACCAGCAACGGTCGTGGTCTGGTCAGCGCACGTACCCTCGCCGAGTTGGAGGCGCTGGACTTCGGTTCCTGGCACCCGGGCAGCGCGGCGGGCGGTGACCTGCCGCCGGACGAGTCGCACACCCGGCTGCTGACCCTGGCCCGGCTGCTGGACGCGGTGCTGGCCGCCGGTCGGCCGGTTCGGCTGCTGGTGGAGACGAAGCATCCGTCCCGCTACGGCTCGGCGGTGGAGCGGCGTCTGGTCGATCTGCTGCGCCGCTACGGGTTGGCCGATCCGGCGCCGGACGACCCGGTCCAGGTGACCGTGATGTCGTTCTCCCCGCTGGCGATCCGACGGGTCCGCGAGCTGGCCCCGACGCTGCCCACGGTGCTGTTGCTGGAGGTGCTGCCGCGCCTGCTGCGGCTGGGTCGGCTGCCGTTCGGCACCCGCATCGCCGGGCCGGGCATCGGTCTGGTCCGGGCCCGTCCGCACCTGCTGCCCGCGCTGCGCGCGGCCGGCAACGAGGTGTACGTCTGGACGGTCAACGAGCCGGCCGACCTGGAGTTGGTGCTGGCCGCCGGTGTGGATGGGATCATCACCGACCGGCCGGCGCACGCCCTGGCCCGGTTGGACCGGTGACCGGCAGCGACCGGCGGGGGTGCCCAAATCCGGGTCGACGGGGCAGACTCGGCACATGCCGGAGCGTATCGATTTCCCCGCTCTCATCGCCGGCCACACCGTCGTCATCGAGATGATCAACTCTGGTGACGCCGGCCTGCCCGTTCTCACCCAACTGCTCCGGGTGGCCCAACCGGCGCTCGGCGCCACCGGAATGGCCTTCGTCGAGTTCGGCCCGACCGGCGGTCGGGTGATCGCCGCGACCGGCGCCGCGGAGTGGGCTCTCGGCCGTCCGCTGGCGGTCGACGACCCGGACACCGTCTGCCTGCTCTCCGGCCCGCGGGTACGCCAGGTCCCGGTGGCCCATCTCAGCGGCAAACTGGCCGGTGAGCTGGCCGGCAGCGGCCTGCGCCGGATGGTGGTGTCCCGGGTGGAGATCGGCGGGCACACCGTTGGCAGCCTGCACGCGCTCTACCCGACCGACGACGAGCCGGGGGCCGAGCGGCAGGGGGTCGTCGCCTACCTTGCGTCCTGCGTCGGGCACATGTACGGCGATCAGACCGGGCTGCCGGTGCACGGCGACGGACCGGTCGTCGCGGCGCTCGCCGACGGGCTGGCCGTGGTCGACCGGGACGGTCACGTCCGCCTCTGGAACCCGGCCGCCGCACAGGTCATCGGCCGGACCGCCGAGCAGGCGCTGAGCCGTCCGCTGCCGTTCCCGCTGCCCCCCTCCGGCCAGGTCCGGGACCACCGGATGCCGGACGGGCGTTGGCTGCGGATCACGTCCGGCGAGCTGCCCGGCCCCGGCGCCCTGCGGGTGGTGACCTTCCGCGACATCACCGACCAGCAGCGTCGGGACCACGACCGCGACCTGTTCGTCGCGGTGACCAGCCACGAGCTCCGGACGCCGGTCACCGTGATCAAGGGGTACGCGGACACCCTCACCGACCACTGGGAGTCGCTGACCGAGGTCGACCGGCGACAGGCCGCCCGGGTGATCGGGCAGCGCGCCAACGAGCTGGCCCGGCTTGTCGACCGGCTGCTCTCGTCGGCCGCCGAGGCGGGGCCGGGGGACGACCCGCCCACCCCGTTCGACCTCGGGGAGGCGCTGCGCGCCGCGGTCGTCGACCTGCCGGCGGAGCTGCGCCGGCGGCTGGTGCTCCGCCTGCCGTCCGGCCTGCCCAAGGCGCTCGGCCACCGGCCCAGCCTGGCCACCGTGCTGACCGAGCTGGCGACGAACGCCGGCAAGTACTCGCCCCCGGAAGCACCGATCGAGATCACCGCGGGGGTCGACGGTCAGCTGGTGGCGTTCCGGGTGAGCGACCAGGGGATCGGCATCCGCCCCGAGCACGTGGAGCGGGCCTTCGACCGGTTCTGGCAGGGCGAGTCCGGCGACCGGCGCGGCTATCCCGGTGCGGGTCTCGGGCTCTATCTCGTCCGCCGGATCGTTGAACAGCAGAATGGATGGGTATCCCTACGTCCGAGGACCGGCGGCGGTACGGTCGCAGAGGTGCGGCTACCGCGCGGTTGACCGGCGGTGGCGCGACGTGGAGGCGACGGTGGCAGCGGCAGCGAGGGAACGGGCGTGGTGCGTGGTGGTCCCCCACCACCCAGCCGGGGCACGGCTGGCCCGGCACCGTCTCGCCGACGAGCTGGGCGAGGTCGTACCCCCGGCTCTCCTCGCGGATCTGATCGCGGTCCTCGCCGAGTTGGTGGGCAACGCGGTGCGGCACGCCCGGCCGCTGCCGGGCGGCGTGGTCCGGGTGGCCTGGCGGTTGCGACCCTCGGCGGAGGGTCCGCGGATCCAGTTGCGGGTGACCGACGGGGGCGCGGGCGGCGGCCCACGGCTGCGCACGGCCAGCCCCGACGCGGCGGACGGGCGGGGCCTGCACATCGTGGCCGGCCTGGCCACCCGCTGGGGCGTGGAGCGCGACGGCATGGGCCAGCGCGTCTGGGCGGAGTTCGACCCGACGCCCTCGACCCGGTCGGACCTGGTGGCGGCGGGCTGAGCGACGCGTCGGGGCGGGTCCGGCCCACGACGAGCCGGCCGGGCCTCTAGGCTGTGACGCCGTGAGCAAGCGTCGAAAGAGCCAGCGCGCCGCCGCCGACACCGCCCCCCGTCGGGACAAGGTGCGGGACATCTTCGTGCCCCGACCGTTCGAGGGGCTGGTCGACGAGCCCGAGTGGATCGCGCTGCGCGAGCTGGTGCCCGCCGCCTCCGCGCCGCTGCGACTGGCGCCCGCCCTGGTCGAGGAATTCGGGGACCGGCCCGCCACGTTGGCCACCGTGCTGCCGATGGCCGCCCCTGCGGTGACCAAGCCGGACGGTCGGGTGCTGATCGGTCTGCAACGTCACCAGCAGTCCGGCGACGTGTCGCGGGACCTGGCCGAGGCGCTGCTGTGCGCGCTGCGGACCGAGCCGGGCGGTCAGGTGTCCGTTCCTCCGCTGCCCGGCCCCGGCCCCCGCCTGCAGGACATCCTCGTGGACGGGCCGCTGGAGATCAGCATGCACGACGGGTTCGAGTTCTGGCTCGACCCCGGTGCGGCGGACGACCCGACCGTCCAGGCGTCGCTGGAGCGGGCCAACGCGGCCATCTACCCGACGGTGCGGCTGACCGCGGCGAAGGCCGCCTACTGGTGTCAGGTCCCGGAGAAGGCGCACGTGCGCTGGGTGCTGCCGGAGGACGAGGACGCCGCCCTGGACGCGCTGGCCCGCCTCGGCGCGGCCGGCTCGCTGACGCTCGGCGAGCAGACGAAGTTCGCCGGCATGTTCCGCGCGCACGGTCGTCTGGTGCCGGTCTGGGATCTGCCGGAGGAGACTCCGGCGACCGACTGGGAGGACCCGGTCGCGCAGTTCGCGAAGCGGTACGCCGAGGCGCTCGCCGCCACCGACCCGCTGGACGCCGCCGCCCGGCGCGCCCGGCAGGGGCTGCTCGGCCGCCAGCTCACCCTGCGCTGAGCGCGGCCATCCCGCTCACCCGGCGACGGGCAGCGGGTCGCGGGTGATCGGGCAGGACATGCAGCGGGGGCCGCCCCGGCCGGAGCCCAGCTCCGATCCGGCGATCGGGATCACCTCGATGCCGGCCCGCTCCAGCTGGGCGTTGGTCTCGGTGTTGCGTTCGTAGCCGACGCAGAGCCGGGGCGCCAGGGCGAGGGTGTTGTTGCCGTCGTCCCACTGTTCGCGTTCGGCGGTGACCGGGTCCAGCCCGGTGTCGATGACCCGGAGCTGGTCCAGGTCCATCGCGTCGGCGGCGGCCCGCAGGAACGGCGCCGGGCCGCCCACCCGCGGGTCCTCGCCGTCCGTGCCGGCGATCACGGTGTACGCGGAGAGCGTGCTGGCGATGTTGGGATACATCAGCACGGCGTCGGCGTCGACCATCGTGCAGACGGTGTCCAGGTGCATGGTGGCGCGTTGCTGGGCGATCGGCACCACCAGGATGGTGTGGGCCAGCCCGGCGGCGAAGACCTGCCGACCGAGGCGTTCCGCTCCGGCCGGGGTGGTTCGCTCGCCGACGCCGATGGCCAGCACCCCGGGGGCGAGCAGCAGGACGTCCCCGCCCTCCAGGTGCTCCAGGTGTGGCCGGTAGACGAACTCGGTGCCGGCGAAGCGCGGGTGGTGGCGGTAGATGGCGTCGGTGAGGGTCGTCTCGCGGCGGCGGGCCGGCATGGCGAGGCTGGTGACCCCGACCCGGTCGCCGATCCACAGCGACGAGTCCCGGGTGAACAGCAGGTTGGGCAGGGGGTCGATGACGAATTCGTGCCTGTCCATCAGGGTGTAGACCAACCCGCCCGGCCGTTCCGAGCTGATCCGCAGTTCCTCGTGGGCCAGCCCGGCGGTGAGCACGTCGGCCAGGGCGGCCGGGTCGAGGTAGGAGAGGTGGTCGGCGACGCGGGCGCGCAGGGTGTCGCCGAGCCGCCGGGAACGCAGCACCTGCTCGGTGAGTTCGGCTCGGGCGTCCGCGACGGCCAGCGTCTCGGTCAGCAGGGTCGCCAGGTAGAGCACCTCGACGCCGCGTTCGCGCAGCGCGGCGGCGAACGCGTCGTGCTCCTCCTGGGCGCGTCCCACCCAGGGGATCGCGTCGAACAGGAGCGAGTCGTTGTTGCGGGGGGTGAGCCGGGCCAGTTCCGGGCCGGGCCGGTGCAGCAGGACGGTACCGAGCCGGCCGACCTCACTGTCGACGTAGTTGGTCACTCCCGCAGCGTAGGGCAGGGTTTGGCGGCATCCGAGAAAAGAACTGTGGATGAATATGGCATTCATCCACAGTCACTCCGGCGCTCCGGCTTGCCGAACACCGGGAGTGGCAACGTAGGGTAGTGAGGACATAACTTCGAGGGACCTTTTGCCGGAGGTCGCGATGACTGTCTTTCCCGCACGACGAGCCGTACCGTCCGCTCGGGCACTGCCGCCCGTCGCGGTGCCCCACCCCCGCGTCGAGTCGCCCGGGGCTCTCGCACCGGTCCGTCCGACACCGCTCGAATGGGCCCGCCGTCGTCGGGCCGAGCGGGGTGCCCGTCGGCTGGAGGCGGCCGGGGCTCGGGCGCTGGGCCAACTCGACCATCTCGGGCCAGCCTGGCACGTCATCGAGTGGCCCCGCACCGACGTGACGGACGTCCTGCTCGACCGCACCCAGGACGAGCGGGCCGGGTTCCTCGCCATCGGTCCGAGTGGCCTGTTCGCGGTGACCATCGCCGACCACGGCCGGGCCCGCGTGCTCGTCGCCGGGGACGTCGTACAGATCAACGGCAAGCGGCCGCCGTACGTGGCCGAGGCCCGCCGGGACGCCAAGCGTGCCAGCAAGGCCCTGTCCGACGCCGTGGGGCTGCCCGTCCCGGTCACCCCGGTGCTGACGTTCGTCGGCTCCGGCGTGATCAGCGTCTACGGCCTGCCGAAGGACTGTCTGATGGCCACCCACCGGGAGTTGGACCGGCTCCTCGTGGCCGGCGGCAGCCGGATCAGCCCGGCCACCGCCGAGAAGTTGTCCCGGGTCGCACAGCACCCCGGGACCTGGCTGAACGGCACGTACCGTCCAACGGCCGACTACCGGTGGTACGAGGAGGGCCGAACGGCCGCTGACAAGCCGGCCCACCGCCGGTAACGTCACCGGCGACGCCACGCGGCTCCGGTCCCCCCGTTCACCCCACCGGCTCCCGCGCCCGTCACCGGTCGCCTTCGTTGAGTCGGAGCGGTCGGCGACCCGGTGCGCTCGGTGGTTCTGTCGGCGACCCGCTAGCGTGGACAGTCCGTCGGTGTACATAGGAGGCTCGGTGGCCCACGTCGAACTTTCGCTCTCGGAAGTGTTCGTGCCATCGGCGCGGGCCTCGACAGAGCCGGAGCTCGACAACTTCGGCCAGTGGTCCTCGACGGTGTGCCGCGCAGACGAGCCCTGCCTGCTGATCGACGCCGACACCCGGGTGGTGGCGATCTCCACGGCCGGCTGCGAGCTGCTCTGCCTGGGCGAGCCGGACGGCCTGATCGGGCGGCCGCTGCTCGACGGCGGGCTGCGCCTGCTCGACTTCACCGCCAACCGGGGCGAGCTGACCGAGGCCGAGATCGACAAGATCCCGCCCCTGCTGGCGCTCTCCTCCGGTCGGCTCGCCCGCGGGCTGCTCCGGGTGCAGGCCGCCTCGGCGGACAGCTCCGACGCGACCGTCGACGCGATCTCCACGCCGGTGCACGCGGACGGCGCGGTGGCCGGCTCCCTCACCTTCTTCTCCGAGGTCTGACCTGCGGCGGAGTGTGTCGTTCGCCGCACGCGGCAATGCTGGGGCCGGTCGGTACCGAGACCGTAGGGTGCCCTCATGCTCGATATCGCTCTGCTGCCGGGGGAGTACGCCGTGTGCCGGTTGGCCGCCGACGCCGCCCTGCCGGACGAGCTGTCGAACGGGCTGGACCGCGCCGACGTGGTCACCGTGAGCTGGACCGCCGACGGGATCTCGGTGATCTGCCCGACCGACCGGGTGCCCGCGCAGGCCGTGGTGGAGACCGTGTGGCGCTGCCTACGGGTCGTCGGCCCGGCGGACCTGGCCGGCACCGGCACCCTGTCCGCGCTGGTCGACCCGCTCGCCGAGGCGCGGGTCAGCGTGGTCACCTTCTCCACGTTCGACACCGACTACGTGCTGGTGCCGGCCGTCCGGCTGGCCGAGGGCACGGCCGCGCTGGAGCGCGCCGGGCACCGCATCCTCGGCTGAGCTTCACCCGGACGGCCGCTCCCCCTACGATGGGCTCGGCCACCCCGGCCGCGAAGAAATTCTCCGATGTCCCGAGGATCGGCCCGTGCCGTTCACCCCCCTCCGCCGCGCGTCCACCCCGTCGCGGGCGATGTCACGCACCGCGCTGCCGGCGGCGCTCGCGCTGCTCACGATCGGCGCGTTGACCGGCTGCGGCGCCCCACCCGAACTACGGGACCCGGACGCGCTGCCGACCGGCACCGGAGCCCCGACGGCAGCCCCGACGCGCACTCCCGGCGCCACGCCCACCACCGCGCCGCCGTCCGTCCCGCCGTTCCACACGCCGTCGGCCACCCCGGACGCCGGGCTGGTCGCGACGGCCTGCCGGAACGGGCCGACCGGACAGCGGGTGGTGCAACTGCTGCGCGGCCAGGCCCATGTGCTTCCACCCAACGTGCGGGTCCAGGTCCGCACCGGGCCGCTCTGCGCCGCCGGATGGCAGTACACGGTCCTTGAGGTGACCGGGCACGAGGAGCTCCAGGTCGTCACCCGGGGTCGACCGGCCGCGCCGCAGCTGGTCACCGCCGGCACCGACGTGTGCACCATCGAGGTACGCGCCACCGGCCCGGCCGGGATCCGGACGCTCGCCTGCGACGCCGGCCCGGTCATCGGACCAGGTGCGTAGGCTGGTCGACATGCCGGGAACACCACCGTCGCGCTTCGTCTACCTCGGTCCGGAGGGCACCTTCGCCGAGCAGGCCCTGCGTACCGTCCCCGCCGCCGAACGCGGCACTCGTACGCCTGCCCGCAGCGTCGGGGAGGCGTTGGACCACGTGCGGGCCGGGGACGCGGACGCCGCGCTGGTGCCGCTGGAGAACTCGATCGGCGGCGCGGTGGGCGTCACCCTCGACGAGATGGCCGAGGGCGAACCACTGGTGATCACCCGGGAGGTGGTCCTGCCGGTGGAGTTCGTGCTCGGCGCCCGGCCGGGCACCTCGCTGACCTCGGTCCGCGTCGTCGCGGCGCATCCGCAGGCGTCCAACCAGTGCCGGGGCTGGCTGCGCGACCACCTGCCCGACGCGGTGGTGGTGGACGTGCTCTCCAACGGTGCGGCGGCCGCCGGCGCCGGGTCCGGCGAGTACGACGCCGCGATCTGCGCGCCGATCGGGGCGACCCGGCACCGGCTCACCGTGCTCGCCGACAAGATCGCCGACCATCCCGACGCGGTGACCCGGTTCGCGTTGGTCTCCCGCCCGGGGCCGCCCCCGCCGCCGACCGGCGACGATCTCACCTCGCTCGCGGTCTACATCGCCCACGACCGGGTCGGCGCGCTGCTGTCGGTGCTGATGGAGCTGGCCGTCCGGGGGGTCAACCTGACCAGGATCGAGTCCCGGCCGACCGGCGAGGCCCTGGGCCGGTACGTCTTCTTCCTGGACTGCACCGGGCACGTGGCCGACGTACGGCTGGGCGAGGCGTTGCAGGGGCTGCGCCGGGTCTGCGCCGACGTCCGCTTCCTGGGCTCGTACCCCCGGCACCGCTGGACCGAGGCGGCGGCTGAGCGGCCGGTGCCGGCGCCGGCGGGCCTGTCCGACGTCGACTACGCCGACGCGGCGGCCTGGCTGGCCCGGCTGCGCACGGGCGAGTTGAGCTGACCGCAGGGGTGCGGGCGTCCCGGTGCGCCGGGAAACGCCCGCACCGGCGTGGTCAGCTCAGCAGACCGCCGAGCAGACCGCCCTCCTGCTGCTGCTGGCCGCTGCCCATGATCGGCGGCTCCTCGGACGGCTGGACCACCACGAAGCCCTGGCCGGCGAAGCTCATCGTGAACGACTCGCCGGTACGACGGCCGAGCAACGTGCCGAGGCCGAGCTGCTCAGGGCGGTGGTAGCCGGTCTGGAGGTTGGCCGACCAGCAGACCGCCGCCTGCGGGTCGACGTACGTGGGCGCGTCCACGTTGAGCACCACAGGGGTGCCCCTGGTGGTGATGGCGATCCGGCCGTGGCCGCTGAACACGCAGTTGAACAGACCGGACGAGGACGCCATCCCGGCGCCGCCGACCATCCTGATGTCGTACTGGAGGGTGGAGTCGAAGGCGAGCACGCTGGAGCCGTTGATGGAGAGGGCGTCGCCCGGCTCGAGGTCGATGATGTGCACGTCCTTGGCCAGCTCGGCGAGGAAGACGTCACCCTGGCCGGAGACCTTCATCAGGGGGACGCCCTCGCCGGTGAGCTTCTGCTTGAGGAACTTGCCGAGCCCACCCGAGCCCAGCGCCTGGAACTGGACGTTGCCCTGGTAGGCGACCATCGACCCGACCCGGGCCATCGCCTCACCGTTGAGCTCGATCTTCAACATCTTGGAGTTCTGCAGCCGCATGCCGGGCTGCGCGGACTCCTTCTCCAGATTCTCCGCGGAGAACAGCTCGCTGCGCATCTAAGGGCCTCCTGAATAGGGTCGCGTTCGCTGCACCGACGGTAGGCGACCACGGCAACCACGGACCATCGGTTG
This sequence comes from Micromonospora parastrephiae, assembly GCF_016802865.1. Classification (GTDB taxonomy): domain Bacteria; phylum Actinomycetota; class Actinomycetes; order Mycobacteriales; family Micromonosporaceae; genus Micromonospora; species Micromonospora parastrephiae. Next base: position 17,884 of record NZ_JAEVHM010000032.1, on the reverse strand, counting down.
AGCGGCGCGGCGGCGCGGCGGGTTCGGCGGTGCGGCGGCCGGTTCAGCCCCAGCCCAGCGCGTGCAGTCGCGCGTCGTCGATGCCGAAGTGGTGGGCGATCTCGTGCACCACGGTCACCGCCACCTCGTCGATGACGTCCTCGTCGCTGTCGCAGATGCGCAGGATCGGACGGCGGTAGATGAAGATCCGGTCCGGTAGCACGCCGGAGTAGTCCCAGCCGCGATCGGTGAGCGCGTGCCCCTCGTAGAGGCCGAGCAGGTCGGAGTCGCCCGGTGGTGGGTCGTCCTCGACCAGGATGACCACGTTGTTCATCACGCCGAGCAGTTCCTCGGGCACCTCGTCGAGGGCTTCGCCGACCAACTCCTCGAAGCGCTCACGGCTCATCTCCACCGGCACCTCGCCCATTGTGCCCGACGCGGCGGCGCCCGGCCCGGAGCTGTTGAACGGCCGTGGCCGGGATCCGCGCGTTCACGGAAAGGGAGCGGCCGCCCGTGATCGGGCGGGAGTTCCTTTCCGTGAACGTGCGGTGTGTGGGGTCGTCCGGCTCAGGAGGCCAGGCGCGCGGTGAGGGTGATCTCGGCGCCCGGCGAGAGCAGACGGGAGATCGGGCAGTTGGCCTTGGCGGCCTCGGCGAGCTTCTGGAACTCCGCGTCGTCGATCCCCGGCACCTGGCCGACGGTCTCCAACTCGATCCGGGTCACGGTCATCCCGGCGTCGGTCTTGTCCAGGTGGACCTTGGCGGTGGTCTCGACCGAGGTGGGCGTCGAGCCGGCGTCGGCGAGGGCCTTGGAGAACGCCATCGAGAAGCAGGCGGAGTGCGCGGCGGCGATCAGCTCCTCGGGGTTGGTGCCCTCGCCCTCCTCGAAGCGCGACTTGAAGGAGTAGTTGCCCGACAGGCCGCCCTTACCGGTGCGGACGGTGCCGGAGCCCTCGGTGAGGTTGCCCTGCCATTGTGCTGAAGCGGTACGGATTGGCATGAGCAGAACGCTAGCGGAAACGGGACGGCCGGGCGACCGACCGGCACCGACGCCCGCCCTGCGATCCCCGTCACGGGCAGCCGACTGTGCCATGATTCGACGCAGGCCCGTGACCGGCGGAGGGATGGCCGATGTCCGAGGAACTGCCGATTCCCCGGCAGGGCGACCGATCCGACGGCCCGGCCGTGATCGAGTGGGGTGCCGACGATCCGGCCCCGGCCCCGGCCCCGGCCCGGCGGTTGCGCCGGTCCCTGACCGGTCTCACCCGGGATCCTCGGCTGCCGCTGCTGGCCGCCGGGCTCGGCGCGGTCGCCGGTGTCGCGTCGATGGTCGGCGAGTGGCTGGTCATGACCCTGCCCAACGGTGGCCCCGAGGGGACCAGCTCGATCGAGGTACCGGCCGGCGTGTCCGAGATCGGCGGTTTCGGCGTGGGCTACCTGGTCGGGCTGCTCGTCCTGGTCTGCGCCGTGGCACTGGCGCTGCGGGGCACGGCGGCGGTCCGGCAGAACGCCCGGCTGGTCGGGCTCACCCTGGCCGGTGCGCTGCTGGCGTTGCTGGTCGCGGCCACGGCGACGCTCAACGACCCCGGCCAGCGGAACTTCTTCTACTCGCCGCAGGACGGTTTCCGGGCCGAGTACGGCCGCGGTCTGGTGATGGCGTTCGTCGCCTGCGTCCTGTTCGCGGCCGCCCTGCGGTTGGCGCCGTCCGCGCCGGTGGACGACGAGGAGGCCGGGGACGCGTCGGCGGGGTGGGGCTGGCGCCGCCGGCAGCGCGACCCGGTCGAGGCGGAGGATGGCCTGCCGGCGCCGGCCGACCTGACGGTCACCTCGGCCACACCGTTCGCCCGCCCGGAACACCCCGCCTGAGCGGCGACCCGCGCGGAGGTCGGGTCCACCCGACGGGCGCCGGTCGTTGGTGCCCGATTCGCCTGGAAGCCATAGTTGCGACCCGGCCCCCGAGGTACGGTTGCTGCCCGCCGTCACGCTGGGTCTCGACATCAGAACGGTACGGCAGGCTGCGACGGCGGCGGGCGAAGGAGGAACGATGACCCGCCCGGGACTACCCAAGCTGATCGCGACCGACCTCGACGGGACGCTGGTGCGCAGCGACGACACCGTCTCCGCGTACACCCATGGGGTGCTCGACCGGGTGCGGGCCGCCGGAATTCCGGTGGTCGGCGCGACCGGACGCGGCCCGCGGTTGACCGAGCTGACCCGCAACGACATCCGCGCCGCCGATTTCCTGGTGATGGCGGGCGGCGGCCGGGTGGTCGACCAGAGCGACCCGAGCGGCCCGGTGGTGCTCCGCGACGAGCGGCTGCCCGCCGAGGTGCTGGCTCGGCTGCTCACCGACCTGGAGGCCGAGGTCGGCCCGCTGACGGTGATGGTCGAAGCGTCCGACGAGCACGACGCCCCGCTCTGGGGGGACTACCACGAGAGCTGGCCCTACCAGGACCGGTTCGAGGCACGTACCCGTGACGAATGCCTCTCCTGCGATGTGATCAAGGCGTTCGCCCGGACCGCCGACCAGCACGTGGACGAGTTGCTGGCGGTGGCCCGCCGGATCATCTCGCCACAGGTCGCCACACTCACCCAGGCCGGGCTCGGCTTCATCGAGATCTGCCCGCCGGGTGTGGACAAGGCGACCGGGCTGACGGTGGTGGCGCAGAGCCTCGGGGTGGACCCGGCCGACGTCCTGGTCTTCGGTGACATGCCCAACGACCTGCCAATGTTCGAGTGGGCCGGCTGGTCCCGGGTGGCGGTCGCCAACGCGCACCCCGCCGTGCGTGCCGCCGCCGACGAGGTGACCCTGCGCAACGACGACGACGGAGTGGCCGTGTACCTGGACCGGCTACTGTCCCGGTGATGCGAGAGACGCCCCGCCTGATCGCCACCGACATCGACGGCACACTGATCCGCGACGACCACACCGTGAGCCCGCGCACCGCCGACGTGCTCGCGCGGATCTCCGCGCGGGGCACGCCGGTCGTGCTGGTCACCGGCCGCCCGGTCCGCTGGCTCAAGATGGTGTACGACCAGCTCGCCGAGCCGCTACCGGCGGTCTGCGCCAACGGCGCCGTGGTCTACGACCCGGTCCGCGACGAGGTGCTGCGCGCCGACCCGCTCGCCCCGCAGCACCTGGCCGAGGTGGCCGAGCGGCTGCGTGCGGAGGTGCCCGGGATCAGCTTCGCGGTGGAGATCCTGGACAGCCGGGAAATGCGGCACGAGACGCAGTACCCGCTGCGCTGGGACGCCGACCACGAGGCGATCCGGCCGGTGGCCACGCCGGAGGAGCTGCTGTCCGTCCCGGCGGTGAAGCTGCTCGCCCGGGCCGGCGAGCAGGACCCGGACGCCTTCGCCGCGCTGGTGGCCGCGGCGGTGACCGGGCTGGCCGAGGCGACGCACTCGTCGAACTCCGGCCTGGTGGAGATCTCCGCGGCGGGGGTGACGAAGGCGGCCGGGCTCGACTGGTACTGCGACCGCCTCGGCGTGGCCGCGGCGGACGTGCTGGCCTTCGGCGACATGCCCAACGACCTGCCGATGCTCACCTGGGCCGGGCGCGGTGTGGCGGTGGCCAACGCGCACCGCGCCGTCCTGGCGGTCGCCGACGAGGTGACGACGGCGAACACCGAGGACGGCGTGGCGGCGTATCTGGAGAAGCTCTTCGGGGTGGACTGAGCGGGTCGCTCAGAGGTACTGGCCGGTGTTGTGACCTTCGCCACCGCCGGGCTGGGCGATGCCCGGGATCCCGGGGACCATCCCGCCGGGGCCGCTGGGCAGGGCCTGCCGGCCGCCGCGCATCTGCTCCAACTGGACCCGGGCGGCCATCTGTTGGGCCACCAGGGCCGCCTGGATGCCGTGGAACAGGCCCTCCAGCCAGCCGACGAGCTGGGCGTGGGCGATCCGCAGCTCGCCCTCGCTGGGGGCCTTGTCCTCGGTGAAGGGCAGCGAGATGCGTTCCAGCTCGTCGCGCAGCTCGGGGGCGAGGCCCTCCTTGAGCTCGACGATCGAGCGCTCGTGGATCTCCCGCATCCGGTTACGGCTGGCGTCGTCCAGAGGTGCGGCCTTCACCTCCTCCAGCAGTTGCTTGATCATGCTGCCGATCCGCATCACCTTGGCCGGCTGTTCGACCAGGCGGGTCGGGTCCTCGCCCTGGCCCTCGTCGGTCTGCATCGTGCCGATCGGCCGGCCGTCCGGGCCGACCACCACAACGGTGCCGGAGTGGCCGGACTCGTCGGGGCCGGGCTCGTCGTTCTGTCCAGCGGAGCGCGCTTCGGTCATGGGGTCCATCTTTACCCAGGGGACGCAACCCATGCCGGGCGGGACCGACTACCGGGGCCGAACCACCCGGGCGGGGCGCGCTACCGTCGCGCCATGCCTGCCGACCCGCGTGCCGTGCTGACCCGGCCCGCCCCGGAGCCCGACCGCACCGTGGCGTACGGCGATCACCCGGACCAGGTTGCCGACCTGCGTTTCCCGGCGGGCACCGGACCGGCCCGGCCTCTGGTCGTCGTGGTGCACGGTGGCTTCTGGCGGGCCGAGTACGACCGGCGGCACACCGGGCCGCTGGCCGCCGCGCTCGCCGCGCTGGGGTACCCGGTGGCGCAGGTGGAGTACCGGCGCACCGGGCAGCCCGGCGGTGGCTGGCCGGGCACGCTGACCGACGCTCTGACGGCGTCGCCGCGCTGCCCGGGTTGGCCGCCGAGGCGCTGCCCGGCCGGGTCACCCGGGGTGCGCCGCTTCTGGTCGGGCACTCCGCCGGCGGCCACCTGGCGCTGTACGTGGCGGCCACCGCGCCGACCACGGTGGGCGGGGTGCTGGCCCTGGCCCCGGTGGCCGACCTGGGCGAGGCGTACCGGCGGGATCTGGACTCCGGCGCGGTGGCGGCGCTGCTCGGTGGCGGCCCGGACGAGGTCCCGGATCGGTACGCGGCGGCAGATCCACGGATGTTGGTGCCCGTACGAACACGCACGGTAGTCGTACACGGTTCGGAGGATCGGCAGGTGCCGGTGGCGATGAGCCGCGATTTCGTCGTGGCAGCTCGTGCCGCAGGATCCGATATTTCCCTTCTTGAACTGCCCGGACACGAGCATTTCGGGCTCATCGACCCGCAGTCCTCGGCCTGGCCCCGGGTCCTCGATGTGTTGCGGTCCCTGCACGATGATCACTAGCCATTGACGCAGCGTCGCGGAGCAGGTAGAACGCCGGAGGGGCGGTGAGTTCTGCCCTGCAACGCTCCTGGAAAGGAACTCGGTGTCGCAGATGAATCGCAGGCGGGCGCTCCAACTGTTGGCCGCGCTCGGTACCACCGGATTCGCCGCCGGATGCGGCTCCGACACCGACGCCCAGCCCGCGGCCGACCGGGGCCCGATCAAGATCGGGTTGATCACGCCCCAGGCCGGCGGACTGAAGAGCATCGGTGACGACATCACCAACGGCTTCCAGCTCTTCCTCGACCTGCACGATCAGCGGTTGGGCGGGCACCCGGTCAACCTGTTGACCGCCGACGAGGGTGACAGCGCCAAGACCGGCAAGGCCGCCGTCGACGAACTGCTCAAGCAGGGTGTGCTGGCGCTCACCGGGGTCGTCAACTCGGCGGTGATGGTCGGCATCCGGGACACCGTGGAGCAGGCCCGGGTCCCCCTGATCGGCTCCAACGCCTCGCCGAGCAGCCTACAGAGCGTCTTCTACATCTGGCGGACGTCCTACGTGCTGGACGAGGCCGGCCGGGCGCTGGGCCGCTACCTGCGCGATCAACTCCCGGCCAACGGCCGTATCGCGATCATCATGCCGGAGAACGTCGGCAGCCCGGACGTGGTGCGGGGCTTCCGGCAGGAGTTCGGCGCCACCGACCCGCGGATCGCCGACCCGGTGACCTACACCAGCGCCAACCCCAACCCGGGGAAGACCGCGTTCACCGTGGACATCAACAGGGCACTGGCCAAGAAGCCGACGGCGGTCTTCTGCTTCTACGCCGGCGCCGCCGCGGTGGAGTTCATCAAGCAGCTGCGCGAGAAGTTCTCCGGCCCCGTCTACGCACCCGGCTTCCTCACCGAGGGCACCGTGCTGGAGAGCCTGAAGGACCACGCGCTGGGCATCCAGACCGCGCTGAACTACTCGGCCGACCTGAACAACACCTCCAACCGGGTCTTCGCCTCGGCGTACCGCAAGAAGTACCAGGTCACGCCCACCACGTACGCCATGGCGTCGTACGACGCGGCGCAGGTGCTCGACCAGGCCATCCAGCTGACCGGTGGGAAGCCGACGCCGCAGCAGGTCAACCTGGCGCTGGGCAAGATCGGCCAGATCGACAGCCCGCGCGGGATCTGGCAGTTCAACCAGCCGCGTACCCCGCAGCAGAAGTGGTACCTGCGGGAGGTGCAGCGCGACGGTCAGGTCATGTCGAACGTGCTGATCAACGAGCTGGCCACGCTGGGCTGACCGCCCGCCGCAGCGGAATCAGGGGCCGACCTCCCCACGGGAGATCGGCCCCTGACGTACGCGGCAGTGCTCGGGTCAGTGCCGCAGTTCGGCGATGCAGCACTTCACGCTGCCGCCGCCCCTCTTCAGCTCGCCCAACTCGACCGGGACCGGGTTGTAGCCGGCGGCCTTGAGCTTGCCGGCCAGACGAGTGGCCTCGCTGTTGAGCACCACGTTCGCGCCGTCGCTGACCAGGTTGAGCCCGAAGGCCATGGCGTCCTCGTCGTCCGCGAGCACCGCATCCGGGAAGAGTTGGGTCAGCACCCGCTGGCTGGCCGCCGAGAACGCCCCGGGGAAGTAGACGACGTTCGAGTCGTCGATGGCGGCGAGCGCCACATCGAGGTGGTAGAACCGCGGGTCGATCAGGCGCAGCGACACCACCGGTCGACCCAGCGCCTCCTGCGCCTCGGCGTGCGCCGGAATCTCGGTACGGAAGCCGTGCCCGGCCAGGATCAGACCGCCGTGCGCCTCCGGCACGTACGCGAAGTCACCCTCGCCCTCGTTGGTCTCACTCGGCGCGATGAACCGCCAGCCCTGCGACTCGTAGAAGGCGTGGTGCGTGGCGGCCTCGGCGGCCCGCTGCTCGTGCTTGAAGCGGGCGCCGTAGACGCTGCCGTCCACCACGAACGCGCCGTTGGCGGCGTAGACCATGTCGGGCAGGCCCGGCTCGGGGGTGAGCAGGTGCACCTCGTGGTCGAGGCCGACCAGCGTCTCGCGCAACCGGTCCCACTGCTTGACGGCCAGTTCCCGATCCACCGGGGTGGTCATGTCCATCCACGGGTTGATCGCGTACTCGACCGCGAAGTGCTCGGGCGAGCACATGAGATATGTCCGCTTTCGCGGGACTCGCTGCTGGTTCACGGTCACCAAGAGTAGGTACCGTAGAACTTTGGTAACAGCCACAACCGTTGCTTCCCAGAGGCGGAACGTTGCAGATAGACGCGGTAGACCAGCGGATCATTGCGTTGCTCGTCGCCGACGCCCGTGCGTCGTACGCCGACATCGGCACCCGGGTGTCACTCTCCGCCCCAGCGGTCAAGCGTCGGGTCGACCGGCTCCGGGCCACCGGCGTGATCAGGGGATTCACGGCCGTGGTCGATCCGGCCGCCGTCGGCTGGACCACCGAGGCGTTCGTCGAGCTGTTCTGCGCCGGTCGGACCACCCCCGCGCAGATCGGGGTGGCCGCCCGCCGACACCCGGAGGTGGTCGGCGCGTACACCGTCTCCGGCGAGGCCGACGCGCTGGTGCACCTGCGCGCCGCCGACATCTCCCACCTGGAGGCGGCCCTGGAGCGGCTGCGCGCCGAGTCCTTCGTGACCTCCACCCGCAGCACCATCGTCCTGTCCCGGCTGGTGGAATCCCCGGGCGTCGGCCCGTCCACCGGGGCTTGACCTCAAGCCTGGTTCAACCGCCGCCGACGCGCACACCGCCATCGAGGCGCGCGCGACGGTCGGCAAGACGCTGTTGGACGTCTCCTAGAGGTACATGCCGGTGTGGTGGTTCGCCTCGTCGCGGCGGACCGGCTTGTCACCCTCGCCGAAGAACCGCTTGCCACCGAACTCGCCGTGCAGCCGGTCGTCCAGTTCGTCCGCGAGGCCGGTCATCACCTGCACGGCCAGCATCAGGTGCGTGGCCTGGAAGTTGCGGCCGAACACCGGGATGGACGCCCAGACCGTGTCGTCGGCGCAGTAGAGCCGGCCGATCGGCATCCGGTTGGTCAGCTCGGAGAGCTTGACGTACAGCCGCTCGGTCGGCTCCACCTCGGTGAGCACCGGGGAGAAGACGTCCACCAGGGGCGGGTTGTCGCGCACCCGGACGAAGACCATCGCCGAACCGGCGCGGATGGTGATGTCGCCGTCCGAGTCGACCTGCAACCGGTCGGTGTCGGACTTGAGCATGGTGGAGACCACCGTGCGCACCCGGTCGGCGAGGTCGAGCACGTCGTCCCGCTCCACCTGCGCGGCGGCAGCCTCGGCCAGCGCCTCCTCCAGGTCGGCCTCGACGTCGGCGTCCGGGCCGAACTCGCTGCGCGCGGTACCCAGCGGCTCAACGGCCAGCGGCTCGCCCTCGGCGTCCTGCACCAGGTAGACGAGGAAGGCCGGGTGCGGGGCGCCGTAGACGTCGCGCAGCGTCCGGGAGAGCAGCGCGGCGACCCGGGTCGCCTCCGCCGTCGTACCGTCCAGGCCGAAGGAGTTGCCCGAGCCGGTGACCACCCCGGGCGGAGACCAGCCGAGCGCGATCATGTCCGCCACCGCGGCGCGATCCAACCGGTAGCCCGTTGGCAGGGCGGCGTTGCCGACCGCCCGCGCGGAGAGCCCGCCGGCGCCGTCCACGTCGACGCTGATCGAGTAGACGGCGTCCCCGGTCCCGGAGGCGGTCGGATCCAGGGTCAGCTCAAGGTGCGCGCCCGCGGGCAACTCCCGCAGGCGTACGGCGAGCGCGCGGGCGAACTCCTGCCACGCCTCGGTCACCTTGGCCCGCAGGTCGGTGGTGCTGGGCTCGTCGAGCAGGATCGATTCCGCCGCGCCGCCAGGCAGCTCACCGTCCGGGGCCGAGGGGTGGTCAGCCGTCATGATCGCCTCCGTCCGTCACGGTCACCCTACCCACGCCGTCCGGAGGTCGAGTCAGCCCGGACCGGGATCGGACACCGGCCCGGGGTCGGGGCGGTCGGCGCCCAGCTCGATCGGCCAGCTGGCCGCGAGGGCGCTGAGCCGCGCCGCGGCGTCCGCCGGGTCGGCACCGCGGCCCACCGCCAACCCGAGCAGGTACGCGCTGACCGGCGCGCCCGGTCGCAGCACCTGGTGGGCGACGTCGCGGGCCACGTCCAGCACCGCCGACACGGGCACCCGGGTCGCGTCCAGGTCCAGCTCGGCGCAGGCCGCCGTGACCCAGTCGTCCAGCACGGTCATCGCACCCACTCCTCCGCCCGGCGTACGTCCTCGTCAGTGTCGCAGTCGAACCAGGGCGGCGGGCCGGCACCGCCCCAGGGCACCTCCCCGACGAGGAGACCGCCCAGCAGCGCCCGCACCGATGCCCCGGCCAGGTCGCCGTCGCGCTCCGCGGTCAGCCGGTCCAGCCCGGCGCGTAGTGCGGCGACCCGCCACACTCCGCAGAGCGACTGCCGCCGACCGTCGGCGTCGACGAAGCACACCCCGTCGAACGGCCGCTGTGGCCCGGCGGGGCCGGCGCCACGTCCCGGCTCCGCGGCGCCCTCCGACGCCGCTCGACGGCCGTCCGGGTCGAGGTGGGCCAGCAGCTCGCCGATCGCGGCGCGGGTGAGCAGCGGCAGGTCGGCGGCGAGCAACGCGACCCGGGTCGTGTCGGGATCGAGCAGGGCCAGCCCGGCGGCCGTCGCGGCGACCGGCCCCCCACCGGGCGGATCCTCCCTGGTGATCCGCACACCTGGCGGGACGGCCTCGGCCGGGCCGACCAGCACCCGGGGCGCGGCATCGGCAACGGCCGCCAGCACCCGGTCACGCATCGACCGGCCGCCGACCGGAAGCGCGGGCTTGTCCACCCCACCCATCCGTCGGGCGGCCCCACCCGCGAGCACCACGGCGGCGTACGACCCCACCCGGCCACGGTAGCCGCGCGGTCACCACATCGGTGGCCGGAGGCGGGTGCGCGATGGCCGGTGGCCGTGCGGGCGTACCGCCGGGGGGTGCAGGATGGCGGGATGGGACGGGCGACTGACCGACGGGGCGTACTCCGGATCGACCTGGACGCGACGGCCGACGGGCGTGGATCCGTCCGCCGGCCGGACACGCTCGCCGTGGAGGAGCCGCTGGAGATCCGGGTCGGAGCTGCCGGCCCCGGCCGCCGCCGTCCGCTCGCCGTCACCATGCGCACCCCCGGCGACGACCTGGACCTGGCCATCGGGTTCCTGCTCACCGAGGGGCTGATCCGGTCCACCGACGACGTGCACACGGCGCAGCTCTGCGCCGGCGCGGAGACGCCGAACACGTACAACGTGGTGGACGTGGTGCTCGCCCCGGGCGTACCGGAGCCGACCACCGACCCGTCCCGGAACTTCTACACGACCAGTTCCTGCGGTGTCTGCGGCAAGGCCAGCATCGACGCGGTCCGCACCCGGTCGCTGTTTCCGGTCGCGGCGGACCCGCTCACCGTGCCGGCCACCCTCCTCGCCGAGCTGCCCGATCGGCTGCGGGCCGCCCAGCGCGGCTTCGACCGCACCGGCGGGCTGCACGCGGCGGGGCTCTTCACTCCCGCCGGCGAGTTGGTGGTGCTCCGGGAGGACGTGGGCCGGCACAACGCGGTGGACAAGGTGATCGGCTGGGCGGTGCGGGAACGGCGGCTGCCGCTGGCCGGGTACCTGCTGCTGGTCTCCGGCCGGGCCAGCTTCGAGCTGACCCAGAAGGCGTGGATGGCCGGCCTGCCGCTGCTCGCCGCGGTGTCCGCGCCGAGCACCCTGGCCGTGGAGCTGGCCGACGAGGCGGGGATGACGCTGGTCGGCTTCCTGCGTGGCCGGACCATGAACGTCTACGCCGGCCCGCAACGGATCAGCGTGGCGCAGACGGCCTGACGTTCAGCGATCGAGCAGGCTGAACAGGTCCAGCCGGACAGCGGCGTCCCGGGCGACCAGGAAACCGGCGATGCCGAGGATCCAGCCCAACGCGCTGCCCGCCTTCGTGCTGATCCAGGTGTTCAGCCGGGCCAGCACCGGCTCGACCAACGCCGGTCGCGCCACCCGGGCGCCCAGCAGCAGCACCGCCGGCACCACCATGACGAGGCAGTACCCGGCCAGCAGCCCCACCACGGCCACCGGACCGACACCCGAGGTGGCCAGCAGACCTACCGCGCCGAGGTACGGCAACATGGTCGCCACCTCGGCCAACGCGGCGAGCAGCGCGAGACCGACCAGCCACCGGACCGACGAGTCGCCGGAGGTGGCCCGGTCCCGCCAGCGCAACACCCCACCGCTGCGCGGGCGTCGTTTTCCGTCGTAGCGGAAGCTGAGCGCGAACATCGCGACCCCCAGGGCGAGTTGCGCCCAGAGCACCACACGGTTGTCCAGGGCACCGCCCAGCGCGTCGGCCAGGCGGCTGCCACCCCAGACGAGCAGCAGCCCCACCGCGAGGTAGAACGCGGCGATCGTCGCCAGGTAGCTCAGGATCCGCCGGACGCTGACCGGCCCGGGCGCGAGCAGCAGCCAGACCGGGATGAAGAGGGTGCCGATGCTGGTGCTGTCGATCAGCGCCAACCCAGCCAGCGACAGCAGCAACCCGGCGGTCATGTCGTACCCGTGCGTAGATCGGTCACGCAACCATTGTTCGACAGCGGCGACCCCGCCGCCTCGGCCGTGAACAGGAGAGACGCGTACATCGTTCGACGGACGCCGGCGAAGTCGGCGGACGGCTATCGCGCCTGTGCCCAGCCGGTGAAACGCTCGGTCAGGCAGCCCGGAGGCGCGCCGCCGTTCAGCTCGGTGAGTTGCACGGTCGCCTCGGCCTGAAGTGCCTTCAGGTGCTCGACCAGCTCGTCGCGGCGACCGCGGTACTCGCCGAGCAGGCGCAGTTTCGCTGCCGAACAGGGCCATGCGATTCCGCAGGTCCGGCAGCGCCACGCGGGCTTCAGGACGGGGTGCTCGGTGCGGCCGGTCATCTAGCCCACCCGCACGGAAACGCGCCGGACCTGCCCGGTCGGCAGAAGGTGGACCCCTTCGCGGAGTACGAACAACTCCCGCTTGGCTCGTGCGTTGCCGTCCGGTCCCAGCTCGTACGCCTCGATCCAGGTCCAGCCGTGGTAGGTGTGGCGGTCGGTGAGTTCGCGGATGATCCGGACCGTGATGGGTTGGACGAACTGCGGGCTCGCGGCGCGAGTCAGGCGGACGAGGTCGCCGGCCTTCATCGTCTGCTTCGGCTTGTCCAGCATGGTTGGCAGACTTCCAAGGGTTGCGAGTCGAATACACTGCGTAGCAATATCTCCTGTGGACGTTCCGGACGTACGGGAGGGGTCTTGGATGAACCGGGCAGTTGTCGAGGCGATGTCGGCATCCGGCTTGACGGCCGACGGTCTGGCGGCTCAGATCGGCGTGGACCCCAAGACGGCGGCCAAGTGGGCGAACCCGGGACGGATTCCGCAGACTCGCCACCGGTCGAAGGTGGCGGCGGTCCTCGGCCGCGACGAGGGCGACCTGTGGCCCGACCTGTTCAAGCGGCGAGAGCCGGCGTGGTTCCGGCCCTGGACGGACATCGAGCGCGAGGCGGTCGGATTGCGCTGGTACGAGTCCGCCGTGTTGCCCGGCCTCCTACAGACCGAGGCGTACGCGCGAGCGGTGCTGAGCAGCGGGCTCTGGGCCGACGACGATCTGGAGGCACATGTGGAGACCCGCCTTCGCCGGCAGGCCGCCGTGTTCGATCGGCCTCGCCCGCCGCTGACCGTCTTCGTGATCGACGAGGCCGCGCTGCGCCGGGGACGACCCGACATCATGACCGACCAGCTCGACCACCTGATGGCACTCGCCGAGCGACCGTCCGTCATGGTCCACGTGCTCCCCCTCACGGCCGGTTTCCACCCCGGCCAGGCCGGACCGTTCGTCATCGCCAGCACCCCGGACGGCGGCGAGGTCGGCTACCTCGACGACCAGGCCGCCGGGCGCATCAGTAATGACGTTGCTCCGCTGTGGGCGGTCTGGGATAGCGTTAGGTCGTTAGCGCTACCGCGAGACCTGACCATCGACCTGATGAGAGCGCGAGCATGGATGACCTGACCGGCGCCCGTTGGCGCAAGAGCACCCGCAGCAGCTCGAACGGTGGGGCGTGCGTCGAGGTGGCCGACAACCTGCCGGGGGTCGTGCTCGTCCGCGACACGAAGGACCGCGACGGCGGCACCCTGACCTTCGAGCCGGCGGCCTGGGCGAGCTTCGTCGGGCTGGCGAGGGACATCGGCCCGGTCAGCTAGGCTCCGATGGCACCTCCCTGTCGCAGGTCAGGTCAGGTCGAGGACGCTCCAGTTGGTGGGTAGGACCTTCGCCGCCATCCTGGGCTGCGTGGTCGCATAGTGCGCCTCGTGGGTGAGTGCGGCCTGGGCGGCATGGCCGAGCGAGATGTCATCATTCACCCTGCGGGCCAACGTGCCCGTGTCGTGCACGCCGTCGGCATCGAGCGGCAGCACACGGATCACCGGTGCACTCACCATCAGCGCCAGCAGCGCGGCGCCAACCTCGTCGCCCGCACCCGCGATGGCGGCCGCCAGACAGGCGGCCGGGACGGCCACCTGCTGGCCCTCATCGGCGACCTCCAGCATCAACTCCCCCACCGAGATGTTGCCCTCGATGTAGGCCGTCAACGCCGACGCGTCGAACACCGCCGCGATCCGATCGCTCATCCGGCACGTCCCAACATCCGGCGCCCTTCAGCCAGGGCGTCCGCCGGAATGGGGGCCGCCAACCGCTCACGCCACCGCGCCCGGCCCGCCTCGGTCACCTCGATGCCGGCTCGCCGCAGCACCTCGTGCAGGTGCACACCGGCCATCTGGGCCCGCACCGCCGAGGTGATCGCTGCCGAGACGTTGGGCTGCTGGTCGAGCCACTCCGCCACGTCGTCGGGGAGGCTCACGGAGCGCTTCACGGTCATGGCCGTCAGCCTACCAACTTCGGTAGCACCGGCGGTACTACCGAGCATTCGGCGGCGCCGGTCAGCGGCGGCCACGTCGGCTCCGCCTGCGCGGGCGGACCACGCCGGGCATCCCGACCGACGGCCAACCGTCCAAGTCGGATGGGGGAACGCCGCGCCGGAGCAGGTCGTCCAGGAGCAGGGCGAGCGAGTAGTCAGGGTGCAGGGCCAGCACGCGCTCCAACGCGACCGCCGCCAACGCCCCCTGCCCCGCCCGCCAGGCCGCGAACGCCAGCAGCGCACCGGGCGCGGCGGTCAGCTCCGGCTCGGCCCGGCGCAGCACCTCGGTCCAGAGGGCGATGTCCCCGTCCCGACCGTCGGTGCGTTCCCAGGCGTGGTCCCGGACCGGCAGGTGGGTCAGCAGCACGCTCAGCCACGCCACCCCGTCGTCGTCGAGTCGTACGCCCCGCCGCTGCGCGCGCTGCGCCTCACGGACGCCGTCATCCCGGCGGAGCGCAGTGCCCGACCGCCGAGCAGGTCACTCGCGGGTGCCTGTTCGACCAGCTCGGTCAGTCTCAGCTCGGCGCGTGCGGTGGCGGCGCGCATCGCGTCCCGGACGTCGCCGTCCAACGGCGCCACCTGCGCCACGAGCGCCGCCCGGTCGGGGAGTGCGACCTGGCCGGCGAACACCGCCGAGGCCGTCACCTGACTGGCCGCGGGGTCGTAGCGCCGACCCTCGGGAGGGCAGCAGTCCGCCTCGGTGCAGAGGTAGGACCACCACCGGCCGTCGGTCACCCGCAGCGCGTCGAGCACCTCCAGTCCGGCGCCGGCCAGGGCGACGCGTACGGCATCCACGCTCGGCGTCACCCGCTCGGGCGGCCCGTAGCCGACCACGGTGGCGGCCTCCGCGCCCTGCCGCCTGATCACCCCGGCCAGGTGTCGGGCCCGCTCGACCGGGTCGGCGGACGGGTCGGGCAGGTCGGCGCGGGCGGCGAAGATGATCTGCCGGCCGCGCAGCGCCACCGCGACCACGCTGTCGGCGGGATGGAAGCCGAGCAGGTACGGCACGGCGGCGATCAGGTCGGCGGGTGAGCGGACGGCGAGCTGAGGACGTTCGGTCGAGGTCATGTCGGGAGCCTGCGACCGGCGCGTCCACCCCCGCTGCCCCTGTGGACGACACGCGGCTTATCCACAGTTACGCAGCGTGTTCCTCCAGGTAGACGGGTTCCGATGTGCCCACACGGCACCGACGTGTCATGGGGAGCGGTTACCGTGCGCTGATGGACCTGGCGTACCTGCGCGCGCACCCGGCACACCTGCCGACGTTCCGGACCCACCAACGGATCCGGGAGACACCGGTCGCCGGTGGGGACATCTGCGCCGCCGCCCGGCTCACCCTCGACGACGGCCACTCCGTCTTCGCCAAGTCCTGGCCCGAGCGGTCCGACCGGCCGGTGCCGGAGGGCTTCTTCGAGGCCGAGGCGGCCGGGTTGCGCTGGCTGCGGGAGGCGGACGCGATCGGCGTACCCGAGGTGATCGTGGCGCTGCCCGACCTGCTGGCGCTCGACTGGGTGGAGCCCGGCGAGCCGACGATGGAGGCGGCCGAGCGTTTCGGCCGCGAGCTGGCCGATCTGCACCGGGCCGGCGCGCCCGCCTTCGGTGCGCCCTGGCCCGGTTTCATCGGGGCGCTCCCGCAGGACAACACCGCCCAAGACGGTCCCTGGTCGACGTGGTTCGCCGACCGGAGGCTCGCCCCCTACCTGCGGCGCTCGGTCGACCGCGGCGCGCTGACCAGCGAGGACGCCGCGCTGGTCGAGCAGGTGATGGGCCGGCTGGGCGAGTTCGGCGGCGACGAGCCGCCGGCGCGCGTCCACGGCGACCTGTGGCCCGGCAACGTGCTGTGGGGCGCCGACGACCGGGTCTGGCTGGTCGATCCGGCCGCGCACGGTGGGCACCGCGAGACGGACCTCGCCCAGCTGGCGCTCTTCGGCGGCGTCCCGCACCTGGACACGGTGCTGGCGGCCTACCGGGAGAGCTGGCCGCTGTCGGCCGGCTGGCGCGAACGGGTGCCGCTGCACCAACTGCACCTGCTGCTCGTGCACACCGCGCTGTTCGGCGGCGGTTACCGCGATGCGGTCGTCCAGAACGCCCGCGCCGCCCTGGGCGGGGCCGAGCGCGCTACGGTCGACAGGTGAGCGTCGCCCCGCGTACCGACGGCGTCCTCGTCGACCGGTACGGCCGCGTCGCCCGGGACCTGCGCGTGTCCCTGACCGACAAGTGCAACCTGCGCTGCACCTACTGCATGCCGGCCGAGGGTCTGCCCTGGCTGGCCGGCCCCGAGCTGCTCACCGACGCGGAGATCGTCCGGCTGGTCCGGCTGGCCGTCGAGCGGCTCGGGGTGACCGAGGTGCGGTTCACCGGCGGCGAGCCGCTGATCCGGGCCGGCCTGGTCGACATCGTGGCGTCGGTCGCCGCCGTCGAGCCCCGTCCACGGATCTCCCTCACCACCAACGGCATCGGCCTGGACCGGCTCGCCCCGGCGCTGCGTACCGCCGGTCTGGACCGGGTGAACGTCTCACTGGACACGCTCGATCCGGCCCGGTTCACCCAGCTCACCCGGCGCCCCCGGCTGGACGCGGTGCTCGCCGGGCTCGCCGGGGCCGCCGCCGCGGGCCTCAACCCCGTGAAGATCAACTCGGTGCTGATGCGCGGCGTCAACGAGGACGAGGCGCCGGCCCTGCTGCGCTTCGCCGTCGACCACGGCTACCAGCTCCGGATCATCGAGCAGATGCCCCTGGACGCCCAGCACGGCTGGGACCGCAGCACGATGGTCACCGCCGAGGAGATCCTGGCGGCCCTGCGTACCCAATTCGACCTCAGCCCCGACCCGACCGAACGCGGCGCCGCCCCGGCGGAGACCTGGCTGGTCGACGGCGGCCCGGCCCGGGTCGGCGTGATCGCCAGCGTCACCCGCCCCTTCTGCGGTGACTGCGACCGCACCCGTCTGACCGCCGACGGCCAGGTCCGGGCGTGCCTCTTCGCCACCGAGGAGTCCGACCTGCGCGCCGCGCTGCGCGGCGGTGCGGACGACGAGGAACTGGCCCGACGCTGGCGCACCGCCATGTGGGGCAAACGCGCCGGGCACGGCATCGACGACCCCACCTTCCTCCAGCCGGCCCGTCCGATGTCCGCGATCGGGGGCTGAGACGTGGACCCGACGCCGCTGACCGTCCGCTACTTCGCCGGGGCACGCGCCGCCGCCGGCCGCGCCGAGGAGCGCACCCCCGCCGGGCGGTCGCTCAACGACCTCACCGCCGATCTGGCCCGGCGGCACGGCGACCGTCTCGCCGCCGTGCTGCGGGTCGCGAGTTTCCTCGTGAACGGCGTCACCTGTCATGATCGTGAGGCACCCCTGCCGGGCGGGGCCACGATCGACGTCCTGCCACCCTTCGCGGGCGGCTGAGGGAGGCGCACAGATGTTGGCGGTTCTGGGGTTCGTGGCCGTTCTGGCGCTGGTCACCGGCCTCATCCACCTCTACCTGTGGAAGCGGCTCGTCCGGGACACCACCACGCCGGGCCGCTGGCGGCGCGTCGGCGGGATCGCGGCGCTGGTGTTGGCGCTTCTCGTGCCGGTCACCCTCGCCGGGACGCAGGCCGGGCTCTACTGGCTGGCCTGGCCGGGCTACCTGTGGCTCGCGCTGATGTTCTACCTGCTCGTGCTGCTCCTCGTGATGGAAGTGCCGATGCTGGTCACCCGGCTGGTGCTGCGCCGCCGCGTGGTGGCCGCCGAGCCGACCGCCGCCGCACCCGAGCCGGTGCTGGTCGGGGCGGCCGGCCCGGCCGATCCGCCGG
>NZ_JAEVHM010000319.1 GCF_016802865.1 Micromonospora parastrephiae | reverse complement strand
CCTCACGGCGCAGGCCGGCGGGTGGCTGGGTGTTGCGGGCTGGCGTCCCGGCTGTGCCGGGGTGCGGCGGTGCTCGCGGCGGCACTGGGCGACGCGGCGGCGGCCGACCGTCTCGCGGCCCGGGCAGTGGCCGCCTACCGGCCGCGTCAGAGCCAGTCGAACCACTCGCGGGGCAGCGACGCGTAGCCGACGAAGGCCACCACGTCGAGCAGGGTGTGCGCGATGACCAGCGGCATCACCCGGCGGGTACGCAGGTAGAAGAGGCTGAAGACCACGCCCATCACCGCGTTGCCGACGAACGCGCCGAAGCCCTGGTACAGGTGGTACGAGCCGCGTAGCAGCGCACTGGCCGCGATGATCGCGGCGAGCCGCCACTGGAGTTGGCGCAGCCGGGTGACCAGGTAGCCGACCACGATCACCTCCTCCAGCACGGCGTTCTGCACGGCGGCGAGGATCAGCACGGGGACCGCCCACCAGACCGGCGGCAGCGCGGCCGGCACGAGCGTGGCGTTGACGCCGAGCTGGGCCGCCACCCAGAACAGGGCCAGCCCGGGCAGGCCGATCAGCGCGGCGAGGCCGGCACCGCGGGCCAGGTCCTGGCCGGGCCGCCGAACGTCCAGGCCGAGGGTCCGCGCCGGGTCGCCGGGGTCACGGCTGAGCAGGTGTACGGCGAGCAGCACCGGCAGCAGCGCGAAGACGATGCCGAGGAGCTGGTACGTCAGGTCCAGCCAGGGGCGGACCGACGCCGAGGTGTTCAGCGATGCGGTCTGTTTGGAGAGCGGCCCGTCGCGGTCAACTTCGCGATGATCGAGACCACCGCGTAGACCGCCGACTGGCCGAGGGACAGGCCGAGGACCAGCAGCGTCTCGGTCCCCAGGAGCCGGCGGGACACCGGGCGGGTCAGCTCAACGGTCACCGCACCACTCTGCCCGACGGGTCGCCCCGCTGGCAGGGCCGACCGGCCGGCGTGAACCGATCGCACATTCTGTGCGACCGGTCGGCACTCTCCGTGGAGATTCTATGGGCGCCCGATCCGCTGCCGTCTGGAGAAGGAGCACCCCGTGGATGACGTCGCGCGGCTGCTGAAGGAGAGCTGGACCCTGGTCGAGGAGGACCGGGACCGGCTGAGCGGGCACTTCTACGCCCGCCTGTTCCTGCTCGACCCCGCCCTGCGTCAGCTCTTCCCGGTGCAGATGACCGGCCAGGGCGACCGCCTGTTGGAAGCGATCATCACGGCCGTCCAGACGGTGGACGACCCGGAGAGCTTCGACGAGTTCCTCCGGGCGCTGGGCCGTGACCACCGCAAGTACCACGTCGACGATCGGCACTACGCGACGATGGGCGTCGCGCTGCTGGACGCGCTGCGCAGCACCGCCGGCGAGAGCTGGAACCTGGAGTACGACCAGGCGTGGCGGGACGCGTACGCGGCGATCTCGGCGAAGATGATCGCCGGGGCGGCGGCCGACGACAACCCGCCGTTCTGGCACGCCGAGGTGCTGACCCACGAGCGGTACGGCCCGGACACGGCCGTGCTGACCTGCCGGGCGTTGCAGCATCCGTTGCGCTGGCAGGCCGGCCAGTACGTCAGCCTGGAGGTGCCGCGCCACCACCCCCGGGTGTGGCGGACGTACTCGGTGGCGAACGCTCCGAACGACGACAACGTCCTGGAGTTCCACGTGCGGACGCCGGGCGCGGGCTGGGTGTCCGGTGCGCTGGTCCGCCGGGTGCAGCCGGGTGACCTGCTGCGGCTGGCCGCGCCGATGGGGTCGATGACCCTGGACCGGTCGTCGGAGCGGGACATTCTCTGCGTGGCCGGCGGGGTCGGTCTCGCGCCGATCAAGGCGCTGGTGGAGGAGTTGGCCACCTACAACCGCACCCGGTGGGTGCACGTCTTCTACGGCGCCCGTCAGGCGGCCAACCTGTACGGCCTGGCCGGGTTGCAGGAGTTGGTGGCCGTACACCCGTGGTTGTCGGTGACGGCGGCGTGCAGCGAGGACCCGGACTTCGACGGCGAGGTCGGTGACATCCCGGACGTGGTGGCCCGGTACGGCCCGTGGACGACCCACGACTGCTACGTCTCCGGCTCCGCGCGGATGGTCCGGTCCACGCTGCGGGTGCTGGCCGCGGACGACGTGCCGCCGCCGCACATCCGCTACGACACCTTCGGCGACCTCTAGACGTTCCTCCCCCCACACCGGGGCGCGCGCCCCTGCCCCCTGGGGCGCGCGCCCCGGTCCCCGCTTTGTTCAGTACCGCCAGGGTTGCCCGGTTTCCCGGTACTCCTCGACCGGCACGAGCGGCACGCCGGGTGCCATCCGGTCGACGTAGAGCCGGCCCTCCAGGTGGTCGATCTCGTGCGCGACGAGCCGGGCCATGCCGAACTCGAACGAGGTGATGATCCGGCTGCCGTCCCACTGGGCGTGCTCCACGTCCAGCCGCAGCGGCCGGGGCACCAGACCCCGGTGGTCGAAGAAGGAGAGGCAGCCCTCGTACTGCTCGTCGGTGTCCAGGTCGGCGTCGACCACCCGGGGATTGAGCAGCACGACCGGCTCGGCCGACCGGTCCGGGGGCCGCACCACGGCCGCCGCCCGGCCGATGCCGAGCTGCGGGGCGGCCACACCCACCCCCTTGCTGAACGGGTGCAGCTCGTCGAGTCGGACCAGGACCGCGGTGAGCCGGTCGACGAGGTCCCGGGCCACCTGTTCCTCACCGGGCAGCTCGAATGGGCGGGCCCGCTGGCGGAGCAGGTCGGCACCGCGCTGGACGATGCCGATTCCGCGCATCCGATCGCTGGGCCGGACCCGGACGCCGGCGGTGTCGACGTCCGGGTCGGTGTCCGGGCGGGCGCGGAAGCGCCACTGCATCCGGTAGCGCGCGTTCAGCGGAGGGTCGTCGGTCTGCCAGTCGAAGATCGCCCGGTCGCCCTCGTCGTGTCGCTGCGGTGCCGTACGCAGCGGGCCCTCCTCCGCCGAGAGCGAGGTTTCCACGCCCCAGACCTGTGGGTCGAGCGCCGCCGGCAGGTCGAGGCGTACGGCGAGGTGCCGGGTGGGCAGCCGGACGGCCCGCTGGAACCAGGGACCCCACTTCTCCCTCCCGACGCAGTACGCGTACTCGATGGTGGCCCGGTCGCCGGGGTAGAGGGGGAAGCGCCGCTCACCGTTCTCGAAGAGCAGCCAGATCTCCTTGAACGCGTCCCGGTCGTGTTTGGCACGCCAGTGCATCGGCTCCGGGTCACCGCCGCCGTCGTCGCGGCGGGCCTGTAGTTGCAGCTCTGCGAAGGTGAGGGGGTGCTCCCGGTGGTGCCGGTTGGAGCGGCCGGGGTCGTTCGGGTAGCGGTCGACGGCGACCCGGGCCAGGTAGCGGGTGACCGGCTCGGTGCCCGCGTTGTAGAGCTCACGCTGGATGACGCACCGGTAGCCGTCGTCGGTGTGGGTGAGGGTGGCCGCTTCCCGCTCCACGACGAGGCCGGTGCCGGGTGGCAGCCACTGGCCGGGGAGGGGCGACTCGCGCGGCGGTTGGCCGGTACGGGCGTGCCGGACGTCGTCGTACTCCCGGAAGCGCTGCCAGATCGCGCCGCCGGCCTCGAGGACGGCCTCGGCGCGGCGGGCGAAGTCCTCGGTGGGGCGGTGCCGGCGCCCTTCGACGTGGCTGACGTAGGACGGGTCGAACCCCATCAGGATGGCCAGTTGCTTCTTGGACAGCCCTCGCCCGGTCCGCTGTCGGGCGAGCTCGGCCGCGAAGGAGTCGGCAGCCCGATCGAGGGGGGAGATCGTCATCGGCTTCCTCGTGGCCGGGAGTATCAGTTTCACGTTCCGTGGCGGAGCGCACACGCAACTGGCACTTTGCCGACACACCACTTGACAATCCACCGACGGCCGCCGATCCTCCCGCGTTTTCCGGCGCCGTCGACGGGTAGTACGCCGTGCGCGCAGGTCATGGGGTGACCTGGACCTCCCGATCCGA
>NZ_JAEVHM010000318.1 GCF_016802865.1 Micromonospora parastrephiae | reverse complement strand
ACCTCGGCCTGCCGCGCGGCCAGCCAGGCCGCCTCGCGGGCGCGGGCGCGACGACGACGGCGCCCAGCCAGGGCCCGACCGCGCAGGTGGACGACGTAGACGGCCAGCAGCAGGAAGGTGACCCCGAAACCGACCCAGAAGCCGGGGCTGACGAACAGCACACCGACCAACTCGACGATGTTGAGCAGCAGCAGGGCGGCGAGGACGCGGCGACGCCGGTACACCGCAGGCGTGTGGTGCCGGCGGGGCGGTCGGCGGCGGGAGCGCTTCGGGGCGGGTGGCACGGCGCGCAGCCGGCCGGAGCGGCGGGCTGCCGGCGGTGCGGAAACCGGCACCACCAACGTGCCCGTAGTCGTGTCCTCGCTGAGGGTAACGACGAGTGAGCGCGGCGGGTGGACGGGACGCCGTCCCGGCACAGTACGGCGCCGTCGGCGGCGCTGGAGCACCCGCGCCGTCGACTGCGCCCGCTCCGCCACCAGCCGCTCGGTGGCGTCGTACCGGCGGACCAGCGCCGGGGCCAGGGCGAGCAGGCCGGCGGCGGCGAGGACGGCGAGGAGCACCGAGGTCGGCACCCTCACCCCTCCCGTCACCGAATTCGGAGCAACCGCCACCGGACCGCAGGATCTTCCACCGATCGCGCTCAGGTGCGTGGATCGTCCGGACTGGCAGCGCTTGCCGCAGCTTGCAGTTACTTGAGGTTACGGCGCGCCGACCGTCATGCCGCCGCGCCGCGCCGATCCCGTCCGTGGGACGGCTCACCGTGCGGCGGCGCGCACCCGGTGCCAGCGGGCCAGCAGGCCACCCTCTGCAGCGATCTCCTCACTGGTCATCGCGTATCCGATGTGGTCCCGCCAGGCGCCGTCGATGTGCATGTAGCGCACGTGGTACGACTCCTCGCGGAAGCCGAGCTTCTCCACCACCCGCCGCGACGGTCGGTTCTCCGGACGGATGTTGACCTCCACCCGGTGCAGCCCACCCGGGCCGAACGCGTGGTCGACGGCGAGCGCGAGCGCCGTCGGGATCACCCCCTGACCGGCGACCCCGGCGTCCACCCAGTAGCCGACGTAGCCGGAACAGAACGCCCGCCGCACGATGCTGCCCACGTTGAGGTGCCCGACCAGCCGGTCCCGGTCGGCCTCGCGCAGGCAGACCGCGAACGGCATTCCCTCGCCCTCGCGCGCCGAACGCCGCTGGTCGCGGTGCACCCAGCGGAACGCGGCCGGCGAGTTCAGCTCGTCCCAGCTGCCCGGCAGCGACGACTCCCAGGGCGCCAGCCAGGCCCGGTTGGCCCGGCGTACCTCCGACCAGGCCGCGGCGTCCGAACGCCGGTACGGTCGCAGCAGCACCGGACCGTCGACCAGCACCGCCGGCCAACCGGGCGCCCGGGCTGGTCCGAAGAGACTCACCCGCACAGTCTCCCGCGCGGACCGTGCCCTGCGCAAGTGGACCCGGGATCTCCCGACGACCGCGCGGCCCGGGAGCAGACCGTGAGCGGACGGATCGGGAAACCGTCACCGGCGACGGTCCAGCAGCAGGACGTCCACGGTGGAACCGGCGGCGGCGGTGGTGACCCGCTCGCCGAGCACCAGCAGACCGTTCGCCTCGGCGAGCCCGGAGAGGGTGAATGGCCCACCGCGCAGCGGCTGCACCGTGTAACCGCCGCCGCGCCGCTCGGCGACGTGCGCGGGCCGGAACTCGCGCAGCCCGCCCGGGGATGACACGGTCTCCAGCAGATGCGCCCGGACGCTGGGCCGGAAGACCGGCTCGGCGCCGGCGAGCAGTTGGATGGCGGGACGGGCCAGCACCTCGAAGCCGATCAGCGCGGCGCCCGGGTCGCCGGGCAGGCAGACCACCGGCACCTCCTCGGCGCCGACGGTGCCGAACCCGAGGGCCGTGCCGGGATAGAGCGCCACGTCGGTGAAGGTGACCGGCCCGGCGCGGCCGCCCTCGCGGCGGGACAGGATCCGGCGCACCATGTCGCCGGGGCCGGTGCCGGTGCCGCCGGTGGTGATGATCAGGTCGGCGCGCAGGGTCTGGTCCTCCAGCAGCCCGCGCAGCCCCTCCGGGTCGTCGTCGCAGATGCCCACGCGGTACGCCAGCGCGCCCACCTCGGCCGCGGCGGCGGTCAGCGCGTGCGAGTTCGCGTCCACCACCTGCCCCGGTTGGCTGCCCCGGCCCACGTCGACCAGCTCGTCGCCGGTGGCCACGATGACCACCCGCGGGCTGGGCCGGACCACCACGTGCCCGATGCCGGTGGCGGCGAACACCGCGACGAGCGCCGGGGAGACGTACGTGCCGGCGCGGGCGAGCAGGGTGCCGGCGGGCAGTTCCTCACCGGCGCGGCGGACACCGTACCCCCGCTTGGGGGTGCGGAAGATCTCCACGGCTGCCATGCCCTGGTCGGTCCACTCCACCGGGACCACCACGTCGGCAGCGACCGGCAGCGGCGACCCGGCGGCCACCGAGAAGCACGAGCCCGGGGTGAGCCGGACCGGGCGCCAGCTCGCCGCGCCGAGGTCGCCGACCACGTTGAGCCGGATGCTCCGCCCACCCGGTGTGCCGGAGGGGGCCGGGACGTAGCTCGGGCCCCGCCCCCCTCCGGAGATGTCCTCCCAGCGGGCCGCGTACCCGTCAACGGCCGCCTGGTCGAAGGCCGGGAACGCGTGCGGCGCGACAACGTCCTCGGCGAGGACGTTGCCGTGTGCCTGGGTGAGGTCGAGGTCGAGTGGCGGCAGCGCTCGTAACCTGCGCAGCACGCTGCCCAGGTAGTCGGCGAGCGGCGTCAACTCGTTCGCGGCCGCCTCGGCGTCGGCCGTCGCGGTCATGTACCAGATCCGCCTGCCGCGTCGGCGTTGACGAAGTCGGCAAGCCAGGACCGGAACTCGGCGCCGAAGTCCTCGCGTTCGGCGGCGATCTGCACCACCGTCTGGAGGTAGCCCAGCGGCATGCCGGTGTCGTAGCGGGTGCCCCGGTAGACGATCGCGTGCACCGGAGTGCCCTCGGTACGCAGCAGTTCCATGGCGTCGGTCAGCTGGATCTCGCCGCCGCTGCCTGGCTTGGTCCGCCGGATCGCGTCGAAGATCTTGCCCGGCAGCACGTACCGGCCGAGCACCGCGAGGTTGCTGGGCGCGTCCTCGGGCTGCGGCTTCTCCACCATCCCGGTCACCTTGACGACCTCTCCGATGTCGGTCAGCTCCGACTCGGCGGGTTCGACCGAGGCGATGCCGTAACGCTTGGTGTCGGCCGGGTTGACCTCGAAGAAGGCGAGCACCACACCGCCGGTGCGGGCCTGCAGCTCCAGCATCGCCGGCAGCAGCGGCTCGGACGGCTTGACGAACTCGTCGCCGAGCAGCACCGCGAAGGGCTGGTCGCCGACGTGCGACTCGGCGTACCCGACGGCGTGGCCGAGCCCGAGCTGCTCCGGCTGCCGGACCGTGTAGATCTCGGCCAGCTCGCTGGGTCGGCGCACGGCGGCCAGCCGCTCGGTGTCGCCCTTCTCCTCCAGCCTGGTCTCCAGGTCGGGGCGGCGGTCGAAGTGGTCCACCATCGACGTCTTTCCCCGACCGGTGATCAACAACACGTCGCCGATGCCCGCCTGGGTGGCCTCCTCGACGATGTACTGCAGGACCGGCCGGTCCACCACCGGCAACAGCTCCTTGGGCACCGCCTTGGTGGCCGGCAGGAACCGGGTGGCCAGTCCGGCGGCCGGGATGACGGCCTTGACCGCGACGGGACGGCCGGTTGCGGCGACCGTCGATGAGGGGTTCGCTGAGTGCTCCGACATGCCGCGAGACTATCGGCCACGGCTCTGCCGCGGCGGGTGTGGCCCAGAAGACGCGCCGCCGCCCGGTCCCGCCTGGTCGCCCCCGCAGGCGACATCCGTCCGATGGGGATCTCGGGCGCCGGCCGGCGGGGCGGGCGCTTGATGACGACGGTGGACACTCGGCCTCCGACTGCGCTGGGTAACCCGAGCCTGG
>NZ_JAEVHM010000317.1 GCF_016802865.1 Micromonospora parastrephiae | reverse complement strand
GCTGGACAGGCGGGAGCCCCCGGTCCCGGGTGGGACCGGGGGCTTCCGGAAGACGTCAGCTCAGCCGGCCTGCTCGGCGAGCTGGAGGAACTGCCGCTTGGCGGCGAGCGCCTGCTCGGCCTCCTTGATCCGGCGGGCGTCGCCGGCGCTCTGCGCCCGGGCCAGCCGGTCCTCGGCCTCCGCCACCTGCGTCCGCATCTGGGCGAGCAGCGGGTTGTCCTCCTTGGTGGTGCGGCGCCACGCCGAGTCCATCACCTCGCGGACCTTGTCGTCGATGGCGCGCAGCCGGCGCTCCAGCCCGGCGGCGGCCTCCCGGGGCACCCGGCCGGCCTCGTGCCACTGGGCCTGGATCTCCCGCAGCTTGGCCTGGGCGCCCTTCGGGTCGGCGTCGATGTCCAACGCCTCCGCCTCGGCCAGCAGGGCCTGCTTGCGCTCCAGGTTGCCGCGCTGCTCGTTGTCCCGGGCGGAGAAGACCTCACTGCGCCGGCTGAAGAAGGCGTCCTGCGCGCCGCGGAATCGTTCCCAGAGCTTCTGCTCGGCCTCCTTGGAGGCGCGCGGCGCGGCCTTCCACTGCGTCATCAGCTCCTTGAGCTGGTTGGCGGTGGCTGCCCACTCGGTGGAGTCCTTGAGTTTCTCCGCCTCGGCGACCAGCTCCTCCTTGACCGTCTGCGCCTGCTTGCGCTGCGCGTCGAGGGAGGCGAAGTGGGCGCCCCGGCGCCGGGTGAAGCCGTCGCGGGCGGCGGCGAACCGCTTCCACAGTTCACCGTCGGCCTTCTTGTCGACCCCGCGGATGGTCTTCCACTCGTCGAGGATCTCCTTGAGCCGGTCCCCTGCGGTCTTCCAGCCGGTGGACTCGGCGGCGAGCTTCTCGGCCTCCTCGACCAGCGCGGTCTTGCGCGCCAGGGCCTCGACTCGCGCGGCGTCGCGGGCGGCCCGGGCCTCGCCGGCCTTCTCCTCCGCGAGGGTGGCCAGCTTGTCCAGCCGTGCGGCCAGCGCGTCGATGTCACCCACCACGTGGGCCTCGGGCAGCGTGGCACGGATCCGCCGGATCGTGCTCAGCGAGTGTCCGGCGTCCGCCGCACCCGAGTTGAGCCGCGCTTCGGTGAGGTCCACCTCGGTCACCAGGTCGGCGAAGCGGCGTGCGAAGTGCGCCAGGCCCTCCTCCGGTGCTCCCGCCTGCCAGGATCCGACCACCCGCTCGCCCTCGGCGGTCTTGACGTACACGGTGCCGTCCGCGTCCACCCGTCCGAAGGCAGTCCAGTCGCTCATGTGCCCATCCTCGTTCTCCCGGCGTCGAGGGAACCGTCCCCCGTCGCCGCCACGGCGCAGCCAAGTTGCTTCCGGCATTGTCACAGGTCCAACCCGGTCCCCGTCGAGCGCCTATCGCCGACCGTGACCATACGGTGTCCTAGCGACCTAATGACCGGATCGGCGCGGAGACGCACCGGGGATTCCCGATACGGTGGGCGGGTGCCACTGGTCGCCGCCGCCGTCTGCCCGCATCCGCCCCTGCTCGTGCCCGAGGTGGCCGGCGCCGCCGCGCCCGAGTTGGACGACCTGCGAGCGGCCTGCGACACCGCCGTGGGTCGATTGTTCGCCGCCGACCCGGACGCCGTGGTCCTGCTGGGCGCCGGCCCGACGACCGGCCCGATCCAGTCCCCGGCCACCGGCTCCCTCCAGCCGTGGGGTGTCGACCTGGACGTGCCCCTGCTGCCCGGTCAGCCCGACCGTGGCGCCGTGCTGCCGTTGAGCCTGACCGTCGGCGCCTGGCTGCTGGCCCGGCAGGGCGTGCGCGCGCCGGTGTCCGCCGTGCAGGTGGCCGCCGATGCCGGGCCGGCCGAGGTGGCGGCGCTCGCCGAGTCGGTCAACGCGTCGGGCGTCCGGGTGGCGTTGCTGGTGCTCGGCGACGGGTCGGCGTGCCGGGGGCAGAAGTCCCCGGGCTACGACGACCCGCGCGCCCAGGCGTACGACCAGCGGGTCGCCGCGGCGTTGGCCGGGGCGGACCTGGACGTCCTGCTCGACCTCGACCCGGTGGTGTCCGCGGAGCTGAAGGTCGCCGGCCGGCTGTCCTGGCAGGTGCTCGCCGGCGCGGCCCGGTCGAGCGGCGGGCGGTGGCGCGGCGAGCTGCTGTACGACGCGGCCCCCTACGGCGTCGCGTACTTCGTGGCGTCCTGGGAGCGGATGTGACGGGCGCCGGGCCGGTCGGCACGGTCGTCGCGGTCGTCGGCCCGACGGCGGCGGGCAAGTCGGCGCTGAGCATCGCCCTGGCGCACGCCCTGGACGGTGAGGTGGTCAACGCCGACTCGATGCAGCTCTACCGGGGTTTGGACATCGGCACCGCCAAGCTGACCCCGGCCGAGCGGGACGGGGTGCCGCACCACCTGCTGGACATCTGGGATGTCACCGAGCCGGTCAGCGTCGCCGAGTACCAGCGGCTGGCCCGGGCGGCGGTGGACGACATCCTGTCCCGGGGACGGGTGCCGCTGCTGGTGGGCGGCTCCGGGCTGTACGTGCGGGCGGTGCTGGAGCGCTTCGAGTTCCCGGGCACCGATCCGGCGCTGCGCGAGCGGCTGGAACGGGAGCTGGCCGAGGTGGGTCCGGCGCCGCTGTACGCGCGGCTGCGTGCCGCCGATCCGGCCGCCGCCGAGGGCATCCTGCCCGGTAACGGCCGCCGGATCGTCCGGGCTCTGGAGGTGATCGAGCTGACCGGCGCGCCGTTCACCGCCTCGCTGCCGCAGCCGACGCCGTACTACCCGTCCGTGCAGCTCGGCGTCGATCTGGAGACCGGTCTGTTGGACGAGCGGATCGCGTCGCGGGTGGACCGGATGTGGGCCGACGGCCTGGTGGCGGAGACCCGCGAGCTGGTGGGGCGAGGGCTGGCCGAGGGGCGGACGGCGAGCCGGGCGCTCGGCTACCAGCAGGTGTTGCGGCTGCTCGCCGGTGAGCTGACCGAGTCGCAGGCGCACGACGAGACGGTCCGGGCCACCCGGCGGTTCGTCCGTCGGCAGCGGTCCTGGTTCCGGCGCGACCCTCGGATCCGCTGGCTGGACGCCGCCGAGCCGGACCTGATCGAGGCCGCCCTGCGCCTGGTGCCCGCCGCTGCGCGATGATGGGGGTGTGGAGTTCACCAAGGGCCACGGCACCGGCAACGACTTCGTTCTCCTTCCCGACCCGGACGGTCAGCTCGAACTGACCCCGGAGCTGGTCGCGGCGCTCTGTGACCGGCGGCGGGGCATCGGCGCGGACGGGGTGCTGCGGGTGGTCCGCGCGGCCAAGCATCCGGACGGCGCCGGGCTGGCCGGTGAGGCCGAGTGGTTCATGGACTACTGGAACGCCGACGGCTCGTTCGCCGAGATGTGCGGCAACGGCGCCCGGGTCTTCGTCCGGTACCTGCTCGACGCCGGGCTGGCGACGCCCTCCGGCGCGGTGCTGCCGGTGGCCACCCGGGCGGGCGTCGTGCGCGCCCTGGTCGAGGGCGGCACCGTTTCCGTCGAGATGCGCCGCCCCCGGCTGTACGACGGATCCACCGCCACCCTCGGCGGGCTGACCCTGCCCGGCACCGCCGTGGACGTCGGCAACCCGCACCTGGTGTGTGTCGTGCCGGCGGGCGTCGAGCTGGCCGCGTTGGATCTCACCGCCGCGCCCGGGTTCGACCCGGAGGTCTTCCCGGCCGGTGTGAACGTGGAGTTCATCGTGGCCGGCGACCCGGTGGACGGCGCCGACGGGCACACCCTCATGCGGGTGTACGAGCGCGGCAGCGCGGAGACCCTGTCCTGCGGCACCGGTGCCTGCGCGGTGGGCGCGGTGGCGCTGCGCGACGCCGGCCGGGACACCGGGGTGGTCGCCGTGGACGTTCCCGGCGGCCGCCTCACGGTGACGGTCACCGAGAACTCCTGCTGGCTCTCCGGCCCAGCCGTCCTGGTCGCCACCGGCGAGGTAACCCTCCCCACCTGACCAACCCCGCACTCAAACCGCGAGTGCACCGCGTCGATCATAAGTTATTGCCAGCCAGCTCGGCGTGTCGTAGCAATAACTTCATGATCGACGGAGGGGGCGGAGG
>NZ_JAEVHM010000316.1 GCF_016802865.1 Micromonospora parastrephiae | reverse complement strand
GGCCCCGGGTACGTGCGCGGCGCGCGGCGACACTGCCAGACTGCCAAGCCATGAGGACCGAGGACTTCTGGCAGCTGATCGACCAGGGCGCGCGCCGGTGGCGGGGGAGAGCCCGGCCCGGTGGCCGCGCGGGCCGTCGCGCTGCTCGCCGAGCGCGACCCGGAGGACATCGTCGGGTACGCCCGACACCAGGCGCGGGTGCTGGCCGCCTCGCACAGGGCGGACCTGTGGGGCGCCGCGTACCTGATCAACGGTGGCGCCTCGGCCGACGGGTTCGAGTACTTCCGGGGCTGGCTCATGACGCAGGGGCGGGCCGTCTTCGCCCGCGCGGTCGCCGACCCGGACTCGCTGGCCGAACTGCCCCAGGTGCGGGCGGCCTCGCTCAGCGGGGAGGAGTTCTCCGCCGAGCAGATGCTGGCGGTGCCCTGGGACGCGTACCGCAAGGCCACCGCGACGGAGCTGCCGGCGGACCGCGAGCCGGTGCGTACGCCGGACCTCAACGACTTCTGGGACTTCGACGACGAGGAGGAGGCACGCCGTCGGCTGCCCCGGCTGGCCGCGCTCTTCGTGGAGCCGCCGCCGGAGTGAGGGGTCGCGGGCCGATCCGTCGCCCGCGCAGCGGACGTACCCCGGCGGCGTGGGAACATGGAGGGGGTCGGCGGCGCGCCGGCCTGTTCACGTCAGCCGACCAGAACGGACCGCTGTGCCACCGAAGCTCGATCCCGGCGCGAACGCCCCAGGTGCCACCGACCCCGGTCGCATCCGGAACTTCGGCATCATCGCCCACATCGACCACGGGAAGTCGACCCTGGCCGACCGGATGCTGCAGCTCACCGGCGTGGTCGACCCCCGGCAGATGCGCGCGCAGTACCTGGACCGGATGGACATCGAGCGCGAGCGCGGCATCACCATCAAGAGCCAGGCAGTTCGCATGCCGTGGACCATCCGCGAGGGCGAGCGGGCCGGTGAGCACGCCGTACTCAACATGATCGACACCCCGGGGCACGTCGACTTCACCTACGAGGTGTCCCGGTCGCTGGCCGCCTGCGAGGGGGCCGTGCTGCTGGTCGACGCCGCGCAGGGCATCGAGGCGCAGACCCTGGCCAACCTCTACCTGGCCCTCGAGAACGACCTGCGCATCATCCCGGTGCTCAACAAGATCGACCTGCCGGCCGCCCAGCCGGAGAAGTACGCCGAGGAGCTGGCCCACCTCATCGGCGGTGACCCCGCCGACTGCATCCGGGTCTCCGGCAAGACCGGTGAGGGAGTGCCGCACCTGCTCGACGAGATCGTCCGGCAGTTCGTCCCGCCGGTCGGAGACGCCGAGGCGCCCGCCCGGGCGATGATCTTCGATTCGGTGTACGACGTCTACCGCGGCGTCGTCACGTACGTCCGGGTCATCGACGGGCGGATCAGCGCCCGTGACCGGATCAAGATGATGTCCACCGGGGCCGTGCACGAGCTGCTGGAAATCGGTGTCATCTCACCGGAGATGGTGAAGGCCGAGGCGCTCGGCGTCGGCGAGGTCGGCTACCTCATCACCGGGGTGAAGGACGTCCGACAGTCCCGGGTCGGTGACACGGTCACCATCAACAGCCGGCCGGCGGCCGAGCCGCTGGGCGGCTACAAGGACCCGAAGCCCATGGTCTACTCCGGCCTCTACCCGATCGACGGGTCGGACTACCCCAACCTGCGCGAGGCTCTGGACAAGCTCAAGCTCAACGACGCCGCCCTGGACTACGAGCCGGAGACCTCCGGCGCGCTCGGGTTCGGCTTCCGCTGCGGCTTCCTCGGCCTGCTGCACCTGGAGATCATCCGGGAGCGCCTGGAGCGCGAGTACAACCTCGACCTGATCTCCACCGCACCCAACGTGGTCTACCGCGCGATCCAGGACGACGGCGCCGAAATCGTCGTCACCAACCCCAGCGAGTACCCCACCGGCAAGATCGCCGAGGTGTACGAGCCGGTGGTGCGGGCCACCGTACTGACGCCCAACGACTACGTCGGCGCGGTCATGGAACTGTGCCAGGGCCGGCGCGGCAACCTGCTCGGCATGGACTACCTCTCCGCCGACCGGGTGGAGCTGCGCTACACGCTGCCCCTCGCCGAGATCATCTACGATTTCTTCGACCAGTTGAAGAGCCGTACCAAGGGTTACGCCTCGCTCGACTACGAGCCCTCCGGCGAGCAGGCCTCCGACCTGGTGAAGGTGGACATCCTGCTGCACGGCGAGCCGGTGGACGCGTTCAGCGCCATCGTGCACAAGGACAAGGCGTACAACTACGGCGTCACCATCGCCGCCAAGCTGCGCACCCTGATCCCGCGCCAACAGTTCGAGGTCCCGATCCAGGCGGCCATCGGCAGCCGGGTCATCGCCCGCGAAACCATCCGGGCGATCCGCAAGGACGTGCTCGCCAAGTGCTACGGCGGTGACATCAGCCGTAAGCGCAAGCTGCTGGAGAAGCAGAAGGAAGGCAAGAAGCGGATGAAGATGGTCGGCCGGGTCGAGGTGCCGCAGGAGGCCTTCATCGCCGCCCTCTCCTCCGACTCCGGTGACGGCAAGGCCGCCGGAAAGAAGTGACCCCCGCGCCGGCGCGCCGACGCTGACCCGACAGCCGACGCCCGCGCAGCAGGGTGACGCCTCCCACGGCGGGCGACCCCTCGCGCGACCGGGTGCCCCTCGCGCGGTCGGGCGACCCCTCGCGCGGCCGGGGTGACGCTTCGCGCGGGTCGAGCGCCTCGGCGTGCCCCGCCCGGCCTGGGCGCCACCAAGATCCGCGCACTTTCGGGGAAAGTGCTACCTGGAGCCGCGTTGAGGCAGCAGTTTCCCCGAAGTTGCGCGGATCTTGCCTGGGCGGCGCCGGAGGGCGTGCGGCCTCCGCCGGTCCGCGGGTGACGTTGGGCCTGCGGGTGACGCTTCGCGTCCGGTTTGTCTGCCTTCTTCGCCGCCCGGGTGCTTCGTCGCTCGCCGGTGTGTTCCGGTGACCGGCCCCTCCTGTTGCCCGCTGGGTGCCGGCGTCCGGGCGGCGTGGAGAAATTTTTCCGGCTGCCGCCGGGGGTCGACGGCCCGACGAGAAGGCCCGCTACCTGTGGAGATGTTCTTGCGCACCAATCGACGCACTCCTCGGACATTGAACCCTGGCGCTGCCGGGTGACGTGAGTCGGTTTGGATTTTTGACCGGTCGGGCACTTAGCGGTCACGACAGGAAGCACACACATCGTGTGTCGGACATTCTTTGAAGGAGGGCGACCGTGGAGCTCACCGTGTGGGGCATCATCACTGCGCTCGTTGTTGGTCTCATCGTCGGAGCCCTGGGCCGCCTGGTCGTCCCGGGTCGACAGAACATGCCCATGTGGCTGCACATGCTGATCGGCGTCGGCGCCGCCCTGCTGGGCACCGTCCTGGCCCGGGCGATCGGCATCGCCACCGAGACCAACGGCATCGACTGGGGCGAGCTGCTGGTGCAGGTCGTCGTCGCGGCCATCGCAGTCGCGCTGGTGGCCGGTGTGGGTCGTCGCCGCAGCGTCACCCACTAACACCCAGCATCACTTCGTACCACCGCGACACCTCGATGGGCGCCCGGCCGACAGGTCGGGTGCCCATCGGCGTTCCTGCCCGAGATCAACGGCCGGCCCGCCGCCCGACTCGCCTTGATCGACTCGGTTTCCGCGACATCGGGGTGTCCCAGCGCCCGCGATACCCCGATGTCGCCGATGTCGTGTTGATCGTGCCGCGGTCCGGCCAGCGCGGCGGTCCGGCCAGCGCGGCGGTCCGGCCAGTGCCGCGGTCTGGCGGCCGGTTGGCGTGCTGGGCGCGTGATCGACTCCGTATCGGCGATCTGGGAACGTCCTGTCACCGTGATTGCGCGATGTCGGTGACCTGGTGTCGATCACGTGGCCTCCCAGGAGTCGGCGGCCGGCTCTGGCGCGCTGTCTGGCCGTGATCGACTCGGGTTCGGTGATGTCGGGGTGTCCCGGTGCCCGCGATACCCCAATGTCATGGATCTCGTGTTGATCAGGCCGCCCGAGCGCGCCGGGCCGCTGCCCGAGCGCGGGCAGGTCTCCGCGCGAGGCGGACGGCCTGCCCGCCCAAGCGCGGGCAGCGCGTCGCCCGAGC
>NZ_JAEVHM010000315.1 GCF_016802865.1 Micromonospora parastrephiae | reverse complement strand
GGGTGGGGTGGGGCCGTGGCGGGTGGAGGGCCGCTCTCCGCGACGCGGGGAGCGGCCCCCTCGGGCGGTACGGCGTCAGTTGGCGATCATGCGGCGCAGCACGTACTGCAGGATGCCGCCGTGCCGGTAGTAGTCCGCCTCACCCGGCGTGTCGATCCGCACCACGGCGTCGAACTCCACGCCGGTGTCGGTGCTGACGTGGACCGTACGCGGCGTCTCGCCGTCGTTGAGCGCGGTCACCCCGGTGATGGTGAACGTCTCGGTGCCGGCGAGGCCCAGCGACTCGGCGGTGACGTCCACCGGGAACTGCAGCGGCAGCACGCCCATGCCGATCAGGTTGGAACGGTGGATCCGCTCGTACGACTCGGCGATGACCGCCCGGACACCCAGCAGCATGGTGCCCTTGGCCGCCCAGTCCCGCGACGAACCGGAGCCGTACTCCTTGCCGGCCAGGATGACCAGCGGGATGCCGGCCTCCTGGTAGGCCATCGAGGCGTCGTAGATCGAGGACTGCTCGCCGGTGAGGTGGTTGACGGTGAAGCCGCCCTCCACACCCGGGACCAGCTGGTTACGCAGCCGGATGTTGGCGAACGTGCCCCGGATCATCACCTCGTGGTTGCCCCGGCGGGAGCCGTACGAGTTGAACTCGTGACGCGGCACGCCGTGCTCCGCCAGGTACGTCCCGGCGGGGGAGTCGGCCTTGATCGAGCCGGCCGGCGAGATGTGGTCGGTGGTCACCGAGTCACCCAGCTTGGCCAGCACCCGAGCGTCGGCGATGTCGACGACCGGGCTCGGCTCCTGCTGCATGCCCTCGAAGTACGGGGGCTTGCGCACGTAGGTGGAGTCGTCGGCCCAGGCGAAGGTGTCGCCGGTCGGGGTGGGCAGCGACTGCCACCGCTCGTCGCCGGCGAACACGTCGGCGTACGCGGCGCTGAAGCCGGTCGCGCCGATCGCCTGGGCGATGACGTCCTGGATCTCGGCGCTGTTCGGCCAGATCTCGCGCAGGAAGACCGGGTTGCCGTCGCTGTCCTCACCGATCGGCTCGTTGGCCAGGTCGATGTCCATCGTGCCGGCGAGGGCGTAGGCGACCACCAGCGGCGGGGACGCCAGGTAGTTCATCTTGACGTCCGGGTTGATCCGGCCCTCGAAGTTCCGGTTGCCCGACAGCACCGACACGACCGACAGGTCATGCTCGTTGACCGCCGCGGACACCTCCTCGGGCAGCGGGCCCGAGTTGCCGATGCAGGTGGTGCAGCCGTACCCGACCAGGTTGAAACCGAGCTTGTCCAGGTACGGCGTGAGGCCGGCCCGCTCGTAGTAGTCCATGACGACCTTCGAGCCGGGCGCCAGCGTGGTCTTCACCCACGGCTTGCGGGTCAGGCCCTTCTCCACCGCGTTGCGGGCCAGCAGCGCGGCGCCGATCATCACCTGCGGGTTGGACGTGTTGGTGCAGGAGGTGATCGCGGCGATCACCACGGCGCCGTGGTCCAGCTCGTACTCGACGCCGTCGGCGCCGGTGACCCGTACCGGGTTGCTGGCCCGACCGCCGGATCCGACCGCCGCGGTCTCCAGGTCGCGCGGCTCGTCGGCCGGGTCGCTGAAGTCGTTGGCCGGTGGGTCGCTGGCCGGAAAGGACTCGGCGCTGGCCTCGTCGGCCGGGCCGTTGGCGCCGCGCGGCAGCTCCTCGCGGGGCACGCCCGGCTTGAGGTCGCGCTCACCGACGGAGTCGTCGGCCACGTAGTCGGTCAGCGCGGAGCGGAACAGCGTCTTGGCGCTGCCCAGCGGCACCCGGTCCTGCGGGCGCTTCGGGCCGGCGAGGGACGGCTCGATGGTGCTGAGGTCCAGCTCCAGGCGCTCCGAGTAGGCCGGCTCGGCCTCCGGGTCGTGCCAGAGGCCCTGCTCCTTGGCGTACGCCTCGACGAGCGCGACCTGCGCGGTGTCGCGGCCGGTCAGCTCCAGGTAGCGGACGGTCTCCGCGTCGATCGGGAAGATCGCCACGGTGGAGCCGTACTCGGGGGACATGTTGCCGATGGTGGCCCGGTTGGCCAGCGGCACGGCGCTCACGCCGGGACCGTAGAACTCGACGAACTTGCCGACCACGCCGTGCTTGCGCAGCATCTCGGTGATGGTCAGCACCAGGTCGGTGGCGGTGGTGCCGGCCGGCATCTCGCCGTGCAGCTTGAAGCCCACCACGCGGGGGATCAGCATGCTGACCGGCTGGCCGAGCATGGCGGCCTCGGCCTCGATGCCGCCGACGCCCCAGCCCAGCACGCCCAGGCCGTTGACCATCGTGGTGTGCGAGTCGGTGCCGACCACGGTGTCCGGGTACGCCTGGCCGCCGCGCTCCATGACGGTGCGGGCCAGGTACTCGATGTTGACCTGGTGCACGATGCCGGTGCCCGGCGGGACGACCTTGAACTCGTTGAACGCGGTCTGACCCCAGCGCAGGAACTGGTAGCGCTCCCTGTTGCGCTCGTACTCCAGCTCGACGTTGCGGGCGAACGCGTCCTCGCGGCCGAACAGGTCGGCGATCACCGAGTGGTCGATGACCAGCTCGGCGGGGGCGAGGGGGTTGACCCTGGTGGCGTCGCCGCCCAGGTCACGCACGGCCTCGCGCATGGTGGCCAGGTCGACCACGCAGGGCACCCCGGTGAAGTCCTGCATGAGCACCCGCGCCGGGGTGAACTGGATCTCCACGCTCGGATCGGCGGTGGGGTCCCACTCGCCGAGCTGGCGGATGTGGTCGGCGGTGATGTTCGCGCCGTCCTCGGTCCGCAGCAGGTTCTCCAGCAGGATCTTCAGGCTGTACGGCAGCCGCTCGTGGCCGTCCACCTTGTCGATCTTGAAAATCTCGTAGCTCGCGTCTCCGACGCGTAGCTGGGTCTTCGCACCGAAGGTGTCGAGGCTCGCCACGTCGTACTCCTTCACACCAGCGACCGTGAGTAGTCCTGAGCAGTGTGTCGCACCGGTCGGGGTGCCGCCGAGGTTAGGTGACACTTACCGCCGATTCCGCTCTCAACAAAACCGTACGTCCGTCTTGCTAGTTTCGCAACCCGACCAGGCGGTCCCGTGCCCCTCCCTCCACCCCTAGCCTCCTAGGACGCCTTACGGGGCGTGTGCACATCCACGCTCACGCTGCGACGGCACGTGCGGGCGACCGACCGCGGGTAGGGTTCGAGGCCGGTCGGGGAAGGGGTCACCGTGTTCGACGTCCAGCACTGGCTTGTGTCGCTGCCACCGATCGCGGTCTACCTGCTCGTCGGCGGGGTCATCGGCGTGGAGAGCATGGGCGTCCCCCTGCCCGGGGAGATCGTCCTGGTCAGCTCCGCCCTGCTCGCCGCCACCGGTGTGGTCGAACCGGAGTGGGTGGCCACCGCCGCGGCCGCCGGCGCGATCGTCGGCGACTCCATCGGGTACGCGGTCGGCCGCCGGGGTGGACGCCCACTGCTCGCCCGGCTGGGCCGGCGCTTTCCCCGTCACCTCGGCCCCGCCCAACTCGTCCGGGCCGAGCAGAGCTTCGCCCGGTACGGCGTCTGGGCGGTGTTCTTCGGTCGGTTCGTGGCACTGCTGCGAATCCTGGCCGGGCCGCTCGCCGGGGCACTGCACGTTCCGTACCGACGTTTCCTGCTGGCCAACGCGGCCGGTGGGCTGGTCTGGGCATTCGGCACCACCTACCTGCTGTTCACCGTGGGTCGGGCCGCAGAGCACTGGCTGAAGGACATCTCCTGGGCCGGGTTGGCCCTCGCGGTGCTCGCCGGCCTCGCCAGCACCTGGTGGCTGCGCCGACGGGCCCACCGGATCGAGGCCGCCGAACCGGCCCCCGACGCCGAGGAACCGGCCCACGCGGGCCACGATCGCTGACCTGGATATGTCGAAGGGCCGGGCCCCTGGTGGGGTCCGGCCCTTCGGTCGTGTTGGTGGTGGTGTGGGTCAGTTGGTGGAGTAGCCGCGGGTGGCGATCCAGTCGGCGAGGTGTTCGACGGTGATCCAGTAGGAGGCGGTGTTGGGGTCGGCGGAGTCGGCGATCTTGACGGTGTCGCCACCGTCGCGGTAGCCGACGACGCTGATGTAGTGCCCGCCTTCGTAGGAGTGGGTGGTGCCGTCGGTGTCGGTGCTGGTGCCGGCGATGTT
>NZ_JAEVHM010000314.1 GCF_016802865.1 Micromonospora parastrephiae | reverse complement strand
GCAGGTCGTTGAAGGTGACGCCGGCGGTGGCGCCGGTGTTCAGCAGCGCGTCCGCGGCGACCGATCCGGCGGCGCCGCCGGGACGCAGCGCGGTGGCCAGCGCGGTCACCACCGGCGTCGGATCGTCGACGACCTCCAGTACGGCGTGGCAGAGCACCAGGTCGACGCCGGCCGGCTCGACCAGGCCGGCGAGGGCGTCGCCGTCACCCTGCACGGCGGCGATCCGGTCGGCCACCCCGGCCTCGGCGGCCCGGCGGGTGAGCGCGGCCAACGCGTCGGGGCTGGCGTCGACCACGGTGACGCGGTGCCCGGCACGGGCCAGGGGGACGGCGAAACCGCCGGTGCCGCCGCCCACGTCGAGCACGGTGAGCTCGGTGTCGCCACGCCGGTCCAGTTCGGCGCGGAGCACCGACCAGATCACGGCGGTACGGGCGGTCAGCGGCGGCCCGGCGAACCGGCCTCGGGTCTGCTCCACCCGGTCGAGCCTAGTCACCCGGTCCAGTCAGCCCTTGCGGCCGGTGGTGGCGATGCCCTCGACGAAGTGCCGCTGGGCCAGGAAAAACAGGATGATCATCGGTACGGTGGCCAACACGCTTCCGGCCAGCACGATCTCCCACTGCTGCTCGCCGCCGTAGCCGAACCGGTCGAGCACCACCTTCAGCCCGCGCGGCAGCGTGTAGAGCTGCTCGTTGCGCAGGTAGATCAGTGGCTTGAGCAGGTCCGTCCAACTGGCCTTGAACTCGAACACGAAGGCGACCAGCAACGCCGGCCGGATCAGCGGGAAGGCCAGCTTCCAGAACAGCTGCGGGTAGCTCGCCCCGTCCATCCGGGCGGCCTCGAAGTACTCCCGGGGCAGCGCGAGCAGGAACTGCCGCAGCAGGAAGATGTAGAACGCCGAGCCGAACAGGTTGCCCGCCCAGAGCGGCACCTGGGTGTCGGTCAGCCCCAGCTTCGACCAGATCAGGTACGTGGGGATCATGGTGACCGCGAACGGCAGCATCATGGTGGCGAGCACCAGCCCGAAGAGCACGTTGCGGCCGGGGAAGCGGAAGTACGCGAAGCCGAAGGCCACCCAGGCGCTGGAGAGGGTCACCGCCGCGGCGGCGGCCACGCCGACGACGACGCTGTTGCCGAACCAGGTCAGCAGCGGCACCGCCTGCCACGCCTCGGCGTAGTTCTCGGGCGAGAACGGGGTGGGCAGGAAGCCGGGCGCGAAGACGTACTCCCGGGGGCGCAGCGAGGCGCTGACCAGCCAGACGAACGGCAGCATGAAGATCACGGCGGCGCCGACCAGCGCCGCGATGAACAGCACCCGGTGCCAGAGCGGCCGGCGGGCCTCCTCGGCAGGGGGGCGGCGCGCCGCCGCGCGGGCCGGCTCGATGCCGGATACCGGTGCGGCGGCGCTGCGTTCGACGGCGGTCGTCACGACTGTTCCCCGGCCGCTGGATCCTCCTCGGCCCGGGACCGCCGGGCGTTGGCCACCGGGCCTTCAGTGATCTCGTACTCGCGCGGCTCCAGGTGCTGCTCGGGCACCCACCCCGAGCTGAGGCGGATCCGTCGCGCGTTGGCCACCCCGTTGTGGCCGGTCATCGAAGTCACTGGTCTTCTCCCTCGTAGTACACGAACCGGTTGCTGAGTTTCACCTGCGCCAGGGTGATCACCAAAATGATCGCGAAGAGCAACCAGGCCATCGCCGAAGCGAAGCCCATGTGCAGGAACTGGAACGCCTCCTGGAACAGGTGGATGACGTAGAAGCTTGCCGCGTCGCTGTTGAACGTGTTCTGGGTCTCACGGTTGCCGAAGTACATGGTGTAGACCTCGGTGAACATCTGCAGCGACGCGATCGTGTTGACGATCAGCGTGAAGAACAACGCCCCCGAGATCATCGGCAGGGTGACCGCACGGAACCGGGCCCAGGGGCCCGCGCCGTCGATGGAGGCGGCCTCGTACAGGTCACGCGGCACGTTCTGCAACGCGGCCAGGTAGATGATGACCGTGGAGCCGAGGCTCCACAGGCTCATCAGGATGATGCCGGGCATCACCCAGTGCGGGTCCGTGGTCCAGCTCGGACCGTCGATCCCGACCAGACCGAGCGCGCGGTTGATCAGGCCGTCCTGGGTGTTGAGTAGCAGCAGGAACAGGATGCCGACGGCCACCGCCGGGGTCATCACCGGCAGGTAGAAGACGGTACGGAAGAAGCCCTGCAACCGTCCGACCCGCTTGAGCAGCAGCGCCAGCCCGAGCGAGATGAGCATCACCAGCGGCACGTGCAGCGCCGTGTAGTAGACGGTGTTGCCGAGACTGCGGGCCACGGCCGGGTCGCTCATCAACTCCCGGTAGTTGTCCAGCCCGTTGTACTCCGGCGGATTGATCACGTCGTACTCGGTGAAGCTCAACCAGAGGCTGGCGACCATCGGCCCGGCGTAGAAGATCAGGAACCCGATGATCCAGGGCGCCAGGAAGAGGTACGCCCAACGGGCCTCCCGCCGGGCCAGCGGCGTACGGCGGCGCCGGCCCGGAGCGGGAGCGGTGACGGTGGCCATGGCGGGTTACTTCGCGGCCTTGTCCAGCGCGGCGGTGGCCTCCTGCTGTGCCCGCCGCAACGCCTGGGCGGGCTGCTCCTGGCCGGCGAGCACCCGGTTGACCGCGTCGTAGTACGCCTTGTCGAACTCGGCGCCAGCCGGCGAGGCGGGCAGCGCGAACGCCGCGTCCTGCACCGAACGGATGGTCGCCACCGCGTCGTCGAAGCGCTTGTTGCCGGTCGGCTGGTACAGCTCGTCGAAGATCTTCTTGTCGGCCTCGGCGTTGGCGGTGTAGAGGCCGGTGAACGGCTGACCGGCGGCCTTGCGGGCGTCCGCCCGGGCCTTCGCGGCTGCCAGCCACGTGTCGGTGGCGGTCATCTGCTTGACGAACGCGCACGCGGCGTCCGGGTTCTTCGCGCCCTTGGTGATCACCCAGGCCTGCCCGGCGGACTGGGTCAGCGGCCTGCCCTGCCGGTCGGTGAACGGCTTGACCACCAGCTCGACGTTCGGGCTGTTCTTGGCCGCCTGGTTGAGGAACCACTCCTCCATCGGCCAGGCCACGATCTGGTTCTTGGACAGCGGGTTCTGCGCGCCGAAGAAGTCGAAGGTGTCCCGGAACGACTTGAACTTGCCCCAGCCGCCCTGCTGCTGGATGAGGTTGACCCCGGTGGTGAGCGCCTCGACCACCTTGGGGTCGTCCAGCCGCGCGGTGCGGCCGTCGGCGGAGAGCATGTCGACGCCGTTCGCCTTGGCCCACATCGGCAGGAACTCGGGGATCTTCGGGTCGATGCCGATCCGGGAGAGCCGGCCGCCGGAGACCGTGGCCAGCTTGGTGTTGAGCGCGGGCAGCGCCGCCCAGTCGGCCAGGTTCACCTGGTCGGCGGTCATTCCGGCCTTCTTGAGCAGCCCCTCGTTGAGGTAGACCACCCGGACGGTGGAGAACTCCGGGATGCCGTAGACGGTGCCGTCCAGGGTGACCTGGGCGCGGGCGGCGGACCGGTACTGCTCCAGGTCGATGTCCTGCTTTTTGACGCAGTCGGTGAGCGGCTGGATCGATCCGCGCTTGGCGTACGTGCCGATCAGCTTGCGGTCCATGTAGACCAGGTCCGGCGGGTTGCCCGAGGCGACCGCGGAGAGGAACTGCTGCTCGTCGAACGCGCCCTCGGTGACCTTCAGCTCGACGTCGGGGTGGTCCCGCTTGAACGCGTCGACGCGGGTGGTGGCGATCTCGTCGGAGAAGCCGAAGCCCATCGTGCTGAGTGTGCCCTTGGTGGCGGTGCCGCCCCCCGCGTCGCCGCCGCCCACTCCGCCACACCCGCTCAGCACCAGGCTGAGCGCACCGGCGAACGCGGTCGCCCGCAGTATCCGTGACATGAGACCCTCCCGAACCGACGCGGGCGGCCTTGCCCGCGACCTGCACTTCTCCTCGATCGGTGCGGTTCAAACGTGAGAGCCGGGCATGTGCCGATCAGCGGAAGTCGCGGGAGGCGGGACTGACCGGCGGCTCAATCGCGTCCAGCCGGTCGGCGACCAGATTGGTCACCCCCTCGTGCCGCTCCAGCCGCCCCCGGACCACCAGCGCGGCGCTGCTGCGGGCCACCCGCCGGTA
>NZ_JAEVHM010000313.1 GCF_016802865.1 Micromonospora parastrephiae | reverse complement strand
CTGCCCGCGCACGCCCGCGCGGCGGCCCTCGACCACGTGTCCCGGCGGCTCGCCGAGCGCGCCGACGAGGTCGCGGCGCTGATCACCGCCGAGAACGGCAAACCGGTGAAGTGGGCCCGCGCGGAGGTCGGGCGGCCGTCTCCACCTTCCGGTGGGCCGCCGAGGAGGCCCGGCGCTTCTCCGGGGACCTGCAACGACTCGACACCGACCCGACCGCCACCGGCCGGATCGCCCTGGTCCGGCGGGTGCCGAAGGGGCCGGTGCTGGGCATCGCGCCGTTCAACTTCCCGCTCAACCTCGTCGCCCACAAGGTGGCGCCGGCCATCGCGGTCGGTACGCCGATCATCGTCAAACCCGCACCCGCGACGCCCCTGTCCGCGCTGCTGCTCGGCGAGCTGCTGGCCGAGACCGACCTCCCGGCCGGCATGTTCTCGGTGCTGCCGCTGCCCAACGACCGCGCCGCCGAGCTGGTCGCCGACCCCCGTCTGCCGGTGGTGTCGTTCACCGGGTCCGCGCCGGTCGGCGCGGCCATCCGCCGCCAGGTGCCGGAGAAGCACGTCACGCTGGAACTGGGCGGCAACGCGGCGGCCGTGCTCTGCGCGGACTGGACGTCGGACGACGACCTGGACTTCGCCGCGCAGCGGATCGCGACGTTCGCCAACTACCAGGCCGGCCAGTCGTGCATCGCCGTCCAGCGGGTGTACGTGCACCACACGCTGCACGCCGACTTCCTGCCCCGGCTGGTCGCCGCGGTACGCGCGCTGCACACCGGCGACCCCACCTCCGAGCTGACCGACGTCGGACCGATGGTGTCCGAGGACGCGGCCCGTCGGGTCGAGACGTGGGTGGCCGAAGCGGTCGCCGCCGGCGCCACCATCGAGGTGGGCGGGGACCGCGACGGCGCCACGTACCCCCCGACCGTGCTCACCGGCGTGCCCGCCGACGCCAAGGTCGTCGCCGAGGAGGTGTTCGGGCCGGTGCTCGTGGTCGCGCCGGTCGCCGACGACCAGGCCGCGTTCGCCGCCGTCAACGACTCGGTGTACGGGTTGCAGGCCGGTGTGTTCACCCGCCGTCTGGACGTGGCCTTCTCCGCCGCGCGGTCGTTGGAGGTGGGCGGGCTGGTCGTCGGCGACGTGCCGTCGTACCGGGCCGACCAGATGCCGTACGGCGGAGTCAAGGGCAGCGGCGTCGGCCGGGAAGGGCTGCGCAGCGCGATGGACGACTACAC
This sequence comes from Micromonospora parastrephiae, assembly GCF_016802865.1. GTDB lineage: Bacteria > Actinomycetota > Actinomycetes > Mycobacteriales > Micromonosporaceae > Micromonospora > Micromonospora parastrephiae. Next base: position 2,936 of record NZ_JAEVHM010000313.1, on the reverse strand, counting down.
CGAGCCGCGCGTCATGGTGCTGACCGGGCTCACGCTCTAGCTCTGGTCGGCCTGCCAGGTGCCGTCGTCGCGGACCCGGGCCGGGGCGCGGCCGAGCAGCAGGGTGGTCAGCGCGGCGTCGATCGTGTCGCCCAGGAACCACTCGCCGGCCTGGTCGAGGGCGAAGACCCGGCCGCGCTCGTCGACGGCCAGGATGCTGTCCTGCTGCTCGGTGCCGATCGGAAAGAGTCGAACACCGAGCACCGCGCCGAAGTCGGCGAGCGTGTCGGCGGTGTGCGCGATCGTGTGCGGGCGGATGTCGAACCGGGAGATCCACACCTGCTCGCCAGGGCCGCGCCGGGCCCCGACCAAGCTGGGGAACGCGGTCAGCGCCTCGACGGCGGCCGGGAAGACCTCGTGCCGGTGGGCGCGCCCCACCACGGCGGTGACGTCCCGCACGGCGGCGGCGGCCATGATCTGGTCGCCGATGTGCGGTCGCCAGCCGGCCGCCACCAGCGCGTTGGCCACCTCGGGCGGAAAACGGCCCGGGTCCGGGTCGGGCTCCGCCGGCGGCAGCCAGGTCTCGGTGTACGCCCGAGCCGACTCCGGCAGAACGTTGGCGCGCACCAGGAAGTCGACGCACGAATCGCAGGGCCGCTCGGCCGCGCCACCTGCCGGGTCACCCGGCTCACGGACCCGGAAGATCTCGAACCGCGCGCCCTCCAGCAGTGCCGCCGCCTCGGCCCGGCCCATCGGCGCGATGCCCTCGGCCGCCCGTAGGTGGTCGTACTCGTGCAGCACGTCGGACACCACGATCAGCTCGGCGTGACCCTCGCCGCCACGCACCAACTCGCCAGGGGGCAGCCGATCCAGGTACGTGCGGACGAGCGGGTGATGGTTCAGCGGGACGGCGCCCTTCGTGCCCTGGGCCGTCCAGATTCGACCGTCGATGGTCAGATGCGCGGTGGTGTTCGGGGTGGCGATCCGATGGATCTCCCGCACCAGCAGGCTCGACTGGTCGACGGTGCGTGCGGCGGCCGGCCCGGAGGGCTGGTTGCGCCGGTACATGTCCGCCACCACATCGCTCGGCACCCGGGGCCAGGTGGTGACCTTCCCGGTCTGCTTGTCGATGACGGTCGTCGGCAGGTCGCCGGGGACCGTCCGCGCCTCGGTGGGCACGACGGACGTGATGACGTAGCCGAGATCGAACTCGTCGACCATCGGGGTGCACTCGTGGCCGAGGCGCTGCGAATCACGGCGGGCCCAGATGGCCGCGAGCTGCTCGGCCTGTTGACGGTCGATCACACAGCGAAACTACCGGATTACGCGGATCGATGGCAGCCGGTATGGTTCGCCCTACCGACGGTGACGGGAGGAACGGCGGTGAGCGGACGCGCGGACCGGGACGCCAATCGCGAGCTACGGGCCCGATTCGACGACGTGTACGGGCAGTATCAGCAGCTCAGGTCCAACCTGGACGAGCTGCGGACCCGGCTCGCCGCGGTGCGGGTGACCCGGCGCTCGGCCGACGGACAGGTGACCGCGACCGTCGGCGCCCGGGGCGAGCTGGTGGCGATCGAGCTGGACCCGGCCGTCTACCAGGACCGGAACGTCGAGGCGCTGAGCCGGAAGATTACCGAGACAATTCGGGCCGCCACGACCGCTGCCAGCGACGCCACCCGAGAGCTGGTGGCCGAACACGTACCGGCCGGCGCCGGCCCGGTCGAGTTCCTGCGCACCGGAGACTTCGGCGCGCTGCTCGGGCGCGCCGAGGCCGTACTCGGTCGGGGCGAGGGGCCGGCATGACCGACGGGCAGCTCTGGCTCGACCCCTCCCGAGCACGGCGGGGCGGTGCCGACCTGGCCCTCGCCGGCGAGGCGGTGACGGCCCGCCGCGCAGCGCAGGGCGGCGAGATCGAAGCCGCCAGCGGCGCCCGACCGTGGGGCCGCGACGACATCGGCGCCGCGTTCGAGCGCAGCTACCGAGGGTTCGAGCAGACCGTGCTGCGAGCCTGGACGGGCACCGGCGAGCGGCTCACCGAGCTGGGCAGCGACGTGGTCCGCGCGGTCGACGCGAGCGTGCAGACCGATGTCGGCAGCGCCGCCCGGTTCGACCGGGCCGCCGACCGGCGCTGACAGCGGGCGATCCGGATGACCGTGCTGCCCAGCCCGATTCCGCACCCGCTCGACTACGCACCCTGGGACGTGCCCGGCTGGATATACGAGGCACTCGACTGGGTCGTCGGCGTGCAGTGGCCGGAGGGCGACGAGCGGGCCGTCTGGGACGTCGCCGACCGGTGGTACGCGGTCGCCGCCGTACTCGCCGGCCCGCACAGCGACGCTGCCGCGGCCGCCAACGAGGTACGCGCCGGATACGGCGGCGTCGGTGCGGTCGACGCCGCGTTCGAGGCGGCCTGGCGGGGGATCGCCGAGGGCGACGACGCACCGCTGCCGGTGCTGCTCGCGGTCACCAACGACCTGGGCCGGCTGGTCGAGGAGTGCGGCTGCGACATCGAGAGCGCCAAGCTCGAAGTCTGGATCGAGCTGGGCATCCTGGTCATCGAACTGATGGCGGTGGCGGTGGCGGCGGTGCTCACCGCCGGTGCCGCCTCCCCGGCCGCAGGCGCGGCGATCACCGCCACCCGCCTGCTGATCCAGCAGATCTTCAAGCGGCTGATGGGGCAACTGGCCAGCAAGTCCCTCAAGCACGGGCTGAAGGAAGCCGGTGAACGGGCCGCCAAGGAGGTCGCGCGCGGTGGCGTACGCGGGCTGGCCAGGCGCGCCACCCGGGAAGGGCTGGAGGAGGCCGCCGAGGAGGCCGGGGTCACCCTGGCCACCCAGGCGTACCAGAACTCCACCGGCCGCGCCCACGGCCTGGACCTGACCGACCTCGGCGCGTCCGCCGTCGGCGCCTCGCCGGCGGGGCGGTCGCCACCGCTGGCCGGCCTGGGTCGGCAC
>NZ_JAEVHM010000312.1 GCF_016802865.1 Micromonospora parastrephiae | reverse complement strand
ACGGGTGGCACCTGGACGCCGGCGGCGCCGAGGTGGGCAGGCCGGGCTCGGCCCAGCGGGCACGGCGCCCGTCGACCGGGTCGGCGGTGGAGCGGCGGGCCGGACCGGTGTCGAGGTCGCCGACGCCCTGCTCCGGAGGCGGTGCGGGACGTTGGGCGGGCACCACCAGGCGGTCGCCGGCCGGGGCGGGGCGGTCGTCGTCGGTCAGCCCGGGCGGCGCGCTCACCGGTGCGGGACGACCCGCCGACGATTCGAGCCCAGGGTGGTGGACGCCGTTGGCCTCGGTGCCGGCGTGCCGGACACCGTTGGCGTGGTGGCCGTTGACCCGGGCCGGCGGCTCGGGACCATCGGGCAGCCCGGCGAGGGGCGGTGGCAGGTCACCGTGCCGCGCGGATGACGTACGCCATCCGGCCGCGGGACCGGGTCGCCAACGTGACGCCTGCTCCTGGTCGTCCGCACGCTCGGCGGCCTGGGGCCACCCGCCCGACTGGGGCGCCCACCCGCCGCCGGAACGGCTCGGGTCATCGTGCTGACCCGCTCCGTCACCGTGCTCTCCCGGGGTGGCGGCTCCGGGTTGCCCTGTTTCACTCACCGCGCGCTCCTTGGTCGCCCTCGCTGAGGCTACCGTGTGGCGACAGTGGCGATAAGTTACAGCGGCGGGCCATTTCCACAACGAGGGCCACGGGCCTCGCCCGGTCTGGGGGGAAAATGCCGGCTCGTACGGAGAACTCGGAGGATCCCATGACCGCTGCGGGGAATGGCGCGCAGACCGCCGGCCGGCCCACCCGTCTGCCCCGGTCGGCGCGCCGTAAGCAGCTGCTCGCGGCGGCGCAGGAGGTGTTCGTCGCGCAGGGCTACCACGCCGCGGCGATGGACGACATCGCGGAACGCGCCGGGGTCTCCAAGCCCGTCCTCTACCAGCACTTCCCCGGCAAGATGGATCTCTACCTGGCCCTGCTGGACACGCACTGTGACGCCATCGTCGCCAAGGTGCAGGACGCGATGCGCGGCACCATCGACAACAAGGAGCGTGTCGGCGCGTCGGTGCGGGCGTACTTCGACTTCGTCGACCACGAGAGCGAGGCGTTCCGGCTCGTCTTCGAGTCGGACCTGCGCAACGACCCGGCGGTACGGCAGCGGGTGGAGCGGGTCGAGCAGGGCTGCATCGCGGCGATCACCGACACGATCATCTCGGACACCGGCGTGAGCCGGGCGCACGCCGAGCTGCTCGCCTCCGGGTTGGTCGGCGCGGCGGAGACGGCCGCCCAGTTCTGGCTGGCCGGCGGCCGGCAGGTGCCGAAGGCGGAGGCCGAGGCGCTGGTGGCGGCGCTGTCCTGGCGGGGCATCGCCAGCTTCCCGCTGCAAGGTGAGTCAGCCTGACCGCCGCCCCCGTGATCGGATAGCCTTCGCAGGGCGGTTCTTTCGCCCCAGTTGAGGAGGCACAGTGGAGGTCAAGATCGGCGTGCAGTACGCGCCGCGCGAGCTGGTTCTGGACAGCGCGCAGTCGCCGGCCGAGATCGAGCAGATCGTGACCGACGCCTTCGCCGGGAACGGCGGCACGCTCTCCCTGACCGACGAGAAGGGCCGGCGGGTCATCGTGCCGGTCGAGAAGGTCGCGTACGTCGAGATCGCCGAGGCGTCGCCCCGCGCGGTCGGTTTCACCGTCCGCTGACCGGTCCGGCCGTCGCGGCAGGTCGGCGCAGTCCCACCTGCCGCGGGCCGGTGCCGCCCCTCAGTTGTTGAGGCCGGCGGTGGCCATCCGCGCGGTGTGCGCGGCGGTGAGCCTCCCGAACAGTCCCGGCACGTCGACCCGGTCGCCCCGCCCGATCAGCGCGGTGAGTGCGGCCCGCTCGGCGGCGACATGGCCGGCCTGGGACAGGGCCTCGCCGACCAGCCGGCGGGCCCACATGGAGAGCCGCCCGGCCACCCGGGGGTCGGCGGCGACGGCCGCTCGAATCTCCGCGGCGGCGAACTCGGCGTAGCGGGAGTCGTGCAGGACGTCGAGCACCAGCCCCCGGTCGGGCTCGTCCAGGGCGTCGGCGATCTCCCGGATGAAGTCGTCGGTGATGGCGTCGCCCACGTACGCCTTTGTCACCACCTCCGCCCAGTCCCGCGGCTCGGTCGAGTCGTGGTACGCCTGCAACGGCGCCACGTACGCGGCCATCGCGTCTGCCGGGGTCACACCCAGCGCGGTGAGCCGATCGGCGAGCCGCCGGTAGTTGGTGATCTCGGCGGCTGCCATCTCGTTCAGGGCGGCGCGACGGCGCAGGTCGGGGGCGAGGCGGGCGTCGCCGGCCATCCGCTCGAAGGCGAGCAGTTCGCCGAAGGCGACCAGGCCGAGCAGGTCGGCGACGGCGGGACCGGGGGTGGTCGGCGCGGACACGAGCGCAGGCTACCGTGCACGACCCGGCAGGGGTGACCCGCGCGTGCCACGCGCGACCCGCCGCACAGTGATGTGACTCAGATCACATTGTCCGCCCCCGCGTGGCGGCTGGCCGACCGGGAATCGGGACGTGACCGTGCCTGTTCAGGTAGCATAGAGCAGTTGCCGTGGGCGCCGATCTGATCGAAGCTCAGCCCGCGGCGCGCGTGCGGCCCGGTCCGGCTCGGCTGTCTGCCCCCGACCGTGTGGCCCGCGTCATACCGAACGCGCCCTGAGGACATGACGGGGCGCACCCACGAGAGGGCACCCCCACATCCACATGAGCGAACTGACTCAAGACCTGATGGACGGCCAGGAGTTGGCCCCCACCGCCCCGGTTCGACCCGAGGCCCCCACTTTCGCCGCACTCGGCGCCCGCGACGAGACCGTCGAGGCGCTGGCCGCGGCCGGCATCACCCGCGCCTTCGCGATCCAGGAGTACGCGATCCCGATCGCCCTGCGCGGCGTCGACCTCATCGGTCAGGCGCCCACCGGCACCGGCAAGACCCTCGGCTTCGGCGTACCTCTGCTGGACCGGGTCTTCGCACCGGGCGAGGGCAGCGACGGCGTGCCGCAGGCACTGGTCGTCGTCCCCACCCGCGAGCTGGGCATCCAGGTCGCCAAGGACCTGGCCGCCGCCGGCCGCACGCGCGGCGTCCGGGTGCTGCCGATCTACGGCGGCGTGGCGTACGAGCCGCAGATCGAGGCGCTTCGCAAGGGCGTCGAGATCCTGGTCGGCACGCCCGGGCGACTGATGGACCTACAGAAGCAGAAGCACCTGCGCCTCGACCGCGTCCACGCGCTGGTGTTGGACGAGGCCGACCGGATGCTCGACCTGGGCTTCCTCGACGACGTCGAGAAGATCCTGGCGATGCTGCCGGAGGACCGGCAGACCATGCTGTTCTCGGCCACCATGCCGGACCCGATCGTCACCCTGTCGCGGCGCTTCCTGCGCCAGCCGATGACGATCCACGCCGGGCACACCGCCGAGACCGGGCCGTCGCCGCAGACCGAGCAGCTTGTCTACCGCACCCACTCGATGAACAAGGTCGAGGTGGTGGCGCGCATCCTCCAGGCGGAGGGTCGCGGGCTGACCATGATCTTCACCCGCACCAAGCGGGCCGCCGACCGGGTCGCCGAGGACCTCGACTTCCGCGGGTTCGCGGTCGCCGCGGTGCACGGTGACCTCGGCCAGGGCGCCCGCGAGCGGGCACTGCGGGCGTTCCGCGCCGGCAAGATCGACATCCTGGTCGCCACCGACGTGGCGGCCCGCGGTCTGGACGTCACCGGCGTCACCCACGTGATCAACTACGACTGCCCGGAAGACCAGGACACCTACACCCACCGGATCGGTCGTACCGGCCGGGCCGGCGCGACCGGCGTCGCGGTGACCTTCGTCGACTGGGACGACATGCCGCGCTGGCGCATCATCGACAAGACCCTCGGTCTGGAGATGCCGGAGCCGCCGGAGACGTACCACACGTCCCCGCACCTCTACACCGACCTGCACATCTCCTCCGAGGTCACCGGCACGCTGCCCACCGCCGAGCGCACCAGGGCCGGGCTGTCCGCCGAGATCGAGGAGGACCTGGGCGGCACGACGCGCTCCCGTCGCGGCGAGAGCGGTGGCCGTGGCCCCCGGCGCGGTGAGAGCCGTGGCGGCGAGGGTCGGGGCGAGCGCCGTGGCCGGGGCGACAGCCGCCGGGACCGCTCCGACGCGGGCACGCCGGTCGCCGCCTAGGCAC
>NZ_JAEVHM010000311.1 GCF_016802865.1 Micromonospora parastrephiae | reverse complement strand
CGCAACTGGCCTGCGGGGCCGGGTCGTGGGCGGGGCCCTCTCGGGGCACGGTCAGCCTGGTGGCGGTGCCGGCGAACCTGCTGGCGGTGCCGGCCATCGCCCCGGCGACGATCCTGGGCGTGGTGGCGGCAACGGTGTCGCCGCTGTGGCCGGCCGGCGCGGAGTTCGCCGCCTGGCTGGCGAGCTGGCCGGCCTGGTGGCTGGTCGTCATCGCCCGCCACGGCGCCCGGCTGCCCGGCGGCACCCTGCCCTGGCCGGACGGGGCAACGGGAGCCCTGCTGCTGGCCGTGCTGACCGTCGCGCTGCTGGTCGCGGTGCGTCGGCAAGTCGTCCGGCGGCTGGTGGCGGTCGTCGGGGTCGCCGCAGTGCTGGGTGCCCTTCCGGTTCGACTGGTGGCTGCCGGCTGGCCGCCGCCGGGGTGGGTGGTGGTGGCCTGCGCGGTGGGTCAGGGCGACGCCCTGGTGCTGCCGGTCGCCCCCGGCCGGGCCGTGGTGGTGGACGCCGGGCCGGAGCCGGGAGCGGTGGACGGCTGCCTGCGCCGGCTCGGCGTACGGGAGGTGCCGCTCCTGGTGGTCAGCCACTTCCACGCCGACCACGTGGGTGGGGTGGCCGGGGTGTTCCGGGGGCGACGGGTGGGTGCCGTGCTGGTTCCACCGACCGCCCACGCGGAGAGCGGGCGGGACCTGGTCCGGGCGGCGGCGACCGGCGGGCGGGCCGCGCTGCTGACCACCGTGGCCGGTGCCCGCCTTTCCGTCGGCGCGGTCGACCTGCTCGTGCTCGGCCCGCCGTACCCCCTCGCCGGCACCAGATCCGACCCGAACAACAACTCGCTGATGCTGCGCGCCACGGTCGCCGGGGTGCGGATCCTGTTGCCCGGCGACGCGGAGACCGAGGAGCAACACGCGGTGCTGGCGCGGGCGGCGCCCGGGCAACTGCGCGCGGACGTGTTGAAGGTCGCCCACCACGGTTCGGCGTACCAGGATCCGGGGTTTCTCGACGCCGTCCGGCCCGCCGTCGCGCTGGTGCCGGTCGGCGCCGGCAACACGTACGGGCACCCGAACCCGGGGCTGCTCGCCCGGCTGAGCAGGGGCGGCGCCCGGGTGCTGCGGACCGACACCGACGGTGACGTGGCGGCGATCCGGACCGGCGCCGGCCTGGCCGTGGTGCGTCGGGGGTTGCCGCCAGGGCGCTCACCATGAGCGGGCCGGGGGGAGCGTGGTGGAAATTGCACAGCTACGGATCAATTGGCGGGCCAATTGCCAATTAGATGGTCAATTGCGATAAATGTCTGGATTTGCACTGTCTGCGGGCTGCGCCGACTGAGCGCCGCATGAGCAGGCACGATCCCGCCGTGGGCCGTGCGAATATGGGCGGCGTGACCCCCGCCAGCCTCGCCCCCATTCTGCTCGTCCTCGGTGACGAGGAACTGCTCGCCACGCGCGCGGTCACCGAAGCTGTCGCGAAGGTTCGCGCTGTCGACCCCGAGGTGGACGTCCGCGAGTACCAGGCCAGCGCGCTCACCGTCGGCGAGATCGCCGAGATGCTCAGCCCGTCGCTGTTCGGCGGGCGGCGGCTGCTGATCCTGCGCTCCGGCCAGGACGCCCGCAAGGACCTGGTCACCGCCCTGCTCGCGTACGCCAAGAACCCCGACCCGGAGGTGCAACTGCTGGTGCTGCACCTGGGCGGCGCCAAGGGCAAGGCGTTCGCCGACGGGCTGCGGGCGGCCGGCGCGACGGTCGTCCCGGCGGCCAAGCTCAAGGGGCACCGCGACCGGGTGGCCTTCGTCCGCGACGAGATCCGCCGGGCCGGCGGCAAGTGCACCGACGACGCCGCCGAGGCGCTCATCGCGGCCGTCGGCAACGACCTGCGTGAGCTGGCCGCCGCCTGCTCCCAACTGATCGCCGACACCGACGGGCGGATCGGCGCCGATACGGTCTCCCGCTACTACCGGGGCCGGGTCGAGGTGACCGGCTTCACGGTGGCGGACGCCACCATGGTCGGCGACGTGCCGGCCGCGTTGGAGGCGCTGCGCTGGGCCCTGCACGTCGGCGTCGACCCGGTGCCCATCGCCGACGCCCTGGCCGACGGGGTGCGCACGGTGGCCCGGGTGGCGTCGGCCGGGCGGGGCAACCCGTACCAGCTCGCCAGCAGCCTCGGGATGCCGGCCTGGAAGATCGAGCGCGCACAGCGGCAGGGGCGTGGCTGGACGCCGGAGGGTCTGGTCCGGGCCATGCAGGTCGCCGCCGAGTGCAACGCGGCGGTCAAGGGCGGCTCCGACGACCGGGCGTACGCCCTGGAGCGCGCCGTCTTCTCGGTCGCGGCGGCCCGGCAGGGCAGCGCCCGGTGACGGGGCCGAACCGCACGGCGTGGGCCACCATCCCCGCCGAGGAGGAGCGTTACCGGCCGCTGTACGCCCGACTCCTCGGCCTGCGGTTCGTCAACCCCGGCGGAGTGCTCTGCTTCCTCTTCTTCGAGGGCACCATCGCCCTGGCGGTGCTGCTCGCCCTCGCCGAGCTGGTCACCTGGTGGGCGGTGCTGGTGCTGCCCGCCGTGGTGGCGGCGATGGTCAAGCTCAACGACGTGGTGGCCGCGGTCGTGGTGCGGTCCGCCGCGCTCGTGCCCGAGCAGGAACGGGACCGCTTCCGCCGACAGATGGAACCGGTCGTCGGCCGCGCCCGGGTCGAGTGGATCTCGCACGGCGTGACCGGCGTGGTGATCAGCGCCGACCCCGTGGCGCCGACCCGCCGCGCCGACTCGTCGGACTGAGGTGCCGGCCGGTTTGCGGGCAGGCCGTCGACCGTCCGCGGACACACGGAAGCCCCGGACCGGAGTCCGGGGCTTTCCGAGTCGATCTGACGGTGATCGTCAGGCGGAAAGCGCCACCACGCGCTTCGCGATCGCGGACTTGCGGTTCGCGGCCTGGTTGGAGTGGATCACGCCCTTGCTGACGGCCTTGTCCAGCTTGCGAGAGGCGTCCTGCATGAGCGCGGTGGCCTTCTCGACGTCACCGGCCTCGGCAGCCTCGTTGAACTTCCGGACGGCGGTCTTCAGCGACGACTTGACCGACTTGTTGCGCAGCCGGGCCTTCTCGTTCTGCCGGTTGCGCTTGATCTGGGACTTGATGTTCGCCACGCGACAGCCTCGTCTTGATAGCTCGGGTTGGTCAGCTTGTGCGCGTGATGACGAACATGCGTCATCGCTGCGCGAAGAGCCAGGCTACCAGGTCGCCCGGGACGAGCCAAAACGGCTCGGTCATCGCGCGGACGGACCCGGCCCGTCGCGGCCAGACTACGCCCCGGCCCGTCCGGCCGCCGTCACCGCCAGCCCTGCCGGCGGGCCAGCCAGTCCAGGGCCTGCTCGCCGCTCCACCGCTGGTGTGCGGGCAGGTGTGGCGAGGCTGTCACGGGTGCCGCCGCGGCGCCGGTCAGGTAGTAGCCGGCCAACGCGGCCAGCGTGGCGTCCAGCGCGTCCGGGGGTGCGCCCGCGCAGGCCGGGTGCGTGGCGAACAGCCCGTCGGCGTCCAGCCCGCCGGCGTACGCGGTGAGCAGCAGGCCCGCCACGTCCCACCAGGGCGGCCCGGAGCAGACCCAGGTCCAGTCGCAGAACCAGGCCCGGCCGTCCGCGCCGATCAGCACGTTGTCCACCCGCAGGTCGCCGTGGATCAGCCCGGTCGCCTCGGCGGCGTACCCGGGGAGGCGGGCCTCCAGCGCCACCAGCTCGGGCAGCCGTCCCCCGCACCGGTGCCGGCACCGGTGGTGAGGGCTCCCGGCCCGCGGCGACCTCCTCCCACCACAGGATGTCCGAGCGGGCCAGGTCGGCCAGGTGCGGCAGCCCGAGCGCGGTCAGCCCGGCCGGCGGGTCGGCCAGGGCCGCGGCGACCTGCGCGTACCCGGCGAGCGTGGCCTCCAGTTCGACGGGCGTCCAGGGCAGCCGAGGGATGTGACCGTCGACGGCGTCGGTGCAGAGCACGAACCAGCCGGCCTCGTACAGCGTCCACCGGGGGCGGGGCGCCGGCAGGTCGGCCGGCAGCCGGTCGAGGATCGCGGCCTCCCGGGCGTACGAGTCGACCAGGCGCGGTTGCTCGACGGCGGGTGCCGCCTTGACGAAGGCCCGGCCGCCGTCGGCGGTGTCGAGCACGGCGGCGAAGCCCCGGGTGAAGCCCGCGCCCGCGACCCGCGCGGCGACCAC
>NZ_JAEVHM010000310.1 GCF_016802865.1 Micromonospora parastrephiae | reverse complement strand
CTCCGGACCGACCCACTGCGGCCCACGCGGGGCGGGGGGCGGGGGCGGGCTGCGCGTAGCCGTCGCCGTACTGCTCGCGCGGGTCGGCCTGCGCCGAGTAGCCGCCCTGATAGGGGTGGGGCGAGTCGTACCCGTACGGGGCGGACGAGTTGTGCTCGGCGTACCCGTCCGCGTTGTGGTGCTGGCGTCCGTCCCAACCGCGGTCGTCCCGCGGTCGACGTGGTGGCACATTCTGGTCGGCCATGTACCAATCCCGATTTCTGATGAGCGCCGGAAGCTGCGACCGGGCAGGTGCGGCAGATGCGGCGACTGTTGCCTGAGGGGGGTTGCTACGGCAAGGTAACCAAGCCCCCAGGTGCCTTCAAGGCAGCCCGAACGCCCTCGTGAGGGCACTTAAGACAGCCCTCAGCACAATGTCCGCTGCGGGCGGCCGGTCACGGTGGGACGCGCACCTTCCCAGCAGGGCGTACGTGCGGCAGCCGGGTACGGATCGGACCGCGGGTGTGTACGCGGTACTTTCCGCGCCGTTCACCACCACAGACAAACTTAAGGTTTGGATAAGTCAGACGTGAGGTGCCCTCGCGCCAGGGAAAAGAGCACCAGCGGGTGAGCGTGAGCCGCCACCGCAGCGGGTATGCCGCCGAACCGCTGAACGCGTGAGGGGAAGGCAGCGCCATGCTCAGCAAAGAGGATCAGCGCAGGTTCGACCAGATCACCCGTCAGCTCCGGGAGAGTGACCCGGCCTTCTTCGCTCGGCTGGACCACCGGGTCCGGGCCCGACGGGGCCGTTACCTGATGTTGTTGACGATCGTGCTGTGGGCGTCGCTGCCGGCGATGACCGTGTTCGCCGGCCGGCTCGCCGGGGCGATCTGCGCGGTGGTGCTGGTGGCGAACGCCGCGATCATGTGGCGGTTCCGTCGCCGGTGGACGTGACGGCTCACCGGTCGCCCGGGCCGAAGGCCCGGTACGCGCGGCGCAGCCGTTCGAGCAGCCCCGGCCCGCCGATGCTCGGCGCCGGTGGGCCGAGCTGACGCAGCAGCAGATCGGGGCCGGTCGCCAGTCGGGGCGGCCGGTCGGGCAGCGGCACGGGCGGGGACCAGAACCGGTCCAACGCCTCCACCATCGGGGTCGCCGACAGGCCGGCGAGCGCACGGGCCGCGCCGGCCGGCGACACCGGTAAGTCCGCGATGGACGGACCGTCGTCCGGAATGGACGGACCGGCCGGTTCGGCTGGCGGCGGCGTGCCGGTGGCCTCCGCACGACGAGCGCGGAGTTGCTCGAGCAGCTCCGCTCGGGACCGGCCGCGCCAGTGCAGCAGCTCGAACGGGTCCGCGTCGAACGCCTCGGCCAGAAGATAGAACGTGGCCGCGAGGTGCTTGCACGGCACCGCGAAGTCGGGACAGTTGCACCGCTGGGTCAGCTCGTCCACCCCGGCCGGGAAGAGCGGCGCGCCGGCGGCGACGAACAGCTCCTCCAGTTCGTCGGGGAGGTCCCCGGCGAGCAGTCGGGCGCTGAAGAACGCCTGGCCGGCCAGTTCCGCCTCGATCCGGGACCAGAGCGCGGCCGGGAACGGCGACAGCCCGATGGAGACCTCGTACGGCCGGGGCCGGGAGCCCTGCACCTGCGCGCTGACCCGCCCCGGCGCGATGTCGAGCCGGAGCACCTGACCGGCCCGCGCGTACGACCGGCCCCGGGTCAGCCGGGTGCCGAGCGCGAACGACTCCAGCACTTCCAGGAAGCGCCGCGACCACCAGGATCGGCCGATCGCGCCCCGGGCGCTGCGCGCCCGCAGCCCACCGTCGACCCGGCGCGGACGGCCGTAGTCGGCGAACCGGTCGGTGCTCTGCTCGCTCACTCGACCACCGCCCCGGCCTCCAGGGTGAACAGCTCACGCAGCTGCCCGGTGGACAGCTCGGTGATCCACTGCTCGCCGGTGCCGACCACCCGTTGGGCGAGGCTGCGCTTGTCGGCGATCAGCGCGGCCACCTTCTCCTCCACCGTGCCGGCACACACGAACTTGCGGACCTGCACCCGCCGGCGCTGCCCGATCCGGAACGCCCGGTCGGTGGCCTGGTCCTCCACGGCCGGGTTCCACCACCGGTCCACGTGCACCACGTGGTTGGCGGCGGTCAGGGTGAGCCCGGTGCCGCCGGCCTTGAGGGACAGGACGAACAGCGGCGGCCCGTCCGCCGACTGGAAGCGCTGCACCAGGGCGTCCCGCTCGGCCTTGCCGAGCCCGCCGTGCAGGAACAGCACCTCCCGGCCGAACCGCGCCGACAGGTGACCGCGCAGCATCGCGCCGAACTCGGCGTACTGGGTGAACAGCAACGCCCGCTCCCCCGCGACCAGAACCTCCTCCAGGATCTCGGTCAACCGGGCCAGCTTGCCGGAGCGGCCCTCCAGCGGCGACCCGTCGCGCAGCAGCTGGGCGGGATGGTTGCAGACCTGCTTGAGGCGGGTCATGGTGGCCAGCACCAGTCCTCGTCGTTCGATGCCGTCGCTGGTCTCGATCCGGGCGAGCATGTCGTCGACCACCACCCGGTACAGGGCGGCCTGCTCGGCGGTGAGGTTGCAGAGCACCTCCATCTCCAGCTTCTCCGGCAGGTCCGAGATGATCGACGAGTCGGTCTTGAGCCGGCGCAGCACGAACGGGCCGGTGATCCGGCGTAGCCGCTCGGCGGCCTCGGCGTCGCCGTGCCGCTCGATTGGCTCGGCGAACCGCTTGCGGAACGTCGCCGCCGGCCCGAGCAGACCCGGGTTGGCGAACTGCATGATCGACCAGAGGTCGGCGAGGCGGTTCTCGACCGGCGTACCGGTCACCGCCACCCGTTGCCGGGCGGGCAGCGCGCGGACCGCCTCGGCCTGTCGGGTGGAGGCGTTCTTGATCGCCTGCGCCTCGTCCACCACCACCCGGTGCCAGTCGATGCCGGCCAGGTCGGCGGCGTCGCGGGCAGCCACCGAGTAGGTGGTGAGGACCAGGTCCGCGCCGTGCGCGGCCGCGGTGAACTCCGCCCCCCGCGCCCGCTCGGCACCATGGTGTACGTGTACGCGCAGCCCCGGGGTGAACCGGGCCGCCTCCCGCTGCCAGTTGCCGACCAGCGACATCGGACAGACCAGCAGCGTCGGCCCGGCGTCCGGCGGGTCCCCGGCCAGCAGCGCGAGCAGTTGCACGGTCTTGCCCAGGCCCATGTCGTCGGCGAGCACGCCGCCCAGACCGAGCGACCGCAGGAAGGCCAGCCAGGCCAGCCCGCGCCGCTGGTACGGACGCAGCGTGCCCACGAAGCCCGGCGGCGGGTCCAGCGGGGTGAGCCGACGCTCGACCGCACCGGCGAGCAGGTCGCCCAGCGCCCCGTCGGCGGTCACCTCCAGCACCGGCAGCGCCCCGGTGTCCTCGCCGTCGGCCAACCCGAGGCGGAGCAGGTCGGCGACGGTCAGCTCGCCCGCCGAGCGGAGCAGGCGCAGGCCCGCGGCGAGGCGACCCGGATCCAGCTCCACCCACCGGCCGCGCAGCCGCACCAGCGGAGTCTTCAACTCGGCCAGCGCCGCCAACTCGTCGGCGGTCAACGGCTGGTCGCCGAGCGCCACCTCCCAGCGGTAGTCGACCAGGGCGTCCAGTCCGACGCCGGCGTCGACGCTGGCCACCGTGCCGGGCGCGGTGCGGCTGCGGGCGCGCAGCCGGGCGCCGATCCGCGCCGACCGGCGCTGCCACCAGGACGGCAGCAGCACCCCGAAACCGGCGGCGTGCAGCACCGGGGCGCCCTCGCTGAGGAAGCGGTGTGCGCCCTCGACGTCCAGCTCCATCGCCTCGGGGGCGGCGGTGCGCAGCGCGGAGTCCAGGTCGGCCAGAGCCGGCTGGCCCGGCCCAGCTCGGCGAGCAGCGTCTCCTGTGGGCTGGTCGTACGGCCGGCGAGGCCGCCGAGGGTGTGTGGCGCCCGCCAGACCTGCCCGGCGTCGACGTGCAGGCCCGGCTCGTCGGCCGGCTGCAATCCGAACTCCAGCCGCCACCGCCCGCTACCGGCGGAGCCCACCGGCGTCGGCGCGTCGCCGGTTGGGCGGGTGGCCAGGATCGGTTCGGTGACCTCGTCGGGCGCGGGCTCCACCAGCCGGAAGCTGGCCCGCACCGGGCCTCCGGCGGCGTCGCGCTGCCAGGCGTCCAGCTCGGCGCGCAGCGTGTCGAGCGCCGCCGGGTCGACGGTGAAGTCGCGGTGTGAGCCGGCGAG
>NZ_JAEVHM010000031.1 GCF_016802865.1 Micromonospora parastrephiae | reverse complement strand
CCGCCGCCGCGCGCCCCCGGCGCCCGCCCGGGGCACGGCCAGGGCGCGCTCTTCGACACGCTGCCGGGCCCGCCGGGCCCGGGCATCGAGGCACTGACCCAGGTGTACGCCGACCAGCTCGCCCGGGTCGCCACCACCGAGCACCCGGGGCGGTTCCGGCTGCTGGTGGCCGCCGAGTCGGCCGGTGCGCTGATCGCCGTGGAGATGGGTGTCGCCGGGCTGCCCTGGCGCGCCGAGGTGCACGACGCGATCCTCGCCGAGCTGCTGGGCGAGCCGTCTCCGGTGGGCGGGCCGCCGCGTCGGTTGGCCGAGTTGGCGGCCCGGATGGCCGACGCGTTCGGCGTCCGTCGGTTGCACGCCGACTCTCCGGCCGAGCTGTTGAAGGCGTTCGCCCGGGTCGGCGTGGAGCTGCCCAACACCCGGGCCTGGGTGTTGCGCGGGGTGGACCATCCGGCGGTGCCACTGGTGCTGGAATACAAGGAGCTGTACCGGATCTGGACGGCGCACGGCTGGTCCTGGCGTGAGCAGTGGGTGCGCGACGGGCGGTTCCAGCCGGAGTACGTGCCGGGTGGGGTGGTGTCCGGCCGCTGGGCGACCCGTGGCGGTGGCGCCCTGCAGATCCCGAAGGTGATCCGCCGGGCGGTGGTGGCCGACCCGGGCTGGCGGCTGGTGGTCGCCGACGCCGGTCAGTTGGAGCCGCGCGTCCTGGCGGCGGTCTCCGGTGATGCCCGGCTGGCGGCGGCGGGCGGTGCCGGCGATCTCTACGCCGCGCTCGCCCGGGACTCGTTCGGTGGTGACCGGGCACGAGCCAAGGTGGCGCTGCTCGGCGCGATGTACGGGCAGACCGGCGGGGCAGCGGTGCCCGCGTTGGCGGTGCTCAAGCGCAGTTACCCGACGGCGTTCGGCTTCGTCGAGGCGGCGGCGCGCACCGGTGAGGCGGGTGGGCTGGTGCGCTCCTGGCTGGGGCGGACGTGCCCGCCGGGCGCGCTCGGGTTCGGTGATCCCGACGAGGCGCCGGTCGATCCGGACGCGGCGGCCGATCCGCGGGGTCCCCGGGCGCGGGCCGCCCGGTCGAGAGGGCGGTTCACCCGTAACTTCGTCATCCAGGCCACCGCCGCGGAGTGGGCGTCGACGTTGCTGGCGACACTGCGTACGGAGCTGTCCGGCAGCGCCGCCGAGTTGGTCTTCTTCCAGCACGACGAGGTGATCGTGCACGCCCCGCAAGGCGAGGCCGCCGACGTCGCCGAGGCTGTCAGGCGGGCGGGGGAGCGGGCGTCGGCGCTGCTGTTCGGTGCCACACCGGTCCGTTTTCCGCTGGATCTGTCCATCGTCGACTGCTACGCCGACGCGGCCTGAGCCCGTCGACGGAGGTCGACTGTCGGGCTCCGATGCGTAACGGTTGCACTATTTCTCCTTTTCGCCCCGCCACCCGTGAGCGGCCGTCCTCGTTGCAGTGTCCGTAGGAGGGGCCGACCGGTCACGCTCGGTCCCGTGCTGGAGGGGGCGCAGCTGAACCGGATCGCAGCAATGATCATCGCCGCAGGCGGGGGACGACGGATCGGTGGTCCCGAGGCCCTGCTGCACCAGGGCGAGAAGCCCCTGGTCAACCAGATGATCGACACGATGACCAAGGCGGGCTGCGAGCAGATCGTGGTCGTGCTGGGTGCCGCCGCCGATCAGGTCCGGGAAACCGCCGACCTGGGCAGGGCCACCGTTGTGATCAACAAAGCGTGGGGCACCGGGGTCGGCTCGTCCATCCGGGCCGGCCTGGCCGCCATGGACGACGAGGGGATCGAGGCGGTGGTGGTGGTCCCGGTCGACATGCCGGGCCTGACCGCCGCGGCGGTTCGCCGGGTGGCCGCGCTGCCCTACCCGGACGTGCTGGTCTGCGCCACCTACGACGGGTTACGCGGCTACCCGATGCTGTTCGGCCGCCGGCACTGGCCCGGCATCGCCACCCTGGCCAGCGCCGACGTGGGCGCCCGCCCGTACCTGCTGGCGCACAAGGACCAGATCGTCGACATCGCCTGCGACTCGGTGGCCGACGGCAGCCGGGTCGACACACCGGAGCTGATGGCGCTCTACGGCCTGACCGTCCCGCCCCAGCGGGTAGGCGTCTAGGGCCGACCCTCGTCATCATGAGTTGTGGTGCCCAATTTAGTGCTCTAGCAGCTAATTTGTCGCCCACCACAACTCCATGATCGACCCGGCAGGGTGGGACGTTTACTCCTGGGCCTGGTCCAGTTCGCCGGTGGCGGCGAGCCGCTGGTACCAGTAGGCGCTGTCCTTCCAGGTGCGGACCTGCGTGTCGTAGTCGACGCGGATGATCCCGAAGCGGCGGTCGTAGCCGTAGCCCCACTCGAAGTTGTCCAGCAGCGACCAGACGAAGTAGCCGCGAACGTCCGCACCCTGAGCGCGGGCGTCGGCCATCGCGCCGATGTGTCCGCGCAGGTAGTCGATCCGCCGGTCGTCGTGGATCCGGCCGTCGTCCGACACCACGTCGTCGAAGGCCGCGCCGTTCTCGGTGATCATCATCGGCTGGCTGGGGTACTCCCGGTGCAGCCGCAGCAGCAGCTCCGTCAGGGCCGGCGGGTCGATGTTCCAACCCATCGCGGTGTACGGGCCGGGCTGCGGCAGGAAGTCGACGCGCTCGGCGGCGACCCACGGCGTCGACGTGGAGGCGCCGTGCCCGTCGGCGTCGGAGCGGGCCGACACCCCGTCCCAGGCCCGGACCAGGGTGCTGGAGTAGTAGTTCACCCCGAGCACGTCCAGCGGCACCGCGATCAGCTTCTCGTCGCCCTCGCGGACGAACGACCAGTCGGTGACCGACGCGGTGTCGGCGAGCAGGTCGGCCGGGTACTCCCCGTCCAGCATCGGGCCGAGGAACGCCCGGTTGGCGAGCGCGTCGATCCGCCGCACCGCATCCCGGTCGGCTTCGGAATCCGAGGCCGGCCGGATGACGTGCAGATTCAGCGTCACCGACAGCTCGGCGGCCGGCGCCAGCTCCCGGACCACCCGCCCGGCCAGGCCGTGGGCGAGGTTGAGGTGGTGCACCGCGGCCAGCGCCGCCGCCGGTTCGGTCCGGCCCGGCGCGTGTACGCCGGAGGCGTAGCCCAGGTACGCGGAGCACCACGGCTCGTTCAGCGTGGTCCAGGTGTGCACCCGGTCGCCCAGCGCGCCGACGATGCCGGCGGCGTACTCCTGGAAGCGCAGCGCCGTGTCCCGGGACGCCCAGCCGTCGGCCTCCTCCAACTCCTGCGGCAGGTCCCAGTGGTACATGGTGGCCACCGGGCGGACGCCCCGCTCCAGCAGCCCGTCCACCAGCCGCGAGTAGAAGTCGATGCCGGCCTGGTTGAACCGGCCCGAACCGCCCGGCTGCACCCGGGGCCAGGAGACCGAGAACCGGTACGCGCCCAGGCCCAGCTCGGCGATGTGGTCCAGGTCCTGCTGCCACCGGTGGTAGTGGTCGGCGGCCACGTCACCGGTGTCGCCGTTCAGCGTCCGCCCGGGAGTGTGGCTGTACGTGTCCCAGATGGACGGTCCGCGGCCGTCCTCGGCAGCGGCGCCCTCGATCTGGTACGCGGCAGTCGCCGACCCCCAGAGGAAGCTCTCCGGGAAGTGGTGTTGCGTCATCGTTCCGTCCCCTGGATCTCGCAGATGTAGCCCGTCGAGGCGCCGGCGACCAGTTCGGCGCTGGCCGTGACACCGTCGTAGCGCACCTCGAACTCGGCGCCCGGACCGTGCCCGGGTGACGGTACCCGTACCCGGGTCCGCTGCCCCTCGGCCGGTGCGTAGAGCCGCAGCCGCACGTCGTCGGCCCACTCGTAGTCCGGCCGGTCGGTGCGGGAGCCGAACGGGATGACCGCGCCGGGGCGGGCCAGCACGGGCAGGCTGTCGTACCCGTGCTTCTCGGTCACCCACGCCGGCCCGGTGACCTGCGCGCCGGTGACCAGGTGCGTCCAGGTGCCGGCGGGCACGTAGAAGGTGACCTCCCCGTCGGCGCTGAGCACCGGCGCGACCAGCACGTCGGAGCCGAGCATGTACTGCCGGTCCAGGTGCGCCGTGGCCGGGTCGTCCGGGAACTCCACGATCATCGGGCGCATCATCGGCGTACCGTCGCGGTGCGCCTCCTGCGCGGCGGCGGCGAGGTACGGCATCAGGCTGAGCTTGAGCTGCGTGAAGTGTCGCAGCACGTCGACGGCCTCGTCGTCGTACGCCCACGGCACCCGGTACGAGCCGGAGCCGTGCAGCCGGGAGTGCGAGGAGAGCAGCCCGAACGCGATCCACCGCTTGAACACCGCCGGGTCGGGGGTGCCCTCGAAGCCGCCGATGTCGTGGCTCCAGTAGCCGAAGCCGGACGCCGCCAGCGACAGCCCGCCGCGCAGCGACTCGGCCATCGCGACGAACGTGGACTCGCAGTCGCCACCCCAGTGCACCGGGAACTGCTGCCCGCCGGCGGTGGCCGAGCGGGCGAACAGCACCGCCTCGCCCTTCCCGCGTTCGGTCTCCAACAGCTCGAAGACCGCCTTGTTGTACAGGTAGGAGTAGTAGTTGTGCATCCGCTGCGGGTCCGAGCCGTCGTGCCACACCACGTCGGTCGGGATGCGCTCACCGAAGTCGGTCTTGAAGCAGTCGACGCCCATGTCCAGCAGGGCCTTGAGCTTGCCGGTGAACCAGCGGACCGCGTCCGGGTTGGTGAAGTCGACCAGCGCCATGCCGGCCTGCCACTTGTCCCACTGCCAGACCGAGCCGTCGGGGTTGCGGACCAGGTAGCCGGCCTCGCGGCCCTCCTCGAACAGGTAGGAGCGCTGCGCGATGTACGGGTTGATCCAGACGCACACCTTGAGGTCGCGTTCGTGCAGCCGGCGCAGCATCCCCTCCGGGTCGGGGAAGGTCGCCGGGTCCCAGACGAAGTCGACCCAGTGGAACTGGCGCATCCAGAAGCAGTCGAAGTGGAACACCGACAGCGGAAGCCCACGCTCGGCCATCCCGTCGACGAACTCGGTCACCGTCTTCTCGTCGTACGAGGTGGTGAACGACGTGGACAGCCACAGCCCGTACGACCAGGCGGGCACGCGGGCGGGCCGACCGGTCAGCGCCGTGTAGCGGCGCAGCACGTCCTTCGGGGTGGGTCCGTCGATGACGTAGTAGGTGAGGGTCTGACCCTCGACGCTGAACTGGGTCTGGGTGACGACCTCGGAGCCGACCTCGAACGACACGTGCTCCGGGTGGTCGACGAACACCCCGTAGCCGGCGCTGCTGAGATAGAACGGCACGTTCTTGGTACGCCTGCTCGCTGGCCGGAGCGCCCGCGTACCCCGAGGGTCGGGTGGGCGGCGATCCGACGTACGACGGTTGCCCGCACGGTGGCGAAGTCGGCGGCGTCGGTGCTGTCGGTGGCCATCCGACGGTCCCAGCGCAGCAGCCGGTCGCGCAGCGCGGCGGCGTCCGGGCCGAGCCCCGTCAACCCGGCCAGCACCGCCAGCAGCGGCCCGGCCGAGCCCAGGTACGTGTCGGTGTGCACGGCGGCCATCTGCGCGGCCGTCCAGTTCCGACCGCCGTCGAGCAGCTCGGCGATCCGACGCGCGCGGTGCGGCGGGGCGAACTCGACGCCGAGCGGCGCCGCCAGCCCGCGTTCGTTGGCCATCACCGCCCGACCAACCACCTCAGTGCGGGGCATCGGCGCGTACCAGCCCCGCCAGGTGTGCCGGTCCTCCCAGGCGGGGACCACCCGCCGGCCGTTGTCCGGATGTCGCACCGGCACCGCCCCGGCGACCCGGTGCAGCAGCCCACCCGCGGTGTCCGCCGCCTGCACCACGTTGACCGGCTCCACCCAGTGCCGCAGCGCGCGGTCCACATCGGCAACGGTGCGGGCGCGCAGCAGCTCGGGCAGCGCGGCGAAGCCCAGCTCGGCGCGGACCCGGGGCGGGTAGCGCAGGCTCAGCGCGGTCGCCTCGTCCGGTCCGCCGGCGATCACCGGGCCCCGGTCGGTCTCCAGCACCTCCACCTCGACCGGGGCCGCCCCGGCCACCTCGATCGTCTCGACGTGTCGGTGCACCGGCCGCCAGCCGTCCGGTCCGAGCGCCCGCACCCGGGGGCCGTCGCGGCGCAGCCGCTCGGCGTACACGTCCTGGTAGTCGGCCATCGCGTTGGTGATCGCCCAGGCCACCGCGCCGGTGTGCCCGAAGTGCGCGATGCCCGGCACGCCCGGCACCGCGAACCCGACCACGTCGTACTCCGGGCAGGCCAACCGGATCTGCTGGTAGACGCCCGGATCCTCAAGGAACCGGTGCGGGTCGCCGGCGAGCAGCGCGGCGCCGGTGCCGGTGCGCTCGGCGGCGAGCAGCCACCCGTTGCTGCCGGCGACGGACGGCCCGTCGGTGGCGAACGCCTCGACCGCGCCCGGGCCGAGCCGCTGCGCCACGTGCTCGCGCCAGAGCTTGCCGGGGAACCCGGCGAACAGGATGTGATGGCCCAGCCAGACCGCGAGCGGCGTCCACGGCTCCCACCGCCCCGGAGTCAGCCCGGTGGCGGCGAACTCCGGTGACCGGGCCGCCCCGGCGGCGAGGCCGGCGTTCACACCGGCCACGTACGCGCCCACCCACTCGGCGGTCGCCTCATCGAGGGCGGTGTGGCAGCGGCGGGCGGTGTCGTCGAGTCGGACCTGCCGGGCGAACCGGTCCCAGGCGAGCGCATCGGCGCCGAGGAAGGCGGCGCTGGTGCCCTGGGACCGGTGCCGTTCCACCTCGATCTGCCACGCCCGGTCGTACGCGGTCACCCGGCCCTGCTCGGCCGCCAGGGCGAGCGGGTCGTCGGCGCGCAGGTGCGGCACGCCCCACGGGTCGCGGAAACGCCAGGTGCTCATGCCGGCTCGGTCGCTCGGCGGCGAGCGGCGGGGACGACCAGCGGGGTGCCGGTCTCCGGGTCGTCGATCACCCGGCAGGGCAGCCCGAAGACCTCGGCGACCAGGTCGGCGGTGACCACCGTCGCCGGGTCGCCGGCGGCCACCACCCGACCGTCGCGCATGGCGATGAGGTGGGTGGCGTAGCGGGCCGCGTGGTTGAGGTCGTGCAGCACGGCGACAAGTGTGCGGCCCTGCTCCTCGTGCAGGCGGGCGCAGAGGTCCAGGATCTCGATCTGGTGGGCGATGTCCAGGTACGTGGTCGGCTCGTCGAGCAGCAGCAGAGGGGTCTGCTGGGCCAACGCCATGGCCAGCCACACCCGCTGCCGTTGCCCCCCGGACAGCTCGTCGACCAGCCGGTCGGCGAGGTCGTCGACCCCGGTGGCGGCCATCGACTCCTCGACCACCCGCTCGTCCTCGCGCGACCACTGCCGCAGCAGCCCCTGGTGGGGGTAGCGGCCCCGGGCGACCAGCTCGGCGACGCTGATGCCGTCCGGCGCGATCGACGACTGCGGCAGCAGGCCCAGGGTGCGGGCCACCGCGCGGGCCGACTGGCCGTGGATGTCCCGCCCGTCCAGCAGCACCGCGCCGGCGCTCGGGCGCAGCATCCGCGACAACGCGCGCAGCAGGGTCGACTTGCCGCACGCGTTCGGGCCGATGATCACCGTGAACGACCGGTCCGGCACCGCCACGGTCAGGTTCTCGGCGATGACGCGCCGGTCGTAGGCGAGGGTCAGGGCGGTGCCGCCGAGCCGGGTGCTGCCGGGGTGCATGAGCGCTCCTTCGAGGGGGTCGCGGGTGTTCACAGCCGACCCGCCCGGCGTTCGGCGGCCAGCAGCCAGACCAGGTAGCCGCCGCCGATCACCCCGGTCACCACGCCGACCGGAAGTTGGTGCCCGGCGAACGCGCGTTGGGCCAGCAGGTCGGCGCCGACCAGCAACGCCGCGCCGACGGCCATCGACGGCAACAGGTTGGGTCCGGCCGCCCGGGTCAGCCGTTTGGCCACGTGCGGCGCGACGAGCGCCACGAACGACACCGGGCCGGCGGCGGCCGCCGCGAACGACACCAACAGCACCGCCGAGGCGAGCAGCACCAGTCGCAGCCGGCGTACCGGCACGCCGAGGGCGCCGGCGGTGTCGTCGCCCAGCTCCATCATCCGCAGCGCCGGAGCGCAGCCGACGAGCACCAGCGGTGCCAGCACGGCAATGACGGCGAGCAGCGGCCCGGCGTTGGCCCAGCCCCGCCCGTCCAGGCTGCCGGTGAGCCAGAGCACCGCGCGGGCGGCGTCCATCAGCGGTGCCCGGGTCAGCAGGTAGCCGTTGACGCCGGTGAGGATCGCGGCGACGCCGATGCCGACCAGGATGAGCCGGTAGCCGTGCACCCCGCGCCGCCAGGCGAGCGCGTAGATCAGCAGGCCGGTGCCGAGCCCACCGACGACCGCGGCGCCCGCGAGGGCCAGGCTGCTGCCGCCGAGGACGACCACCACCAGCGCGCCGGTCGACGCGCCCTGGGTGAAGCCGAGGATGTCCGGGCTGCCCAGCGGGTTGCGGACCAGTGACTGGAACACCGTGCCGGCCAACGCCAGCGCCGCGCCGACCAGCAGGGCGGTGACCAGCCGGGGCAGCCGCAGCTCGGTCACGATGAACTGTTCCGCCGGGGAGCCGCCGCCGGCCAGGGTGCGCAGCACGTCGCCGGGCCCATCGGGTAGTCGCCGCTGCCGACGGCGACCAGGCCGAGCCCGGCCGCGAGCAGCGCGGCACCGGCGCCGACGGCCAGCGCACGAGGGCGGAACCGCAACGAAAAACCACCGGGGGTACGGAGAACGGTCACGGTGCTGAGCCTGCTGGTTCGCTCGCTACGCTGGCTCACGGGTGCGCCACCCGCGAACGGCTGACCAGCCAGAGGAAGAGCGGGCCGCCGAGCACGGCGGTCACCATGCCGACCTGAAGCTCACCCGGGCGGCCCAGCACCCGGCCGAGCACGTCGGCGCCGAGCAGCAGCACCGGCGCGAGCACCGCGCAGTACGGCAGCAGCCAGCGCAGGTCGGGACCGGTCAGGGCGCGGACGAGGTGTGGCACCAGCAGTCCGACGAAGACGATCGGGCCGCAGGCGGCTGTCGCCGCGCCGCACAGCAGCGTGACCGCGACGATCACGGCGGCGCGGATCAGCGCCGGCCGGGCGCCCAGGGCCCGCGCCGTGTCGTCGCCGAGCGTGAGGGCGTTCAGCGGTCGGGCGGCGCCGAGGGCGACCAGCAGACCGACGACGATGAAAGGCGCGACCCGGGCCACGGTCGCGGAGTCCGCGCTGGCCAGTGAGCCGACCGTCCAGAACCGCAGCCGGTCCAGCGAGGCGGTGTCCAGCAGCATCACCGCGCTCACGTACGAGTAGAGGGTGGCGTTCAGCGCGGCGCCGGCCAGTGCCAGGCGGGCCGGGGTGGCGCCGCGTCCGCCGCCCACGGCGTAGACGAGCGCGGTGACCACCGCCGCGCCGAGCAGCGCGAACCAGACGTACCCGCCGATGGCGGTGACGCCCAGGAAGGTGGCGGCGGTGGCGACGGCGGCGGACGCGCCGGCGTTGATGCCGAGCAGCCCGGGATCGGCGAGGGGGTTGCGGGTGAGGGCCTGCATCACCGCGCCGGCCACGCCGAGCGCCGTGCCGGCGAGTAGCCCGAGCAGCGTACGCGGCAGGCGCATCCGGTGCACCACGGCGTACTCGGTGGCATCGCGGTGCAGCAGACCGGACCAGACGTCGGCGAGCGGCAACGACTTCGCGCCGACCGCGATGCTGAGCAGCAGGATCACCCCGAGCAGCGCCACGGCGCCGAGCAGACCGGCGGCGCGGGCCGCCTGCCGCCGCACCGGGGGAGGGGCCGTGGACCTCACCGACACGCCTGGTGCCGGTCTGGTGACGGTGGGTGTGGCGTCCAGTGTGGGCTCCGGAGTTGTGGCGACACGTCGGTACCGCTGTTGACAACGACCGAGGTTAGGCTAACCTAACCCCGCTGTCCCGGTCGACCCCGGCCCTTCCTTGATCGAAAGACGACACCATGCCCGATGCACTGTCCTCCCGTCGGCTCTCTCGTCGTGGCCTGCTGGCCGCCGGTGGCGCCGCCACGCTGGCCGCCCTGCTCGCCGGCTGCGGCAAGGACGATGCCGCCAAACCCACTTCCAGCAACCGAGGCGGCCCCTGGTCATTCACCGACGACCGTGGCAAGAAGATCGAGGCGGCGGCCCGCCCGAGCCGTGTGGTGGCCTTCACCGGAGTGGCGGCGGCGTTGGTCGATTTCGGTCTCGACAAGCAGCTCGTTGGCGTGTTCGGCGAGACCAAGCGCACCGACGGCTCGGTCGACCCGCAGGCGGGCGACCTGAACGTCGAGGCCGTGGAGATCATCGGCAACGTGTGGGGCGAGTTCAGCCTGGAAAAGTACGCGGCGCTGCGTCCCGAGCTGCTGGTCACCCACATGTACGACCCGGACGCGCTCTGGTACGTGCCGGACGAGAGCAAGGACAAGATCCTGCCGCTCGCGCCCAGCGTGGCGGTCACCACCGCCCGGGTGCCGATGACCAAGCCGATCGAGCGGTACGCCGCGCTGGCCGAGTCGCTCGGCGCGGACCTGTCCGCGAAGAAGGTCACCGACGCGAAGACCCGCTTCGACGCCGCCGCCGAGGCGGTCCGCCAGGCGGTCAAGGCCAACCCCGGCATCAAGGTGATGGCCTGCTCCGGCAGCCCCGACCTGTTCTACGTCTCCAACCCGAAGGTCAGCACCGACCTCATGTACTTCGCCGAGCTGGGCGTGGACATCGTCGTACCGACCAAGCTCGAAGCCGGCGACTACTTCGAGGCGCTGAGCTGGGAGAACACCGGCAAGTTCCCGGCCGACCTGATCCTGCTGGACAACCGCAGCACCGCTTTGCAGCCCAAGGACCTCGCCGCCAAGCCGACCTGGCAGCAACTGCCGGCGGTCAGGGCCAACCAGGTGACGCCGTGGGACGCGGTGCCCCGCTTCTCGTACGCCGGGGCGGCGCCGCTGCTGGAAAACCTCGCCACCGCCGTCCGGAACGCGAAGAAGGTCAGCTGACGCCATGAGTACGAGCACCGTCGAACCCGTCGCCCTGCAGTACCGCTTCTTCGCCGCGCACGTCGTGCGGGCACGCCGGGTCGGCGCCTCGCTGATCCGGATCACCTTCGGTGGCCCGGAGCTGGTCGACTTCGCCGGCGGCGGGCGGGACCAGAGCGTGTCACTGTTCCTGCCGCACCCCGGGCAGCACGCACCGGTGGTCCCGATCGAGCAGGGCGACGACTGGTTCGGCGCCTGGCGGGCGCTCCCGCCGGACGTCCGCGCGGTGATGCGCTCGTACACCATCCGGGAGCACCGCCCGGCCGCCGGCGAGGTGGACATCGACTTCGTCAGCCACGGCGACACCGGCCCCGCCTCGCGCTGGGCCGCCCTCGCGGGGCCCGGCGACCGGGTGCTGCTGCTCGGCCCCGCGGTGTACGACAACCGCAGTGTCTGCTTCCGCCCGCCGGACGACACCGATGTCGTGGTGCTGGCTGCCGACGAGACCGCGCTGCCGGCCGCGGCGGGGATCCTGGCCTGGCTGCCCTCCGGCACCCCGGTGCGCGCCTGGATCGAGGTGCCGGACGCCGCCGACATCACCGAGCTGCCCACCGCCGCCGACGCCGAGATCCGCTGGATCGTGCGCGGCAGCACCGCACCCGGCAGTGACCTGCTGGTCAGCTCGATCCGCGCCGCCCGGCTGCCCGCCGGCACCCCGTACGCCTGGATCGCCGGCGAGGCCGGTGCGGTGCGGGCGCTGCGCCGGCACCTGGTGGGCGAGCGGGGGTTCGACCGCCGACGGGTGACCTTCGCCGGCTACTGGCGACGTGGGCTGTCCGAAGAGGACGTGCGTGCCGAGGCGCTGGCCGGCGCCACCGCCTGAGTAGCGACACCATCGAAGGCAGCACGACCGCGGCGCGACGGCGCGCCGGGGTGGGTTCCGGCTGCCCATCGTCGAGAACGTGGAGGACATCCGTGACCGTGCCGACGTATTCCGTCGAGACCACGCCACCGGCGCCGGCGACCGCGCCGGCCGCCGCGCGGGCACAGCTGCTGAACCAGGGCTCGGTCGAGCAGTACCGGCAGGCGATCGCCGACGGCGTCGACCGGGTCGTCCGGCGGGTGTCCGGTGTGGACCGGCCCGGCACCGGCATCACGCCGGCCGAGCTGGCCCCCGTGGTCGACCGCGTGGACCTGGACCGGCCGCTGGGTGACGCCGGCGCCGCCCTGGACGAGCTGGAGGACGTCTACCTGCGCGACGCCGTCTGGTTTCACCATCCCCGCTACCTCGCGCACCTCAACTGCCCGGTGGTCATCCCGGCGCTGCTCGGCGAGGCCGTGCTCACGGCCGTGAACTCGTCGCTGGACACCTGGGACCAGAGCGCCGGGGCCACCCTCATCGAGCGGCGCCTGATCGACTGGACCGCCCAGCGGATCGGCCTCGGCCCGGACGCCGACGGCGTGTTCACCAGCGGAGGCAGCCAGTCCAACCTCCAGGCGCTGCTGCTGGCCCGGGAGGAGGCGTGCGCGGACGCGCTCGGCCCGGCGGCCCGCGCCGAGCTCCTGCCCCGACTGCGGGTGCTCACCTCGGCGGCCGGTCACTTCAGCGTGCAGAAGTCGGCCAAGCTTCTCGGCCTCTCCCCGGACGCGGTGATCGCGGTCCCCACCGACGGCCGGCGTCGGATCCGCCCCTCCGCTGTCCGCGACGAGATCGTCCGGTGCCGGCAGGCCGGACTGGTGGTGATGGCCGTCGTCGGCACCGCCGGCACCACCGACTTCGGCTCCATCGACCCGCTCGCGGAACTGGCCGGGATCTGCGCGGCGGCCGGCGTGTGGCTGCACGTGGACGCCGCGTACGGCTGCGGGCTGCTCGTCTCGCCGACGCGCCGGCACCTGCTCGACGGCATCGAGCGGGCCGACTCGGTGACCGTCGACTACCACAAGTCGTTCTTCCAGCCGGTCAGCTCCAGCGCGCTGCTGGTCCGCGACCGGCGGGTGTTGCGGCACGCCACCTACCACGCCGACTACCTCAACCCGGCGCGGATGGTCGAGCAGCGCATCCCCAACCAGGTCGACAAGAGCCTGCAGACCACCCGCCGTTTCGACGCGTTGAAGCTCTGGCTGACGCTGCGGGTGATGGGGCCCGACGCGCTCGGCGCGCTCTTCGACGAGGTGGTCGACCGGGCCGCCGACGCGTGGCAGCTGGTCAGCGAGGACCCCCGCTTCGAGGTGGTGACCCGCTCGCAGTTGAGCACGGTGGTCTTCCGCTACCTGCCCACCGGCCCGGGCCGGGAGCTGGCCGACGCCGCCAACCTGTACGCCCGGGAGGCCTTGGCCGCGTCCGGCCTCGCCGTGGTCGCCGGGACCCGGGTGGACGGCCTGCACTTCTTGAAGTTCACCCTGCTCAACCCCGCCACCACCGTCGAGGACGTCGGCCACGTGCTCGACCTGATCGCGACCCACGCCGGCCGGTACGTGCATGACCGCACCACCGCCGAGCTGACCTGCCCCGTCGGCTGACCCGGTGACCACGAAACCGCGCCTGGAGACTCGGATGCCCACCCACGACTTCATCGCCATCGGGCTCGGCCCGTACAACCTGGGCCTGGCCTGCCTCACCGCGCCGATCGACGAACTGGACGGCGTGTTCCTGGAGGCCCGCCCGAGTCTCGCCTGGCACCCCGGCATGCTGCTGGAGTCGGCCCGGTTGCAGACCCCGTTCATCGCCGACCTGGTCAGCCTCGCCGACCCGACCTCGCCGTACTCCTTCCTCAACTATCTCAAGGAGATCGGCCGGCTCTACCCGTTCTACATCCGGGAGAGCTTCTACCCGCTGCGCAGCGAGTACGACGCGTACTGCCGGTGGGCGGCGGCGAAGCTGCCCAACCTCCGCTTCGGGCAGACCGTGACCACTGTCGAGTTCGACACCGCCGACGACCGGTACGTGGTGCGGGCGAGCGCCGGCGAGGGGGAGAGCGTCGAGTACCGGGCCCGACACCTCGTGCTCGGCACCGGCACCCCGCCGCACCTGCCCGACGCCGTCGCCGGCCTGCCCGGCGCCGTGCACAACTCGCGCTACCTGGAGCACCGGGCGGCGCTTAGCACCAAGCGCAGCATCACCGTGGTCGGCAGCGGGCAGAGCGCCGCCGAGATCTACCGCGATCTGCTCGGTGACATCGACCGGTACGGCTACCAGCTGAACTGGGTGACCCGCTCGCCCCGGTTCTTCCCCCTCGAATACACCAAGCTGACGCTGGAGATGACCTCACCGGACTACGTGGACTACTTCCACGCGCTGCCCGAGGTGACCCGTTACCGGCTGGAGGCCGAGCAGAAGGGCCTGTTCAAGGGGATCAACGCCGACCTGATCAACGACATCTTCGACCTGCTCTACGCGCGCAGCGTCGACGGGCCGGTGAACACTCGCCTGCTCACCAACACCGAGCTGGTCGGCGCCACGCACCAGGACGGGGCGTACACGCTGAGGTTGCGTCAGGTGGAGCAGGAGCGGGACCTCGCCCTGCGTACCGAGGGGCTGGTGCTGGCCACCGGCTACCGCTACCAGGTGCCGACGTTCCTCACCCCGGTTCGCGACCGGATCCGCTGGGACGCCCACGGCCGCTTCGACGTGGCCCGCAACTACAGCATCGACCACACCGGGCGGGGCATCTTCCTACAGAACGCGGGCACCCACACGCACAGCATCACCTCACCGGATCTGGGCATGGGCGCCTACCGCAACTCGTGGATCATCCGTGAGCTGCTCGGCCGGGAGTACTACCCGATCGAGAAGAGCATCACCTTCCAGGAGTTCGGGGTGTCGTCGTGACCACCGTCTTCACCCGCGTCGACGAGCGGCTCGGCGCGTTCGCGCTGCGTACCGTCGACCCGGACGCCGACGCCGCCCTGCTGCACACCTGGGTCACCCACCCGAAGGCGTCGTTCTGGCTCATGCAGGACGCCGACGAGGCCCAGGTCGCCGAGGAGTACCGACGGATCGCCGACCACCCGCACCACGACGCGTACCTCGGTCTGTGGCGCGGGACCCCCGCCTTCCTCGCCGAACGCTACGACCCGGCCCACGTCGAGCTGGTCGGCCTGTACGACCACCAGCCCGGCGACGTGGGCATGCACTTCCTCTGCGCGCCCACCGGTGCTCCCGTACACGGCTTCACCCGGGCGGTGCTCGGCACCGTCATGGCGTGGCTCTTCGCCGACCCCGCCACCGTCCGGGTGGTGGTCGAGCCGGACGTGCGCAACACCGCCGTGCACGCGTTGAACGCCGCCGTCGGCTTCGAGGTGGTCGGTCCGATCGCCAAGCCCGAGAAGGACGCGCTGCTCAGCGTCTGCACCCGCGCCCAGTTCCACGCCGCCGTCACCGACTTCGAAGGAGCCCAGGCGTGACCGCCACCGCCGTTCCCACCCCGATCCCCGCACCCGCGACCACCGGTGACCCGGTCGGGCATCTCACCCCGCAGCGCTGGGCGCGGGCCAACCGGCTGTTGGTGCGCAAGGCGCTCGCCGAGTTCACCCACGAACGGTTGCTCGCCCCCCGACCCGTGCCCGGCGACGACGACCGGCAGTGGTACGAGGTCCGCAGCGACGACGGCACGGTCACCTACCGGTTCGCGGCCCGGGTGTTGACCCTGGCGCACTGGCAGATCGACGCCGACAGCATCACCCGGCACCGGGACGGCGCGTCGCTGCCGCCGGACGCCGTGGACCTGATCGTCGAGCTGCGCGGCGCCCTCGGGCTCTCCGCGCGGGTGCTGCCGGTCTACCTGGAGGAGATCACCTCCACGCTCGCCGGCACCGCGTACAAGCTGGCCCGGTCCGCGCCGAGCGCCACCGAGCTGGCCGGGGCGGACTTCCAGACCATCGAGACGTCGATGACCGAGGGGCACCCCTGCTTCGTGGCCAACAACGGCCGGCTCGGCTTCGGCGTCGACGAGTACCACCGCTACGCCCCGGAGGTCGCCGCGCCGGTACGCCTGGAGTGGCTGGCCGCGCACCGGGACAACTCGACGTTCAGCAGCGCCGCCGACCTCGACTATGACACCCTGATCTGCGGTGAGCTGGACGCGCCGACCCGGGCCCGGTTCGCGGCCACGATGGCCGAGCTCGGCCTGGACCTCGCCGACTACCACCTGATTCCGGCGCACCCGTGGCAGTGGTGGAACAAGTTGGCGGTCACCTTCGCCGGGGAGCTGGCCGAGCGCCGGCTGGTGCATCTCGGCCCCGGGCCGGACGGTTACCTCGCCCAGCAGTCCATCCGCACTTTCTTCAACGTCACCGAGCCGCGCCGGCACTACGTCAAGACGGCGCTGTCGGTGCTGAACATGGGCTTCATGCGCGGCCTGTCGGCGGCGTACATGGCGGCCACGCCCGCCATCAACGACTGGCTGGCGGACCTGATCGCCGGCGACGAGGTGCTGGTTGGCAGCGGGCTGACCGTCATCCGGGAGCGGGCCGCGGTCGGCTACCGGCACCGGCAGTACGAGGCGGCCACCGAGCGCACCTCCCCGTACCGCAAGATGCTGGCCGCGTTGTGGCGGGAGAGCCCGGTGCCCGACCTGGCGCCCGGGCGGCGGCTGTCCACCATGGCCGCGCTGCTGCACGTGGACAGCGACGGCGGTTCGCTGGCGGCGGCCCTGATCGACCGGTCCGGGCTGCCCGCCGAGGCGTGGCTGCGCCGCTACCTGGACGCGTACCTGACCCCGCTGCTGCACAGCTTCTACGCCCACGACCTGGCCTTCATGCCGCACGGCGAGAACGTCATCCTGGTCCTCGACGAGCGCGACACCGTCGAACGGGTGATCTTCAAGGACATCGCCGAGGAGATCGCGGTGATGAACGCCGACGTCGAGCTGCCGGCGGAGGTGGAGCGGATCCGGGTCGACGTGCCCGACGACACCAAGCTGCTGACCATCTTCACCGACGTGGTGGACTGCTTCCTGCGCCACCTCAACGCGGTGCTGGTCGAGGCCGGGGTGCTCACCGAGGACGACTTCTGGCGTACGGTCGCGGCCTGCGCGGCCGACTACTTCGACCGGGTGCCGCACCTGGCCGAGCGGATCCGCCGCTACGACCTGTTCGCACCGGAGTTCACGCTGTCCTGCCTCAACCGGCTCCAGTTGCGCGACAACCAGCAGATGGTCGACCTCGCGGACCCGTCGGCGGCACTCCAGTTCGTCGGCACCCTGACCAACCCGCTGGCCGCCCACGACCCGCGTCGGTGACACCGGTCGCGGCAGCGGGTGCGATGGAGGCATGGTTTTTCCTCCGTACCGCGATTCTGCTCCCCGCCACCCTGACCACCGGCCTGACCGCCGCGTCGGACGAATGTCTGCTTGACCTGCCTGGTTGTTATCGATAACACCGGGCGGGCTCGCGCATCATCAACCGTGACTGCGCTGATCTACAGCCATTTGAAAGTCACCACCTTGAATAGAAGCGACCTTCGGCCGTAACATGCCGGACACGGATGTGAGCGCTAACGCTCGTGTCTGCCCGTCCTGTCGAGCCCGTCCCGCCCGGCTGTGCTCCGTCGCCTGTTGCGCTCTTCGTGGAGGTTTCCATGTCACCCCTGCCCATCAGTCGGCGCCGCGTGTTGCAAGCCGCCGGCGCCACCGCAGTGCTGTCCGCGACCGGCGCGACCGCGCTCGACGCGGACCCCGCCTCCGCGGCCGTGGTCCCACCGGTCCGCGCGGACATCGGTGTCTCGGCGTACCCCTTCGATCTGGGTCAGGTGCGGCTGACCGCCGGCCGCTGGATGGACAACCAGAACCGGACCCTCAACTACCTGCGCTTCGTCGACGTCGACCGCATGCTCTACAACTTCCGGGCCAACCACCGCCTGTCCACCAACGGCGCCGCCACCAACGGTGGCTGGGACGCGCCGAACTTCCCGTTCCGAACCCACATGCAGGGGCACTTCCTGAGCGCCTGGGCATACGGGTACGCGGTGCTGGGCGACACCACCTGCCGGGACAAGGCGAACTACATGGTGGCGGAGCTGGCCAAGTGCCAGGCGAACAACGGGGCCGCCGGCTTCGCGGCGGGATACCTCTCCGGTTTCCCCGAGTCCGACTTCACCGCGCTCGAGGCACGGACGTTGTCCAACGGCAACGTGCCCTACTACTGCATCCACAAGACCCTCGCCGGCCTGCTCGACGTCTGGCGCTACACCGGCAACACCCAGGCCCGCGACGTGCTCCTCCGGCTCGCCGGCTGGGTCGACACCCGGACGGCTCGGCTGAGCGCCAGCCAGATGCAGTCCATGCTGGGCACCGAGTTCGGTGGCATGAACGACGTGTTGACCGACATCTACCAGCAGACCGGCGACGCCCGGTGGCTCGCCACCGCCCAGCGCTTCGACCACGCCGCCGTCTTCAACCCCCTGGCTGCCAACCAGGACCAGCTCTCCGGCCTGCACGCCAACACGCAGGTGCCCAAGTGGGTGGGCGCCGCCCGCGAGTTCAAGGCCACCGGGACCACCCGTTACCGGGACATCGCCAGCAACGCGTGGAGGATCACCGTCGGGGCGCACACCTACGTCATCGGCGGCAACAGCCAGGCGGAGCACTTCCGGGCGCCCAACGCGATCGCCGGGTACCTCAGCAACGACACGTGCGAGCAGTGCAACACGTACAACATGCTCAAACTGACCCGGGAGCTGTGGCTGCTCGACCCGAACCGGACCGACTACTTCGACTTCTACGAGCGCGCGCTGATCAACCACCTGATCGGCGGACAGAACCCGGCCGACAACCACGGCCACATCACCTATTTCACCCCGCTCAGGCCGGGTGGACGTCGGGGCGTGGGCCCGGCGTGGGGCGGCGGTACCTGGAGCACCGACTACAACTCGTTCTGGTGCTGCCAGGGCACCGGCTTGGAGATCAACACGAGGTTGATGGACTCCATCTACTTCCGCAACGGTACGACGCTGACCGTGAACCTCTACGCGCCGTCGGTGCTGACCTGGTCGGAGCGCGGGATCACGGTCACGCAGAGCACCAGCTACCCGGTCAGTGACACCAGCACCCTCACCCTGTCCGGCACGATGAGCGGCTCGTGGAGTGTCCGGGTACGCATCCCGGCGTGGACCAGCGGCGCGACGGTCAGCGTCAACGGTGTGGTGCAGAACGTCGCCACGACGCCGGGCAGCTACGCCACGGTCACCCGGACCTGGGCCTCCGGGGACACCATCACCGTTCGGCTGCCGATGCGGGTCGTCACGCAGGCCGCCAACGACAACCCCGGCGTCGCCGCCGTCACGTACGGCCCGACCGTGCTCTGCGGCAACTACGGCAACACCTCGCTCAGCGCGCTTCCGTCGCTCACGGTCGCGTCGATCGCCCGGACCAGCACCAGCTCCCTGGCGTTCACCGCCACGGCGAACGGATCCACGGTCAACCTCGCGCCGTTCCAGGACGCCCACGGCTACAACTACACGGTCTACTGGAGCGTCAGTGGCAGCAGTGGCGGTGCCAGCCACCGACTGGTCAACGTGGGTACCGGCCTGGTGCTCGGTATCCAGGACATGTCCACCGCGGACGGTGGGCTCGCCGTGCAGTGGGGTGACAGCGGCACGGCCGACCACAACTGGGTCGTGGTGACCGACGGCAACGCGGTCAGGTTCCGCAACGTCAACAGCGGGAAGGTCCTCGGGGTGGAGAACATGTCCACCGCCGACAACGCCCGCGTCCTGCAATGGTCCGACAACGGCACCGCCGACCACCGGTGGACCCTGGTGGACAACGGCGACGGCACCTACCGGATCCGCAACGTCAACAGCGGCAAGCTGCTCGGCATTCTGAACGGATCCACCACGTGGGGCGCGCAGGCGGTGCAGGACCCGGACAACGGCAGCGCGGACAACCGGTGGCGGCTCGTGGCGAACGCCTAGGGCGGCGCGGCCCGGCCTGGCTCAGTTGGCCGTCCCCGCGCCGCGGAAGGCGCGTGCCAGCTGAGCCAGGTCGAAGCCCTCGAAGTGCTGGAGGAACCGCCGGCGTACGGCGGCCAGGTGACTGGGCCAGGACTCTTCCAGGCGGGCGAAGCCGGCGTCGGTGAGGACGGCGTTCCAGCCGCGGGCGTCCTGCTCGCACCGCTCCCGCTTGACCAGGCCCTGTGTCTCCAGCCTGATGATCGTTCGGGTCATGCCGCTGAGCGAGAGGTGGCAGAGCGCGGCGAGTTCGTGCATGCGCATCCGCCGGTCCGGTGCCTCGGAGAGGTTCATCAGGGCTGTGTACTCGGTCAGCGGCAGTTGCCGATCGCTGATCATGTCGCCGTCGATCGCGCGGGGCAGTACGTGCATCACCTGGCCCAGGGCGCGCACCAGGGCCTCCTCGTCCGGGCTGAGCGGTTTCGGACGCTCTGCGGGGGTGCTGGCCATGCGCCCATCGTAATTGCTTGATCGGTCAAGTGCCCACTTACGGTGTGGGGACGACCACACCGCAGTCATTTGCTTGACCAAGCAAGGATCGGCTAGCGTCGGCCCGTCAGCCCAACGACTTCTGAAAGGCGCCACCATGACCAGGATCGGGATCATCCTCGGCAGCACCCGCCCCGGGCGGAACGGGGAAGCGGTCGCCCGCTGGGTCCTCGAGGTCGCCAAGCAGCGCTCCGACGCGGAGTACGAGCTGATCGACCTGCTGGACTACGAGCTGCCGCACCTCGACGAGGCGTACCCGCCGGCGATGGGTCAGTACACCAAGCCGCACACGCTTCGCTGGGCCGAGACGATCGCCTCGTACGACGGGTTCATCATCGTGACCCCCGAGTACAACCACTCCACGTCGGGCGCCCTGAAGAACGCGATCGACTTCCTCTACGCCGAGTGGAACAACAAGGCCGTCGGCTTCGTCAGCTACGGCTCGGTCGGTGGCGCGCGGGCCGTCGAGCACCTGCGTCTGATCGCCGGCGAGCTTCAGATGGCCGACGTGCGTTCCCAGGTGGCGCTGTCGCTCTTCACCGACTTCGAGAACTTCAGCGTCTTCAAGCCCAACCAGTTCCACGAGGACGCCCTGACCACCACGCTCGACCAGGTGGTCGCCTGGAGCAGCGCGCTCGCTCCGCTGCGCCAGCGCTGACCTCGTACCGGACAGCCCCGGAGGCGGCCACGGGAGGAATCCCGGGGCCGCCTCCGTGTGCTGGTGCCCCAAAGGGGCTCGCGGTCAGCGACGCGTGCGCCCGGCACAGCCGATCGGCGTACTATCCTCGGCGCCATGAGCCGACCCACCGACGCCGGCCGACGTCCGCTGTGGCGGGACCGCACCTTCGGCACGTACTGGGTCGCGCAGTCGCTCTCCGCGGCCGGTGACTCGTTCGCCTACCTGGCGGTGCCGCTGCTGGTGCTCCAGGCGACCGGGTCGGTGGCGCGGATGGGGCTGCTCACCGCCGTCGCGGGGGCGGCGTCCGTCGCCGCCGGCATCTTCGGCGGGGTGCTGGTCGACCGGTACGACCGCCGCACCCTGATGATCATGGCGGATGTGATCCGGCTGGTGCTGTACGCCCTGGTGCCCCTGGCCTGGCTCGCCGGCCCGCAGGTCTGGCTACTCTTCGTCGTGCTGCCGATCTGCGAGGCGGCCGGCATGGTGTTCCAGGTCGCCGCGGTGACCGCGGTCCGCAACCTCGTCGACTCCGACCGGATCACCGAGGCCAACGGCCGGTTGCAGGCGACGTACGCGGCGACGGCCGTCCTCGGGCCGTTGCTCGCCGGCGTGGTGTCGGCCCGCTTCGGCCCGGCGGTCGCCATCGCCGTCAACGCGGGAAGCTTCGCGCTCTCCGCAGCCGGTCTGCGGCTGATCCGACTGCGGCCCGTCCAGGCCGAGGACGCCGCACCGGCGGCCCGGCAGCGCCCACTGACCGAGTTCCTGGCGGGGGCGCGGTTCCTGTGGCGACAGCCCGTCCTGCGCGCCCTGACCGTGCTGTTGTCGGTCTTCATCTTCCTGACCTACGGCTTCACCGACGTGTTGATCTACCACGTCACGCACGACCTCGGCGGCTCCGAGGGCACCGTCGGCACGGTGCTCGGACTGGCGGCGTTGGGCACCGTCGCTGGCGCGCTGCTCGTGGCACCGCTGCGCCGTCGGCGCGGTTTCGGCGCCACCTGGATCGGCGCGCACACGGTCTGCGGGTGCGCCGTGGCGGGTGTGGGCATCGCGACGAGCGTGCCGGCGGTCACCGCGCTGACCGCGGTGTACCTGTGTTGCCTCAGCATCGGCGGGATCTGCTCGATGTCGCTGCGCCAGGAGATCA
This sequence comes from Micromonospora parastrephiae, assembly GCF_016802865.1. Taxonomy (GTDB): domain Bacteria; phylum Actinomycetota; class Actinomycetes; order Mycobacteriales; family Micromonosporaceae; genus Micromonospora; species Micromonospora parastrephiae. Next base: position 21,630 of record NZ_JAEVHM010000031.1, on the reverse strand, counting down.
CCCCCGACCATCTGCTCGGCCGGGTCACCTCGGCGTTCTGGAGCACCCACTACTCCCTCGGGCCGGCTGGCGCCGCCGTGCTGACCTGGTCCGCCGGCAGGTACGGCGTCCAGGCGGTCACGCTCGTGGCCGGTGCGGGGTGCCTGCTGGTCGCGGCCGGTGGCCTGTTCACCCCGATCCGCCGCGCCGGCGCGGAGCCGGCCGCCGGGCAGGCGGCACTCCGCGCGGCGCCGGCCGGCGACCCCGTCCGTGGTTGAGACGCTTCAGAGCTGATGTCGTAGACGAGTCACGCGTGCGCGGCGAGCAGCCGATTCGTTCACGGCATCAGCTCCAAAGGCGCCAACCACCACCACGGCCTCCCGCGGGCCGGTCAGAACTCCTGGTACATGACGTGCAGGCCGACCCGGCCGAGGGTGGGGTGGCCGAACGCGCCCGGCACCGTGCCGACCACCTCGAAGCCCTCCCGCCGGTACAGCTCGACCGCCGACCGGTTGCTCTGCACCACGGCGTTGAACTGCATGCCGGCGTACCCCTGCCGGCGGGCCCAGCTGAGGGCGTCGCGGCACAGCGCGGTGCCCACGCCCCGCCCTCGCGTGTCGGCGTCGACCATGAAGCTCGCCGTGGACACGTGCGCGCCGGGCCCGGGGCGGTTGGTGCCCATCTTCGCGGTGCCGAGCACCCGCTCGCCGTCGACCGCGACGACGGTCCGACCCGGCGGGGCCTCGATCCACGTGCCGTACGCCGCGTCCGCGGTCATCTCGGGGTCGTAGGTGAACGTCTCCTGTGCCCGGATCACCTCCTCGATGATCGGCCACACCTGCGACCAGTCCTGGCCGACGAACTCCCGAATCCGCACGCAGGGCAGGCTACGAGCGGTGGCGCAGCCCGGCAACGGGAATTCGTTCAGCGAGTGCCGAGCGCGGCGATCTCCTCGTCGAGCAGGGCTGCCAGCCGGGCGTGCCGCCCGGGATGGCTGCTCGGCGTCATGCCACGGCTGGGCATCTCCACGGTCATCAGCAGATACAGGTGCAGCCGGTACAGCGCGAGCCGGCGACGCGCCGAGTCGTCCAGGACCAGCGGCCCGGCAGCGGCCCGGTACCCGTCCAGCAGGGGATGGTCCGGCTCGTCCTCGGCGCGTCGGAACAGCCGTGGCGAGACCAGGTCCAGCAGCGGGTCGCCGTACAGGTACCGTTCGCCGTCGACCAGGCCGCGCAGCCGCAACCGCCCGTCCAGGTCGGGCGCGGCCAGCACGTTACCGTCCCAGCAGTCGAAGTGCAGCAGAGCCGGGCGGCGTACCTCGTCCAGCACGTCGGCGTACCGCCGCACCAACGCGTGTAGATCGTCCGCGGTGACCGGCAGCCGGACCTTCCAGTCGGCCGCGTCGGCGAGCAGCGCGTCGAGCATCTCGGTGAACGCCGCCCGCCAGGTCGACCCGCCGGCCCGGTCGCCGTCGTAGCCGAACCGGTCGCCGGTGATCCGGTGCAGCGCGGCGAGTGCCACCCCGAGGTCGTACCGCGCCGGGCCGTCGTCGACGCCGTGCCCGGCCAGGTCGTACAGCGACCGGCCGGGCAGCATCCCGGTGACCAACCATTCGCCGTACGCCGGGTCGGCGCCGTGGTACAGCACCGGGGGTACGGGCACCTGCGGCGCCCGCTCGGCGACCAGCCGGAAGTACCGCGCCTCGGCGGCGCAGAGCCCCCGTTCGTAGCGCAGCAGCGGCGTTCCGGCCGGTGGGGCCACCTTCAGCACCACCCGACGGTCGTCGTCGAGCAACGCCCACCACACCGTGGCGTACCCGCCGCCGGCCAGCGGGCCCGCGTCCCGGACCCGGGACCGTGGCCCGAACGACGCGCGGACCAGGTACGCCACGTCGTGCGTCGTCAGGGGACGCTGTGTCGGGCTGACCACGGTCACGACGCCGGGTCGGCCCGCCGTGCCCGGGGCGCCGACCCGGTGGCGGCGCGTGCGGCGGGGCCGGTGGTGTCCCGACGGACCAACTCCGCGGGCAGCACCTCGACCCGGGGCGACACCGCCTCCGCGCCGAGCACCAGCGACATCGCGCGTACTCCCATGTCGACCAGCGGCAGCCGCACGGTGGTCAGCGCCGGGGTGACGTCCCGGGCGATCGGCATGTCGTCGAAGCCGATCACGGAGACCCGCTGCGGTACGGCCAGTGAACGGGCCCGCAGGGTGGCCAGCGCGCCGATGGCCATCGAGTCGTTGAGCGCCACGATCGCGGTCAGCTCCGGATCGGCGTCGAGGAGGCGGGCGGTGGCCTCGGCGCCGCCGTCGCGGTCGAACTCGGCGTACCGGATCCGCCGTTCGGGCAGGTCGCGGCCCTGCTCGACGAGGGCCTGTCGGAGGCCGGCCAGCCGATCGGTGGTGGTGGTGAGGATGCGCGGTCCGGCGACCACGCCGATCGTTCGGTGCCCCAGCTCGCACAGCTCCCGGCCGGCAAGGTACCCGCCGGTCCGGTTGTCGGGCATCACCGCGTCGCCGGAGTGCTCGTGCCGCCCGATCACCGCGACCCGTCCACCGGTCGCCCCGTACGCGGCGAGCTTCTCGTTGAGCTGCCGGGTGAACGCCTCGTCGTGGTAGCCGGAGCCGGCGAGGATCAGCGCCGCCACCTGGTGGCCGCGCAGCAGCTCCACGTACTCCAGCTCCCGGTCCGGGTCGCGGTAGCTGTTGCAGATCATCAGCAGCCGGCCCTGGTCGGTGGCGACGCGTTGCAGCCCACGGGTGATCTCGGCGAAGTACGGGTCGGAGACGTCGTGCACGATCACGCCGACCGCGCTGCGGTGCGAGCGGGCCAGCAGTTGGGCGTGCGCGTTCGGCACGTACTGCAACTCGGCGACGGCGGCGAGGACCCGCTCGCGCAGCTCCTCGGTGACCGGCTTGCTGCTGCCGTTGATCACACGAGAGGCGGTGGCGGGCGAGACACCCGCGCGCCGCGCCACGTCGGACAGGGTCGCCATGGCCGCCCCCTCGATCTGTTGACGGCGTTTCGCCGTGCCGGCTAGCGTCACGGTACCGCAGTGAAAGCCCTTTCCCGCAGGGAGGCCCTGCCGTGTCCGATCGCTTCGCGGTGCTTCAACTCGACGACCTTCCCACCAGACGCTGCTCGTGCGGGACCACCCGCAGAGGCTTCATCGCCGAGAGCGACGGCCAGGCCAGCGTCCATCTGCTCCAGGTGCAGGACGCGGTCACCCACCACCACCGCATCGCCACCGAGTACTACATCGTGCTGGCGGGTGAGGGTGAGATCGAGCTGGACGGCGTACGCCATCCCGCCCGGCCGATGTCCGCGTTCCTGATCAAGCCGGGATGCCGGCACCGGGCCATCGGCGACCTCACCGTCCTGCTGGTGTCCCTGCCGGCGGCGGACGACACCGACGAGTACTTCGATGCCTGACCGGTCGGCCGCGCTGCCCGGCGGCATCGGGGTGTCCCGGCTGCGGGTCTACGACACGGTCGGGCCCGACGGCGTGGTCGGCGGCACCCCGCACGTGCACCTGTGCTGTACGGAGGGGTACGTGGTGACCGACGGCGAGGGCGCGGTGCAGACGCTGACCGCCGACGGCTACCGGGAGACCCCGTTGCGGCCGGGCGCGGTGGTCTGGTTCGAGCCGGGCACCGTGCACCGCCTGGTCAACGGGGGTGGTCTGACCATTGTGGTGCTCATGCAGAACAGCGGCCTACCCGAGGCCGGCGACGCGGTGCTGACCTTCCCGACCGAAACCTCGAAGCCCTCCTTACGGAGCATGTACGACAAGGCGTCGGAGAACGACTCCTCGTCCTCGACCACGAGAACGCGGCTCAACGGGGATTTCCTTTCCATTTGCTGTCAGACCTGCCGTAGCTCGGCCGGACCGGCCTCGATCCCAACCGGCGGCAGTGTCGCCAGCAGGTCGTCCGGTGGACTTGCGGGCAGCCGGAGGGTGAACGTCGATCCACCGCCAAGAGTGCTCGACACCTCGACCCGTCCGCCATGGTTGCTCGCGATGTGTTTGACGATTGCCAGGCCGAGCCCTGTGCCGCCGGTGGCACGCGAGCGGGCCTGGTCGGCCCGGTAGAACCGTTCGAAGATCCGGTCCACGTCGGTCGGGGCGATACCGATGCCCTGGTCGGCGACGGCGATCTCGACGTGCTCGTCGCCTCTGCGGAGGGTGACCCGTACCGTGGTGTCCTCGCCCGAGTAGTTGATGGCGTTCTCCACCAGGTTGGCCACCGCCGTGGCGAGCTGGGTGTCGCTGCCGTAGACGGTGAGGCCGCGCTCGCCGTCCACCGTCACCTCGACGCTCCGCGCGGAGGCCGTGGTGCGGGTCCGGTCGACCACCTCGGCGATCACCCAGTCCAGCGCGACCGGCTCCGCCGGCGGCTGCGGCTCGGCGCCCTGCAACCGGGTCAGCTCCAGCAGCTCCTGCACCAGCCGACCCAGTCGGGTCGACTCGTGCTGGATCCGTTCGGCGAACCGGCGGGCGGCGACCAGGTCCTCCGAGAGGTCGGGTGCCGCGGCCTCGGCCGGTTCGGTGGCGTCCAGCAACGCCTCGGCGAGCAGTTGCAGTGCCCCGATCGGCGTCTTGAGCTCGTGGCTCACGTTGGCCACGAAGTCACGTCGCACCCGGGCCAGTCGGTGCGACTCGGTCACGTCGACCGCCTCCACAGCGATGAACCCGTTGCCGATGCCCATCGCCCGCAGGTGCACCCCGAGCGGGTTCTCCCCCGCGCTGTCGCGGCCCCGGGGCAGGTCAAGTTCGATCTCGCGCCGGACGCCGGTGCGTCGCACCTGGCCGGCGAGGGTACGGATCAACGGGTGCGCGGCGATCGTGCCCGGGGTGCTGCCGGTGCGCAGCAGACCCATCGCGCGGGCGGCCGGGTTGACCAGCACGGGTACGTCGTCGCTGTCCAGCACCACGACACCGGCCCGGAGCGAGTCGATCGTCCGGCGACCGAGCCCGGCCTGCTGCTCGTCGGCTATCGCGGGCCTCCCCCTGCTCCAGCGAGAGCTTGCGCTCCCCGTCGACGTGGAGCGACTCCGGGTCGGCAGGAACCGGGGCAGCACGAAACCGACGGCCACCCCGGCCGCCAACGCCACGGCCACCACGACCGCCACCGCCCACTCCACCCGGCGATCGTAGGGTCATTGTTAACCTGGCTACCACACAGAACGGGACGAACCACCCGCACTTCGAGGAATGTTCACCCCCGCGTCTGGCGTCGTTCACCGTGGTTCATCCCGGGTCCGTCCGCGCGACCTACCGTTGGCGTCGCACCTGCTCAACACTGCGCCGGCACCCCGTCGGCGGCGACCGACCACAGGACGTGATGATGCGCGACGAGTTCCGGGCCGACCTCCAGATCGTCAGCCAACTGCTGGTGGACATGGCGGAGGGCGTCCGCGCCGCCATGCGCCAGGCCACCCGGGCCCTGCTCACCGCCGACCGGCAGGCCGGCGAGACGGTCATCGAGCGGGACGCCGAGATCGACGACCTCTACCGACACGTCGAGGAGCGGGTCTGTGACCTGCTCGCCCGGCAGGCACCGGTGGCCTCCGATCTGCGGGCGATGATCACCGCACTGCACGTCGCCGCCGACCTGGAGCGGATGGGTGACCTCGCCGACCACGTGGCGAAGACGGCGCTACGTCGGCACCCGTCGCCCGCCGTACCTGCGGAACTGCGGGCGGTCTTCACCGAGATGTCCGAGATCGCCGACCGGATGGCGGCGAAGATCGGCTCGGTGCTGGCGAAGCCCGACGCCGACCTCGCCGGCGAGCTGGACCGCGACGACGACGCGATGGACGAGCTGCACAAGAGCCTGTTCTCGGTGCTGCTCGGCGACGACTGGCCGTACGGGGTCGAGACCGCCATCGACGCCACCCTGCTGGGCCGCTTCTACGAGCGCTTCGCCGACCACGCGGTCAACGCCGGCGAGCACGTGATCTTCCTGATCACGGGGGAGAACAAGCCCGCCAGCAACTGACCCGCATCGAAGAGGGGCCCCTGCACCGCAGGGGCCCCTTCGTCTGCTCTCAGCGGCCCTGGTTGGCGACCGCGGCGGCCGCTTCCTTCGCTGCCGTGGGGTCGAGGTAGCTGCCGCCCAGGGTGAGCGGACGCAGCTGCGGGTCGAGGTCGTAGCGCAGCGGGATGCCGGTCGGGATGTTCAGCTTGGCGATCGCCTCGTCGGAGATCTGGTCGAGGTGCTTGACCAGGGCCCGCAGCGAGTTGCCGTGCGCGGCCACCAGCACCGTCCGGCCAGCCAGAATGTCCGGCACGATCGAGTCGTACCAGTAGGGCAGCATCCGCTCGACGACGTCCTTGAGGCACTCGGTACGCGGCATCAGCTCGGTCGGCAGCAGCGCGTACCGCGGGTCGCCGACCTGCGACCACTCGTCGTCGTCGGCGATCGGCGGCGGCGGCGTGTCGTACGAGCGGCGCCAGAGCATGAACTGCTCCTCGCCGTACTCGTCGAGGGTCTGCTTCTTGTTCTTGCCCTGCAGCGCACCGTAGTGCCGCTCGTTGAGCCGCCACGACCGGCGCACCGCGATCCAGTGCCGGTCGGCGGCGTTCAGCGCCAACTCGGCGGTGCGGATCGCCCGGCGCATCACGCTGGTGTGTACGACGTCGGGCAGCAGGCTGTGCTCGCGCAGCAGCTCGCCGCCGCGCCGTGCCTCACCCTCGCCCTTCTCGGTCAGGTCAACGTCCACCCAGCCGGTGAAGAGGTTCTTGGCGTTCCAGTCGCTCTCACCGTGCCGCAGCAGGACCAGCGTCCCGATGGTGGGCCCCTCGCTCGCAGTCATGCGGATCATCCTGCACCAACCACCGGCCGGACACGCGGGCACCCGTCGTGACGACCACCACGTGAAAAAGCTGATGACCTGCGAATCCGGCCAGCACTAGGGTTGTAAGGCACTGAAGTCAGATCGGTCATTACTTGCAAGCGGGGGCGCCATATGCGGACGATGCGGAGCTGGTTCCGGGATACCACCGGCGGCCTGCCGACCACCTTCTGGTACCTGTGGACCGGCACCCTGATCAACCGTCTCGGCTCGTTCGTCCTCGTCTTCCTCGCCATCTACCTGACCCAGGAACGCGGCTTCTCCGCCTCTCAGGCCGGTCTGGTGCTCGGGCTGTGGGGCGTCGGCGGCGCGGTCGGCACCACCGCCGGCGGCACGCTCGCCGACCGGTGGGGGCGCCGACCCACGCTGCTCACCGCCCACGTCGGCGCCGCCGCCATGATGCTCGGGCTAGGGCTGGCCAGGGACCTCTGGGCGGTGGCGCTCGGCGCCCTGCTGCTCGGCCTGTTCGCCGAGGCGGCTCGGCCCGCGTTCGGCGCCATGATGATCGACGTGGTGCCCGCGAAGGACCGGCTGCGGGCCTTCTCGCTCAACTACTGGGCGATCAACCTCGGCTTTGCCTGCGCCGCCGTCCTCGCCGGCCTCGCCGCGCAGGCGGACTACCTGCTGCTGTTCGTGGTCGACGCCGGCACCATGCTGATCACCGCGCTGATCATCTTCACCCGGGTGCCGGAGACGCGGCAGGCCGGGCCCGCGGCCGCGGCCATGGTGCAGGCCCCACGCGGCGCCCTGCGGACGATCCTCACCGACCGGGTCTACCTCGGTTTCGTGGCCCTGAACCTGTTCGCCGCGCTGGTTTTCCTCCAGCACATCTCGATGCTCCCGATCGCCATGGGCGACGACGGCCTCAGCCCGGCCACCTACGGCTCGGTGATCGCGCTCAACGGCGTCCTGATCGTGGTCGGCCAACTCTTCGTGCCCCGGCTGATCCGGGGCCGCAACCGCTCACACGTGCTCGCCCTGGCCGCCGTGGTGATGGGCGTCGGGTTCGGGCTGACCGCGTTCGCCGGCACCGCCTGGTTCTACGGCCTGACCGTGCTGATCTGGACGCTCGGCGAGATGCTGAACTCGCCGTCCAACTCCACCCTGATCGCCGAGCTGTCGCCGGCCGAGCTGCGCGGCCGTTACCAGGGGGTCTTCTCCCTCTCCTGGCAGATCGCGGGGGCCAGCGCTCCGGTCCTCGGCGGCCTGGTGCGCGAGCACGCCGGCAACGACACGCTCTGGTTCGCGTGCGCCGTGATCGGCGTCCTGACCGCGGTGGCGCACCTGGTGTCGGGGCCGACCCGGGAGCGGCGCGCCGCCGAACTGCGCCGCTCTGGCGAGGCACTGGTACCGGTCAACACCCGGGCTTCGCAGCCCACCGAGGCGGTCGCCTGACCGACGGTCCGACTACTGTTAGGAAGCTGAACTGTCGGGAGGTCGGGTGCGGGCGCTGCGCCGTTGGTGGGACGACACTGCCGGTGGTCTCCCCGCCACCTTCTGGTACCTCTGGGCCGGCCTGCTCATCAACCGGGCCGGCGCGTTCGCGATGCTCTTCCTGTCGCTCTACCTCACCGATGCGCGCGGTGCCAGCGAGGCGTTGGCCGGCACGGTCGTCGGCGCGTACGGAGCCGGTGGGGCCGCCGGCGTACTGCTCGGCGGGGTGCTGGCGACCGGTGGGGCCGCCGGGCCACCCTGCTCGCCGCGCACCTGGTCACCGCCGGCCTGATGGTGGCGCTGGCGTTCAGCCGACCGCTGGTGTTGATCGCGGTGCTGTCCGCGCTGGTCGGCGTCGTGCACTCGATGCCCAGCCCGGCCTTTGTCGCGGCAATCGTCGACGTGGTGCCCGCGCAGCGCCGCTCACGCGCGTTCAACCTCCAGTTCTGGGCGTTCAACCTGGGCATGGCGGTCGCCTCGCTGCTCGCCGGGGTGCTGGCCGAGGCGAGCTTCACCGCGCTGTTCCTCGTCGACGCTGGCGCCACCCTGGCCGCCGCCGCCGTGATCGGCTGGAAGGTGCCGGAGACCCTGCGACGGGCCGCGCCGGCCCTCGCCCCCCGGCCACCGGCCGAGTCCGGCCGACTCCGGAGCCCCGGCCTGCACACCGCGCTCACCGACCGGACGTTCCTGGTCTTCGTCGGGCTCACCTTCGTGCTGGCCGTACTCACCCTGCAGACCTCGACGATCATGCCGCTGGCCATGCGGTCGGACGGCCTGGGCCCGTCGGCGTACGGGCTGGTGGTCGCCCTGGGCGGCGCGCTGATCGTGCTCGGGCAACTGTTCGTGCCCCGGCTGATCGACCGGCACCGCAAGGACGTCGTGCTGGCCGTCTCCACCGCCCTGCTCGCGCTCGGTTTCGGTGTGCTCGCCGTCGCGGACGACCTCGCTGTCTACCTCGGGGCCGCCGTGGTCTGGACGGTCGGGTCGATGCTCGCCGCCCCACCCAACGCCCAGATCAACGCCGACCTCGCGCCCCCGCAACTGCGGGCGCGGTACCAGTCCGTCTTCTACCTGACGTTCCCGGCCGCCGCGTTCGTCGCGCCCACGCTCGGCGGGGTGAGCCTGCAGTACCTCGGTGACCGGCACTGGCTGATCGTGGGCGGGTTGGGCCTGCTGGCCGCGTTCGGCCACCTGCTCGCCGGGCCGCCACGGGAGCGGCACGTCGCCGCGCTGCAACGGGCCGCCGGCCGGGAGCCGACAGCACCCGCCGACCACGTTTCGACCGGGTGAGTTGGCCAGTCAGGTCAACGGGGTACGAACAGCGCAAAGCGCCCACCATGCCCCGAAGGTCATGGTGGGCGCCCGCCGGTGGGGCCGGCGGCGGCGGGCAACACTCACCCCCGTAAGCATCGCCCGCTCGCGCCGCCGGTCCAAACAGGTGGGCACCGTCCCCCAACGGTTGGTCCACCCGTCCCCTCGCGCCTCGCCTGGTGCGCGGATCTGATCGATCCGCCGCTCCCCCGAACGTTTCCAAGCGTGGCGCGGTGCAATAAAGTTAGTTCGCCCGGATTCTGGATTCAACCCAGACCGGCTGTCTCGCCGGTCACAACTGGCGAGTATCCCCAGCTCGGGCCTCGCTCTCTGGCAACAGCCGCATACCCCTGCGACATTCCCGCAAACACCTCAACCGTCCTCACGCTCGGGTGATTCGGTCCGGAAGAAGTTGCTCTGCCGACCGTCGCGCATCTGCTCCTGATAGATCAGGTTCAGCCGGCGCAGGTCGAACGTGTAGAACCACTCATCCCAGGTGATCTCGCGGATCCGGCTGCTCTCCCGGTATCCGGGAATGTTGAACGTCAGCACCCCGGCCCGACCATCCCGCTCGGTGCCGGCGATGGTCGCCGGCTTCGCCCCGCGCTGCTGTGCCCACCGTTGGATCACCTCGTGGTTCGCGGTGATCAGGCTCCGCCCCGGCCGCTCCGGCCGATCCGCGATCGACGAGATCACCTGCGAACTACGGACCGATCGGCCGGTACCCCGCCCGGTCCGGATCCCACCGGCCGCCGTACCGGCGGTCGAGCGGGTCGGCGCGGCCCGCTTCGCCGCCGGCCGCGCCGGGGCCTTCTTCGCCGGCGCCTTCCGCGCGGGTGCGGTACGGGCCGTCGCCGTCCCACGCGCCGCAGTCGCCTTCCGAGCGGCCGCGGATGTGCGCGCAGCCGTCGACGTGGTCTTCTTCGCCGCCGTCGACTTCCGCGCCGGCGCGGTCTTCTTCGCCGCTGCCGTCCGCTTCGCCGGGGCGCTCTTGTTCGCCGGCGCGGCCTTCGCGCGGCTTGACGCCGGTCTCGCCGCCGCCTTCTTCGTCGCGGCGGCGCGACCCGCCGACGCCCTGCTGCCGGTGGCCCGGCCCGCAGGACCGGTGCTGCGCCGGCCCGCACCGGCCCGCAACGAACGCACCAACTGTTTCACCAGGTCGGGCTTGCGCAGAGCGGAGATCCCGGAGACACCGCGCTTGCGCAGCTGCCCCCGGATGTCGTCCACCCGCATCCGGGAAATCTCCGACTCGGAGATTCCAGGGGTACCCGGCGTCTGGTTACCGGCCTGCTGTTTGGTCCTGGTCGCAGTTCCGCCGCGACCCGAGCTGTTCCGCTGAGCCATGGGACGCTCCGCTCCTCGACACTCCGTCCTCGGCGCGCGGGGGTCCCTGCCGCACCGCGCGGTGCGGCATACCCGTCAGGAGCACTCCGAACCACCAGCCGCAGGCCGGATGCGGTCAGGCCGGGTCGGGGCCGGACCCGGAGGGTTCGAAAAGGTGGGCGAACGCGGCCAGATTCGCCGTCGACTCGCCGCGCTTGACCCGCCACTCGTACTCGCGCCGAATGGAGCTGCCGAAGCCGATCTCCAACATGGTGTCGAAGGATTCGTCGGCGTACGTGAGCACCGCCCCGAGCAGCCGGTCCAACTCGTCGGCGTCCACCCCCGCCGGGTTGACCCGCCCGGTCAGGTACACGTCGCCGACCGCATCGGTGGAGAACGAGACGCCGTACATCCGGGCGTTGCGCTGCAACAGCCAGGCCCACAGCTCCTCGCGCCGCTCGTCCGGCTGGCGCATCACGAACGCCTCGACCCGCAGCGCGTGCTCACCGACGATCAGGTTGCAGATCGTCTTGAGCTTGTGGGTGCCCGGCAGGGTCACCGCGTACGAGCCGGGCCCGGTCGACTCCCAGGCCAGGTCCCGCTCCGTACAGACCGACTCGATAAGGCTCGCAAGATCGCTCTTCGGGCTCACCGGGCCCACTCTACGACCGACCCGGTCCACGCACCCGGCGACGACCGACGGCACCGGTCACCACGAGCAGGAGAGCGCGGGATCGGCCAGGTCGGCGGCGAGCCGGGTACGGTGCGCGGTGATCGCCTCGCCGTAGACATTGAGCAGGCCGGCGACCGTGCGGTCCCAGGAGAAGTGCCGGGCGTGCTGCTCGGCACCCCGGGCCAGGGCGGCGCGGCGGGCCGGGTCGGGCAACAGACGGCCCAACGCGAGGGCCCAGTTCACCGGGTCGTGCCCGTCGATCAGCACCCCGCTCACCTGGTCCCGCACGGCGGTGACCAGCCCACCCACGGCGGCCGCCACCACCGGCGTGCCGCAGGCCTGTGCCTCCAGCGCGACCAGCCCGAAGGATTCGTTGTGCGACGGCACCGCGACCACATCGGCGGCCCGGTACAGCGCCGGCAGGTCGTCCCCGGTACGCGGCGGCAGGAATTGCACCCGGTCGGTGACCCCGAGCGTGGCGGCCAACTCGATCAGCGCGGTCGGCCGGTCCAGTCCGCTGCCGCTGGGGCCACCGCAGATCACCACGGTCACCTGGTCGGCCAGCGCCGGATCGCGCTGCCGCAGTGCGCCGACCGCCCGGATCAGGACGTCGGGAGCCTTGAGCGGCTGGATCCGACCGACGAAGGCAACCACGTACCCCTCGACCGGCAGGCCCAGCCGGCGACGAGCGTCGCGGGTGGCCGCGGACCGGTTGCCCGGCGCGGGCCGGAACCGGCCCAGGTCCACGCCCGGCTGCACCACGGTCACCCGCGTGGGGTCGGCGTCGTACCGGTCGACCAGGTCAACGGCCTCCGCGCGGGTGTTGGCAACCAGCCGGTCCGCCTCCGCGACCACCTGCTCCTCGCCGATCACCCGGGCCTTGGGCTCCGGTCTGTCGTCGGCCGCGAGCTGGGCGTTCTTGACCTTCGCCAGGGTGTGCGCGGTGTGCACCAGCGGCACCCCCCAGCGCTCCTTGGCCAGCCAGCCGACCTGGCCGGAGAGCCAGTAGTGGGAGTGGATCAGGTCGTAGTGACCGGGCGGACGGGACGCCTCGGCCCGCAGCACCCCGGCCGTGAAGGCGCAGAGCTGCCCGGGCAACTCCTCCTTGGTCAGCCCCTCCAGCGGCCCGGAGGTGATGTGCCGGACCTGCACGCCGGGAGCCATCTCGACCACCGGAGGCAGGTCGCCGGAGGTGGCCCGGGTGAAAATCTCCACCTCGACGTTGGCCTCGGCCAGCCGCCGGGCGACCTCCAGGATGTAGACGTTCATCCCGCCGGCATCACCCGTCCCGGGCTGGTGCAGCGGTGACGTGTGCACCGACAGGGTGGCGATACGACGCGGCCGGGGCCACGGTCGAGCACCTCGCTGACGACCGACGCCGGTGTGCATCTCCGCCACGTCCGCTCCTTTGTCACGGTTAATGCCGTCTCGCACGACCGGCGCTTCTCGGTCAACCCGTACGCCGGATGTCATCTTCCCCATCGGGCTAGGGAAATGCGCCAGCACGGCCGGCCGGGGTGACGGACCTCATCACCACACCCCTTCCGGCCCCACCCGGCCGCCGCCGCACGCCCGCCCGGAGCACCGCCGAGGGGCGGGGTCACAATGACCCGATGACCTCTGTCGCCATCGTCACCGGAGCGTCCAGCGGGATCGGCGCGGCCACCGCCCGTCGACTCGCCGCCGAGGGTTTCCACGTACTCGCCGCCGCCCGCCGCGCCGAACGGCTCGCCGACCTCGTCGCCGAGATCACCGCCGCCGGCGGCCAGGCCACCGCCGTGACCTGCGACGTCACCTCGGACGAGTCGGTCGCCGGGCTGGCCGAGGCCGCCGCACAGGCACCCGGGCCGGTCACCCTGCTGGTCAACAACGCCGGCGGGGCACGCGGACTGGACCCGGTGGAGTCCGGCTCGATCGGCGACTGGCAGTGGATGTACGACGTGAACGTGCTCGGCACACTCCGGGTGACCCAGGCGCTGCTGCCGGCACTGGAGGCGTCCGGCGGCGGCACCATCGTGGTCGTCTCCTCCACCGCCGGCCTGACCGTCTACGAAGGCGGAGGCGGCTACACCGCCGCGAAGCACGCGCAGACCGCCATCGCCGGCACGCTCCGGCTGGAGCTGTGCGGCCGACCGCTGCGGGTCATCGAGATCGACCCGGGCATGGTGAAGACCGACGAGTTCGGGCTGGTCCGCTTCGACGGCGACGCCGAGCGCGCCGCCGCCGTCTACGCCGGGGTGCCCGACCCGCTCGTCGCCGACGACGTGGCCGACTGCATCGCCTGGTGCGCCACCCGCCCCCAACACGTCAACGTGGACCGGCTGGTGGTGCGACCACGCGCGCAGGCAGCCCAGCACAAGGTGCACCGGGTCTCCTGAGACCCGCACGGGGCGGGAGGGCTCGGGATGAGCCAGGCGGCGCGACGCCGGCCCCTCGGCGTGGTCACCCGGGGTACCACCAACCCGAACCGCTCCGCCGGGTGGACAACTGGATCGTCGCGACCCTCGCCGAACGGCTGCGGGCCGCAGCCGACCCCCTGGTGGTGGACCTCGGCTACGGCGCGACACCGGTGACCGCGGTGGAGTTACGGGCCCGACTGGCCGCGGCCGTACGTCCCGACGTACGGCTGGTCGGTCTGGAGATCGACCCGGCCCGGGTGGCCGCCGCGGCAACGGCCGCCGACCCGCCCCGGCTGACCTTCGCCCGCGGCGGATTCGAGCTGGCCGGGCTCCGGCCCGTGCTGGTCCGCGCGTTCAACGTGCTGCGCCAGTACGACGAAAACGAGGTACCCGGCGCCTGGCGGACGATGACCGCAGCACTCGCCCCCGGCGGAGTGCTCGTCGAGGGCACCTGCGACGAACTGGGGCGGCTCGCCAGTTGGCTGCTGATCGACGCGGACGGCCCCCGTACGTTGACCCTGGCCGCGAAACTCACCACCCTCAGCAGCCCCGCCGAACTGGCCGAACGACTACCCAAGGCGCTGATCCACCGCAACATCCCCGGTGAACCGGTCCACGACCTGATCCGTGCCCTGAACGACGCCTGGCAGTCCGCAGCCCCCTACGCCACGTTCGGCCCCCGCCAACGCTGGTTGAGAGCGGTGACCCACCTGAAGGACACCGGCTGGCCCGTCCTCGCGAACCCACCTGGTGGCCGAGGGTGTCGTTGACGACCTTGAACCGGTCCAGGTCGAGGAAACACACCCCGACCCGCTGCGCGCCCCGACCCGGCTCGTTGAGAGCGGCGGTGAGCCGCTCGGTGAACAGCGTCCGGTTCGGCAGGCCGGTGAGCGGGTCGTGCGTCGCCTGGTGCCGGAACCGCGCCTCGCTGGCCCGCAACGCCCGCTCCGCCTGCGTACGCGCCACCATGGCGGCCCGGCGGATCGACTCCTGCTCGTCGAGGGTCCGGTCGCGCAGCGCACGGGCGTAACCGGTCGCCACGGCCGCCAGCAGCCGGGCCATCCGGTCCTCGACGTCCTCGGCCACCAGACCCAGGTCGCGCACCAGTCGAAGCTGGATGACCTCGACGGTACGGCCCAGCCCTTCCGCGGAGGCGATGTGCGCGGCGACCAACTCGGCGCCGACCCGGTGCCCGGCACGCAGGTCGAACGGCTCGGCGAGCAGCGCGCCGGCCAAGTGGCCGGTGAGCCGGTGCAGCAGCGCCTCAAGCTGCGCCTGCGTCATCGGCAGGTAACTGGTGCCGGAGACGGCCTTCGCCCAGGCCCGCGCGAAGGTGCCCGGGCAGGACGCCCCCTCGGGCGATTCAGCCACCGAGTCGCCCGACGCCGCCCATGAAGACGGCGCGTTCGGCGTCCTCCGCGCTGTCCGGGGTGTCCGGCCGCCACTGCGGCACCCACACCACACCCGGGTCGAGAAGCTCGAACCCGTCGAACAGCGCGGTCAGTTCGGCGCGGCTGCGGACCGTCAGCGGGCTGTCGGTACGCCGGTAGACCCGTTCCGCCTCGGCCCGCTCGTCCGCGCTGCGCCCGTCGTCGCTGGCCTGCGACAACACCAGGTAACTGCCGGGGGCCAGGGCGTCGCGCAGGGTCGCCAGCAGCTCCGCCGGCCGGTCGTCGTCGGGAACGAAGTGCAGCACGGCCACGACCATCACGGCCACCGGCTGGCTCAGGTCGAGCAGCTTGCGCACGTCCGGGTGGCTCAGGATGGCCTCCGGGCGCCGCAGGTCCTCCTGTACGACCACGGCGTGGTCGTTGCCGGCAAGGATCTCCCGGCTGTGCGCCACCGCCACCGGGTCGACGTCCACGTAGACCACCCGCGACGCCGGGTCGATCCGCTGGGCGATCTCGTGCACGTTGCCGACCGTGGGGATGCCGGAGCCGATGTCCAGGAACTGCCGGATCCCGGCCTCGGCCAGGTGGTGCACCGCCCGGCGCAGGAACGCGCGGTTGGCCTGGGCCATCAGCGGCGCCTCCGGCACCGAGGCCACCATCGCCTGCGCCGCGGCCCGGTCGGCGGCGAAGTTGTGCGAGCCGCCGAGGTAGTAGTCGTACATCCGCGCGACGCTCGGGCGCTCGATGTCGATGGTGTCGGGCGCCCAGTCCGGCCGCTGCATACGCTCACCCCTCCGAGTCGGCGTCGCGGGCATCGCCGCCCGCGCGGGTATTGTGCCCCCGCCAGGCCCGCCAGACCATAGCCTGCCGCCGGGTCGTCCGCCGACGTCGGTCGATACGCGAAGGTCCGCGCCGGCGTGAGCTAGCGCGGACCTTCGGTCGCGGTGTCCCGCTCGACGAGCGGGGGCAGATCAGAACTTCGGGGCGTCCGGCGCCTCGAGCAGGCCGAGCCGCAGCGCCGTCATCAGCGCCTGCGCCCGGTTGGCCGCTCCGAGCTTCTCGTAGAGCTTGGAGATGTGGGTCTTGGCCGTGGACTCACTGACGAACAGCTGCTTGGCGATGCCCGCCACGCTCATTCCGTCGGCGAGCAGCCGCAGCACCTGCCCCTCGCGGGGGGAGAGCTGCGGACCGGACGGGGCTAGCCGGCGCTTCATCGCCTCGGCCAGGTCGGCGGCGGTGAACGCGCTGGGGGAGGAGGCGGCGTGCCGGGCGGCTGCCACCACCTCGTCGGCCGGGGCGGTCTTCGGTACGAAGGCGCTCGCACCGGCCTCCAGGGCGCCGAAGAGCTGGTCGTCGCCGGCGTACATGGTCAGCACCACGATGCCCATGGACGCGCTGGACTTGCGCAGCGCGCGGGTGGCCTCCAGGCCGCTGCCGTCGGGCAGCCGCAGATCCATGATCACCACGTCCGGCTGCAGGGCGCCGGCCTGGCGTACACCCTCTGCCGCCGTGGCGGCCTCACCGACGACCTCGAACTGCCGGTCGCGCTCGAACGCGTGCCGCAGGCCCTTGCGAATCAGGTCGTGATCGTCGACAAGGAGGACCTTGGTACGGGTGGCCGGTGTCGGACTTGTGGTCATCCTCGGGTTACTCCCCTTCTGGTGCTGCGCTGTCGCGCACGTTATCGCGCCGGGACGAGGTGCCGAGAACCACCGCCACGGTCGTGCCGCTGGGTTGCCGTGGCCTGATCTCCAACCGGCCCCGGATACGTTCCGCCCTCTCGGCCATGATCGCAAGACCGTACCGTCCATCGGGGCGCTGGTCAGCCATCCCCTGACCGTCATCCGACACTTCTATTTGCGCGTACGGGGGGTCCACCTCACACGTGACCCACAGATTCGACGCCCCGGCGTGCTTGCGGGCGTTCGTCACCGCCTCCTGCGCGATGCGCAGCAACTCGGCCTCGGTGGCCGCCGGCAGGCGCGCCGTGGACTCGTCCAGCGACAGGTGCACCCGCAGCCCGCCGGACGCGCCCACCGTGCGCGCGTACTCGGCGATCGCCGCGGCCAGCCCACCCTGCCGGTCCACCTCGCTGCGCAGCTCGAAGAGGCTCAGCCGCAGCTCCTGGATCACCCGGGTCACCTCGGCGCGCAGCGTCCGCAGGGCCTCGGCGGTCTCGTCGGCGTCGTCGAAGACGGTGGCCAGGGCGTTGTCGATGCCGTAGCCGACCATCACCAGTTCCTGCGCCACCCCGTCGTGGATCTCCCGGGCCAGCCGCTGCCGCTCCTCGTTGGTGGCCAGCGAGCGGACCTCGTCGAAGAGCAGCGCCGCCTCCAGCCGCAGCGCGGCCGGCCGGGTCAACCCGGTCACCCGGGCCACCACCGGCGGCGGGTACGCCTGGGCGACGTCCGCCTCCAGCACCACCAGCCCCACCGTGCGCACGCCGGCGACCAGCGGAACGATCAGCGCGGACACGTCCCCGCCGCGG
The DNA here is from genome assembly GCF_016802865.1 of Micromonospora parastrephiae. Classification (GTDB taxonomy): domain Bacteria; phylum Actinomycetota; class Actinomycetes; order Mycobacteriales; family Micromonosporaceae; genus Micromonospora; species Micromonospora parastrephiae. Next base: position 3,773 of record NZ_JAEVHM010000031.1, on the reverse strand, counting down.
TGTGTACGCGACTGCGACCGGGCGGCCGTCGTGGCCTGCTGGCTGGCCCAGGCGTCGGCGATCGCCGAGTCCGCGTCGAGCGTCGTCTCCCAGTCCACCCGGTCCACCCCGGCCTGGGCGAGCACCACGAGCCGGCCGCCCCCGCTGGCCGACAGCACCGCGCCCCGGTCCGCGCGGGCCACCGTGCGCAGCTCCTCCAGCAGGTGCTCGGAGATGCCGCCCGGGTCCAGGGTCGCCCCGGGCAGCTGCCGGGCCACGGTGCGCAGCTGGGTCAACAGTCGGGTCGCCTCGGCGTACGGCTGGGGCTTGCCCTCGCCGCGGACGGCCATCACCCGGTGCAGGGTGCCGGCGGCGTACAGCCCCAGGGCGGCCAGGATCAGCCACTGCGCGCAGACCGCCAGATAGCCCGGCTGGGCGAGCTGACGGCCCCCGCCGGCCTCCGTCACCGCGCCGCTGACCAGCAGGGTGGCGGCGGTGACGGCGAGCAGGGCGGCGCCCTCGGAGAAGTGGCGGCGCAGCGCGGTGACGGTCACCGGGACCGCCAGGTAGGGCAGCACCGCCGACGCGCCCAGGCCGTCGACCGTGCCACCGATGGACGCGACCGCGGCGACCTGGCTCGCGGCCAGCCCCAGCACCACGACCTCGGCCACCCGGCTCAGCGGGCCGACCAGCCGGTGCTGCGGGGCCAGCAGCGAGGGCAGCCCGGCGACCGCCAGCAGCGCGATCCACCACAGCTGGGTGACGTCGTGGGTGGCGAACAGGGTCAGGACGGCGACCAGCGCCAGCATCACCAGGCGGGCGGCCGCGGCGAGGGGATGCGGGTGCGGTGCGGCGGATGTCGATGCGGGCACGTGACGGATGGTAGTCAGCCCCGGTAGATATCGGCGATTTCCGCCGCGTACGTCTTGTGGACGACCTGCCGCTTGACCTTGAGCGACGGGGTCAGCTCGCCGGTGGCCTCGGTGAAGTCGTGGGGCAGGATCCGGAACACCTTGATCGCCTCGGCCTTCGAGACGGCCTGGTTCGCGGTGTCGATCGCGGACTGGATCTCCGCGAGCAGACCCTCGTGTTCACGCAGCTGCTCGATGGAGGTGTCGGCGGGCAGCCCGGCGCCCGTCAGCCAGGTCGGCAGCGCTTCCTCGTCGATGGTGACCAGCGCCGCGATGAACGGCTGCCGGTCGCCGACGACGACGCACTGGCTGATCAGCGGGTGCGCCCGGACCTGGTCCTCCAGCACCGCCGGGGCGACGTTCTTGCCGCCGGAGGTGACGATCAGTTCCTTCTTGCGGCCGGTGATGCTCAGGTACCCGTCGTTGTCGAGCTGGCCCAGGTCGCCGGTGCGGAACCAGCCGTCGGCGCTGAGCGTCTCGGCGGTCGCCGTGTCGTTGTGCCAGTAGCCCTGGAAGATCAGCTCGCCGGAGATCAGGATCTCGCCGTCGTCCTCGATCCGCACGGTCACGCCGGGCAGCGGGCGGCCGACGGTGCCCATCCGGGTGCCGGTGGGCAGGTTCGCCGCGGCGGCGGGCGAGGTCTCGGTCAGGCCGTAGCCCTCCAGGACCGTCACGCCGACGCCGCGGAAGAAGTGACCGAGCCGGGCGCCGAGCGGCGCGCCGCCGGAGATGGCGTCGCGGCACCGTCCGCCGAGCGCGGCGCGCAGCTTGCGGTAGACCAGCCGGTCGAAGACCACGTGCTGGGCCCGCAGCGCCAGGCCGGGTCCGCCGGGGGTCTCCAGAGCCTCGCTGTACGCGATGGCGACGTGCTCGGCGCGGGCGAAGATGCCGCCCTTGCCGTCGGCGTCGGCCTTCTGCTTGGCCGCGTTGTAGACCTTCTCGAACACCCGGGGCACGGAGAGCACGAAGGTCGGCCGGAACTCCTGCAGCTCGGCGACCAGGTTCTTGGGGTCGGCGCAGTGCGCCATGGTGGCCCGGGCCTGCACCACGCCGATCTGGATCAGCCGGGCGAAGGCGTGCGCCAACGGCAGGAAGAGCAGGGTGGCCGCGCCGGCGTTGAACAGGTTCGGCAGCACCGGCACCGCGTTGGCGATGTCGGCGTACATGTTGCGGTGGGTGAGCACGCAGCCCTTCGGCCGGCCGGTGGTGCCGCTGGTGTAGATGATGGTGGCGAGGTCGCTGGCGCGGACCGCCTTGCGGCGCCGTTCGACCTCGGCAGGTTCGATCGAGGCGCCCGCGGTGACCAGGTCGTCGACCCCGCCGAGCTCGATCTGCCAGACGTGCTTCAGCTCGGGCAGCCGGTCGCGTACACCGGCGAGCAGGCCCGCGTGCCGACCGGTCTCCACCACGACGGCGACCGCGCCGGAGTCGGCGAGGATCCACGCGGCCTGCTCGGCGCTGGACGTCTCGTAGATCGGCACGGTGACCGCGCCGGTCGCCCAGATGGCGTAGTCCAGCAGTGTCCACTCGTAGCGGGTGCGGCTCATCAGCCCGACCCGGGCACCCGGCTGGATGCCGGCGGCGATCAGCCCGCGCGCCACCGCCACGACCTCGTCGCGGAACTGTCGGCAGGTCACGTCGGTATAGGTGGTGCCGTCGGTGGCCGGGTCGCGGCGGGCGAACTGGACCGTGTCCGGCGCGACCTCGGCGTTGTCCCAGACCGGATCGGTGAGGTTGGCCGCGTCGCCAACGGTGACGATTGGCGGAACGGAGAACTCGCGCACCTGCACTCCTTCGTGCTCGCACTGGCCGGACCGGTCGCCATCACGGACGTCGGTTCTGTCGAAACCTACCCGGCGGGCGGTTCCGGTGGGTCAAGCAGGATGGTCGGTCGGGCATCGTGGTGGTTGGTCCACGACGCGCGGTGGGCTGCTGACCCCCCGTCGCCGGGCGCGGCGGGGGCGGCGCGGCGCGGGGGCGGCACCCGCCGGGTAGCCTCCCCCCATGGCGGACTCCTCCACCCAGTCGATCATCATCGGCGCGTCACCGGACCTGGTGGCGGCGGTCATCTGCGACTTCCCGCGCTACCCGGAGTGGACCGAGGCGGTGCGCCACGCCGAGGTCGTCGAGGAGTACGAGGACGGCTACGCCAGCCAGGTGCGGTTCGTTATCGACGCCGGGGTGATGGCCGACGAGTACGTCCTCGCCTACGAGTACACCGAGGACCTGTCCCGGATCGAGTGGCACCTGGTCGCGCCGTCGAAGATGCAGAAGAGTCAGCGCGGTTCGTACGACCTGGTGGGTAACCCGGACGGAAGCACCACGGTGACCTACACCCTTGAGGTCGAGCTGTCCGTGGGCATGCTCGGCATGTTCCGGCGCAAGGCCGAGAAAATGATCATGGACACCGCGTTGAAGCAGCTCAAGCGCCGGGTAGAAACACCCGGTGCGGCGCAGTGACGCATCCGGCGGCAGGGTGGAGGGGCCGAGGTTGAGCGGCACGGATCCGGGTTCGGCCCGGCAAGAGGCGGAGCGGCTGGTCGCCACCCTGCTCGCGGGGGCGCGGCTGGCCTCCGCCGGGTCGGCGGGCGGCGCGTACGGCTCGCTGGGCGGACTGCTGTCAGGTGTCCTCGGTCACAGTGGCACCCCGGACGGCCGCTCCGGCGGCACCGGCGGTTTCGCCACCGGTTCGGCCGAATGCTGCGCCTGTCCGGTCTGTCGGGGCATCGCCGCGTTGCGTGACCCGAGTCCGGAATTCGCCGAACGGCTGGCCACCGGCGCCGGTGACCTGGCGGCGGGCGTGGCCAGCCTGCTGCGCGCGTTCTCCCCGCCGGAGCCGCCCGCGGCGACCACACCCGACTCCTCCGCACCGGCCCGGCCGAC
>NZ_JAEVHM010000309.1 GCF_016802865.1 Micromonospora parastrephiae | reverse complement strand
CGGCCGCCGGTACGCGCCGTGGCCGCCCCGGCCCGGCCGGTGCCGCACGTTGGCTGGTCACCCGGTGTCGCCAGCTGTTCCACGCCCAGCCGGTGGCCACCGCCAGCAGGACCGCCACCGCCCAGAGCAGCGCCTCGGGCATCGACACCTCCGCCTCAGTGCGACCACGCGCCTCATTGCGACCATGCGGGCCACTTCGTCCGGCGATCCTCGCACGCCACGGCCCCCCTGCGCCCGGCAGCGCTCCGTCACGTGCTGCCGAGTAGCTGGACCGGCCCGTCGACGACCGCCGAGCATCGAGTGATCACGAACTGCGCCAGAGGCGACGTCGCTGCGGGCGCGGGTGGGCGGCGGATTGTCACCCCGGCCCGATACCGTGCCGGAGTAGCGTGATCAGGGAGGTCGCAGGCGTGTCCGAAGGTGGCGGGGTGTCCGAGGAGCAGATCGGTCAGCAGGTCAGCCCGGCTCAGGAGGCGGCGGCCGGCGCGGAGCCGACGCCGCAGGCGCGCGAGCGGCACGCCACCCTCAGCCGTGAGTTGACCGAACATCAGTACCGCTACTACGTGCTGGACGCGCCGACCATCGCCGACGCCGAGTTCGACCGGCAGTTGCGCGAGCTGGAGGCGCTGGAGGAGGAGTTTCCGGCGCTGCGTACGCCGGATTCGCCGACCCAGCGGGTGGGCGGCACGTTCTCCACGGACTTCACCCCGGTCACCCACGCCGAGCGGATGCTCTCCTTGGACAACGCCTTCGCCGACGAGGAGTTGGCAGCCTGGGCCGAACGGGTCGAGCGGGATGCCGGCGGCCCGGTGCCCTACCTGTGCGAGCTGAAGGTCGACGGGCTGGCGATCAACCTGACCTACGAGGCCGGCCGGCTGGTCCGGGCGGCCACCCGGGGTGACGGCCGCACCGGTGAGGACGTCACCGCCAACGTGCGCAGCATCCGGGACGTGCCCGGCCAGCTCACCCCCTCCGCCGAATACTCCGACGTGCCCGAGCTGCTGGAGGTCCGGGGCGAGATCTACTTCCCGGTCGCCGCGTTCGCCGACCTCAACGCCGGGCTGGTGGAGCAGGGTCGGGCGCCCTTCGCCAACCCGCGCAACGCCGCCGCGGGCAGCCTGCGGCAGAAGGATCCACGGATCACCGCCTCCCGACCGCTGCGCCTGGTGGTGCACGGCATCGGCGCCCGCCGGGGGTTCCAGCCCACGGCGCAGTCCGAGTCGTACGCGGCGCTGAAGGCGTGGGGGCTGCCGACCAGCGACCGCTGGCGGGTGGTGCCCGATCTGGCCGGTGTGGCCGAGTACATCGCCTACTACGCCGAGCACCGGCACGACGTCGAACACGAGATCGACGGCGTGGTGGTCAAGGTCGACCCGGTCTCGATCCAGGGCCGGCTGGGCTCCACGAGCCGCGCGCCGCGGTGGGCCATCGCCTTCAAGTACCCGCCGGAGGAGGTGACCACCAAGCTGCTCGACATCGACGTCAACGTGGGACGCACCGGTCGGGTCACTCCGTTCGCCGTGCTCGACCCGGTGCGGGTGGCCGGCTCCACCGTCGCGCTCGCCACCCTGCACAACGCCCGCGAGGTGGAGCGCAAGGGCGTGCTGATCGGCGACACGGTGGTGCTGCGCAAGGCCGGCGACGTGATCCCCGAGGTGCTGGGCCCGGTGGTCGACCTGCGGCCCGCCGACGCCCGGCCCTTCGTCATGCCGACCAACTGCCCGGCCTGCGGCACCCCGCTCGCGCCGTCGAAGGAGGGCGACGTCGACATCCGTTGCCCCAACACCCGCAGCTGCCCGGCGCAGCTGCGCGAGCGGGTGTTCCACCTCGCCGGCCGCGGCGCCTTCGACATCGAGGTGCTCGGCTACAAGGGTGCGGCGGCCCTGCTCGACGCGGAGATCATCACCGACGAGGGTGACCTCTTCCAGCTCGACGCCGAGCAGTTGTCCCGGTCTCCGTTCTTCGTCAACAAGGACGGCAGCCTGGGCAGCAACGCGGTGAAGTTGCTGGACAATCTCGCGGTGGCCCGGGAACGGGACCTGTGGCGGGTGCTGGTGGCGCTCTCCATCCGGCACGTCGGTCCGACCGCCGCCCAGGCGCTCGCCCGGCACTTCCGCTCGATGGACGCCATCGAGGCGGCCAGCGAGGAGGAACTGTCCTCTGTCGACGGGGTCGGCCCGACCATCGCGGCGAGCATCCGGGAGTGGTTCGCGGTGGACTGGCACCGCGAGGTCGTCCGCAAGTGGGCCGACGCGGGCGTACGGATGGCTGAGGAGGCGGTCGACGAGGGGCCGCGCCCCCTCGAAGGGTTGACCGTGGTGGTGACCGGGACGCTCGCCGGTTTCTCCCGTGATCAGGCCGCCGAGGCCGTGCAGAGCCGAGGCGGCAAGGTCAGCGGGTCGGTCTCCAAGAAGACGAGCTTCGTGGTGGTGGGGGACAACCCGGGGTCCAAGGCCGACAAGGCGGCCAGTCTCAAGGTGCCGGTGCTCGACGAGGACGGGTTCCGGCTGCTGCTGGACGCGGGTCCGGACGCCGCCCGGGAGGTCGCCCGCGTCGAGGGCTGACCTCGCGGCGACCCGACGCGACCGCTGGGCGCGTATACCAACTTAATTACGACTACGACCGATTCGTGACTGTCATACCGGGAAACCCGGGGCTGAGGGCGTTTCATTGGGTCACGGCGTGCGCACCGGCACGTCGACCGTCGGTCGGGAGGTGTGGTGGAGGTCGCCGACCCGCGCAACTCGCTTCCGCCTGGACGGGTGGCGCCGTTCGCCACCTTCGTCGTCGGCATCCTGACGGTGGCCGCGCTGACCGCCGCCGGTCCACTCGCGGCGCTGCCGGACGAGCTGTCCCGGCTGCCGGTGGCGTTCTGGACGATGGCAGCCCTCGCCGTGGTGTGCGACGCCCGCCCGTTCGTCCCGCCGGGGCGGCGGCAGACCTCCGCGGTCTTCCCGTCCACCTGCTTCACCTTCGCGATCCTGCTCGGTTGGGGGCTCGGCCCGGCGGTGGCGGTGCAGGCCATCGGGGTGATCGTCTCCGGTTGGCGGATGCGGCACGCCGCGTGGCGAACCGCGTTCAACGTCGGGCAGTACGCCTGTGCCCTCGCCGCCGCGTACGGCGTTCTCCATCTCGGGCCGGGCATGGTCTTTTCCGGCGGTCGGCTGCACTGGACCGACGTGGCCGCCGTCGGTGGCGCCACGGCGGCCTGGTTCGTGGTCAACTACGGGCTGGTCAGCTGGGCGGTGCGGCTGCGATTCGGCGATCCGTGGCGGCCCACCCTCCGGCAGGGCCTCGGCTTCGAGTTGCTCTCCACCGGCTCGTTGCTGCTGCTCGCCCCGGTGCTGGTCGCGGCCGCGCGGGTCAGCGCGGCGTTGATCCCGCTGGTGCTGGTGCCGCTCTTCGCCGTGTACCGGATGTCCCGGCTGACCGTCGAGCAGCAGCACCTCGCCGCGGCTGACCCGCTCACCGGGCTGCCCAACCGCACAGCCCTGCTGACCGAGGTGGCGGAGCAGGTGCACCTGCACGCCGAGCGGACCGCCCGCGGTGAACCCGACGGTCACCTGGCGCTGCTGCTGATCGACCTGGACCGCTTCAAGAACGTCAACGACGCGCTCGGGCACGCGGTGGGTGACCGGCTGCTGGTCGAGGTCAGCGCCCGACTCACCGACGTGCAGCCGCGACCGCAGATGGTCGCCCGCCTCGGCGGGGACGAGTTCGCCATCGTGATGACCGGTCTGACCGACGTCGGTCAGGCACGTGAGCTGGCGGACCGGGTGGTTCAGGCGCTGGCCGAGCCGGTGCCGCTGGACGGGCTGCCGCTGGACGTGGGCGGGTCGATCGGTATCGCCGTCTTCCCGGAGCACGGTGAGGACTTCGCCACTCTGATGCGCCACGCCGACGTGGCGATGTACGACGCGAAGCACCGCAACGACACTGTCGCCGTGTACGCCCCGGAGTCCGACCACAACTCCGCCGAGCGGCTCGGTCTCCTGGCCGACCTGCGCCGGGTGCTGGAGTCGGGCCCGTCGACCGACGACCTGTTCGACGCCCAGCCCGCAGGGCACGACCAGCCGGCAGGGCACGACCAGCCGGCAGGGCACGACCAGCCGGCTGAGCCGATCGAGCGGGACGGCCGCGCGCCGAGCCCGCCGACGTACCCCTCGAGGCGGTGGCGGAGGTGCGCGGCGGCGACGGGGCGGCGCTGCCCACCGGGGCGCCGGCCG
>NZ_JAEVHM010000308.1 GCF_016802865.1 Micromonospora parastrephiae | reverse complement strand
TCCGCTGCCCCCGGCGAGGGTGGTGGCGCCGGGCATCTGACGCGCGACGAACTGGTTGACCGTCTGGCGGCGTTTCTGGAAGTCGTCGCAGAGTCGCCGGCGCGCCGAGCGGCGGCGACGCAGCAGGAGTACGCCCACCGCGGCGATCAGCAGCAGGAGGAGCAGCCCGCCGGCGATCAGCAGCCATCCGAACCCGCCCCCGTCACCGGCGGCGGCCGGCGAGGTCGACGGTCGAGGTGGCGCCTCGGCGACGGCGCGCAACTCGGTCGGCTTGTCCTGGTTGGAGGCCACCGTCCAGCTGACCGACCGGCCGTTGACCGTGCCATTGCTGTCGATCACCCGGCCGGGAAATGTCACCGAGATCTCGAACGACATCAGCTTGAGGAATGCCTGCTGGTTCTGCGGATTCTGCTCGGCCACCTTGCCGCCGTATTTCTTCGGATCGAGTGGCAACGTGAAGCGGTAGAAATCGCCGTCCCGGACCAGTTTCACGCTCTCGCTGTCGAAGGTCTTCAGCGGCGCCTTGCGGTAACTGATCTGCGCGCCGAAGAGTTTGCCGTCCTGGTAGCCGGTCTCCTCGCCCGGCGGCAGCGCGGGAATGTTCTGCCGCAGCTCCGCGAAGGCGACCGAGATGTTCTTGTTCCGCGAGGTCAACAGGGATTTCTGGGCCGTCAGCAGCAACTGCCCGTCGACCGTGTCGTCGGCGTTGACGGTGAGCCCCATGTTGAGTTGCATACAGCCGCTCAGCGCGGCGAGAAGAAGGAGACACACCGCGATGCGGAGTGCCCTACCGCGGTTGACTCTCCTGTTCATGCGCTCAGTGTGTGTGATCCGTTTCACCACGAGCAGTCAGCGATCAGTCACAACGCGGTCGCCGATTGTACCGACGAACTGTCGCCTTCACCCGAGGCCGCCGACGCCACAAATGACTATTCTGGAGTTTTGCGCCCGAGCGCCGTTTCCCGCCCGTCCAGGATGATCGTCGTCGCGGGGCGGCCGTCGCCTTCGTCCGGCGACGCCGCGTTCGACGGCCGCCGCCGGCTGAGCGACCGTCGCCTCAGTCCACCGGTGACGCCAGTCGACGTACCGGGTCATGCCGCGCAGCACGGTTCCGGCCGGGATGAGTCGCAACGCGGCGCCGCGCACCGCGAGCGCGAGAGGGTTGCGCATCTGTTGGCCGTACCGGCCGGCGCGCAGGGACGCCCGGGCGACGGCCTGGCTGCGGGGTCGACGCTGCTCGTCGTACGCCGCGAGGGCGGCCGGCAGTCCGTCCGCCCCGTCGGAGCAGACCGCGCCGAGCACCACCGCGTCCTCGATCGCCTGGCCGGCGCCCTGCCCGAGGTTCGGCGTCATGGCGTGGGCCGCGTCGCCGAGCAGCGCCACCCGTCCCCGCACGTACGAGGGCAGCGGCGTGGCCAGGTGGTGGATGTCGTTGCGCAGGACCACCCCGGGCGGGGTCGCGGCCAGCAGCGCGGGGATGGGCTCGTGCCAGTCGCCGAAGTGGTCACGCACGGCCGCCAGCTCGTCCGGGGCGTGACCACCGGGCGGGGCGGTGAGCGCGGCGTACCAGTAGACCTGGCCCTCGCCGAGCGGCACCATGCCGAACTCGGCGGCCGGGCCCCAGGTGATCGCCGTCGGGATCGGGTCGGGGAACGCGATGGCGGCCCGCCAGGTCGTCGAGCCCGCGTACACCGGGGCGGGGATCTGTGGCCAGAGCTGGGCGCGTAGTCGGCTACGCAGGCCGTCGGCGCCGACCACCAGGTCGGCGTCGAGGGTCCGCGGGCCGTCGGGCCCTCGGTAGTGCACCGCGGCGTGGTCGGGGCCGGACTCCACGTGCTCCACCTCGGCGCCGGTCCGCAGCGACGACGCCGGCAGCGCGTCGCTCAGGACGCGGTGCAGGGTGGCCCGGTGGACGCCGAGCGCGGTGGTGCCGAGCTGCCGGGTCATCTGCGCGGCGTCCAACCGGGACACCCACCGGCCCCGCGGGTCGCGGATCCCGCCGGGCGCCTCGGCGTGCGCGCTCTGGCGCAGGGCCGGGCCGAGGCCGAGGGCGTCCAGAGCGTGTAGCGCGTTGGTCATCAGGGTCAGCCCGGCACCCACCTCGCGTAGTTCGGCGGCGCGCTCCAGCACGGTGACCTGCCATCCGTGGCGGCGCAGGGCGACAGCCGCGCTCAGACCGCCGATGCCGCCACCGACCACCACCGCGTGCGGGTCGTTCATGTCATCCGCCCTTCTACACCTGTAGAAGAGTGATACTACCTGCGGACCACGGAAAGGGGGAGGCGCCGTGACGGCCCGGACGAACCGGATCGCGCTGCTGACCGACGCGGCCATCGAGCTGATCGCCGACGGCGGCATGCGGGCGCTGACCCACCGCGCGGTGGACGGTCGCGCCGGAGTACCGCCCGGCACCACCTCCGCGTACCTCCGAACCCGGCAGGCCCTCATCGAGGCCGTGGTGGGACGGCTCGCCGAACGCGACCGGGACGACCTCGCCGCGCACGACCTGCCGACCGGCCCGCCGCCCCCGCCGCCCGGCCCCCGACTCGGCGCCGCCGACCTCGAGCGGCTCGCCGACGGTGTCGCCGAGGTGCTCGACCGCTGGCTGAGCACCGGACGCAGCCGGACGCTGGCCCGCTACGCCTGCCTGCTGGAGGCGGTGCACCGGCCGGAGCTGCGCGGCATCCTGCACCACGGCGTCGGCCCGCGGGTCCAGTCCCGGGACCTGCTGACCCGGGCCGGAGCCACCGACCCCGACCGGCAGGGTGACCAGTTCGTGGCGTTCGTGGACGGTCTGCTCTTCGACCGGCTGGTCGGCGCCGGCGCGCTGACCGCCCCGCCACCCGGCACCCCGGCCAGCCGCGCCGACCTGGCCGCCGCCGTCCGTACGCTGCTGCGCGCGCTGACCGGGAGCTGACCGGGCGGGCGGCGCACCGGCGCCTGCGGAGCAGCCCGGTGAGCAGGTCCGTCGCGCGATGGGAGACGATCGCTGCGGTGCCGTGCGCCACCGGCACGCTGCCGGTCCGCCCGGCCGGACCGGTGTGAGGAGGGTGGATGCAGCGGCTCAGTGGCCTGCGGGTCGCCGGTGGGCGCCTGCGGCAGGGCTGGCGGCCGGTGCTGGAGGCCACCGTCGCCGCGACCGTGGCCTGGCTGCTCGCCACCCGGCTGCTCGGGCATCCGCAGCCGTTCTTCGCGCCGGCCGCCGCGCTGATCGTCCTCGGTCAGGCTCGGGGGCAGCGCATCCGCCGGGCCGTCGAAGTCGTCCTCGGGGTGGCCGCCGGGGTGCTGGTCGCGGACCTGGTGGTGCAGGCGCTGGGGCCGGGCAGCACCTGGACGGTCTTCACCGTCATCCTGCTCACCGTCCTGCTCGCCGTCGCCTTCGGCGCCACCGGCGTGACCCTGGTGCAGGCCGCGGTGTCCGCGCTCTACCTGGTGGTGGTCGCGCCGCCGGACGGGTCGCTGGTGCCGTTCCGCTTCGTCGACGCGCTGATCGGCGGCGCGGTCGCCCTCGCCGCCAGCCTGCTGGTCGACGCCCGGCACCCGCTGGCCCCGCTGGTCGCCGAGGTACGGCGGACGTTCGACGAACTGGCCGGCCTGCTGGGCGGGATCGCCGACGCGTTGGACCACCGCGACGAGCGGGCCGCGATGGCCGCGCTGACGCAGGCCCGGGGGATGGACGTCCGGGTCGACGGACTCCGCGAGGGTGTGCTCGCCGCCGGTGAGGCGCTGCGGCTCAACGTCCGTCGGCGTCGGCACATCGGCCGGCTGCGGTCGGTTGACGAGTCGATCCGGCAGATCGACTACGCGGTACGCAACGTCCGGGTGCTGGCCCGCGCGGGGGTCACCCTCAGCCGGCTGCACACCCCGGTGTCGCCCCAACTGGGCGTCGCGCTGCGGGCACTCGCCGAGGCGGTCCGCGAGGCCGGCGCCGCGCTCGCAGCCGACCTGGACGGCCGGGAGGAGGCCGCCGACCGGCACGCCAGCCGGGCCGACGAGTCGGCGCTCGCCGCCGTGCACACGGCCGGGCAGCTCTTCGGCTCGACCCAGGCACTGCCCCTCGCCATGATCATTGGCCAGGTCCGGGCCACGGCCATCGACCTGCTCCGCGGCGTCAACCCCGACGACGACGCCGCCATCCTCACCCGCGTAGACAAGGCCCTAGGCCTCCCCACCCCCTAACCCTTCGCCCCCCTCCTCGGGTCGATCATCGGAGTTGTGGTCGGGCGGTTCACCCCGATACACGGCTTCTGCGGGCACC
>NZ_JAEVHM010000307.1 GCF_016802865.1 Micromonospora parastrephiae | reverse complement strand
GCCGACTGGCCCGGCTGGAACGCCGGCTGGCCGCCACCGGGTTCGCGGTGGACGCGGCCGGGGTGCTGGTCGCCGGGCTGACCGCCGGCGCGGTGGTGCTGGCCGCGCTGGCCGCCGACGTACCGGGAGTGCTGGTCGGTGTGCTGGCCGTGGGCTCACTGGCCGCCGTCGAGGTGACGCTGGCCCTGGTCGCGGCGGCCCGCCAGTGGACCCAGCTGCGGCCCGGACTGACCCGGGTGGCCGCCCTGCTCGACGAGGGCGCTCCCACTCCCCCGCCCGCCGAGGGCAGCGCCGACCCTGCCGGCCCGCACGACCTGCGCTTCGTCGAGGTGACCGTGCGGTACCGGGCCGCGCCGCACCCGCCCTGGACCGGGTGAGCCTGGATCTACCCGCCGGTCGACGGATCGCGGTGGTCGGCCCGAGCGGCGCCGGCAAGAGCACCCTGGCCGCCGTGCTGACCGGGGCGGTCCGGCCCACGTCCGGCCGCGTCGAGCTGGGTGACCGTGAGCTGTCGGCGTACACCGAGCAGCAGCTGCCCCGCGCGGTCGGCGGGCTGCTCGCCGAGGCGTACGTCTTCCACGCGACCGTGCGGGAGAACCTCCTGCTCGGGCGGGCCGCCGCGGACGACGACGAGCTGGCCGCGGCCACCGCCGCCGCTGGTCTGCTGGACTGGGTACGCGCCCAGCCGGCGGGCTGGGACACCCTGGTCGGTGAGGAGGGCGGACAGCTCTCCGGTGGCCAGCGGCAGCGACTCGCGCTGGCCCGGGCGCTGCTCGCCGCGCCGCCCGTGCTGGTGCTGGACGAGCCCACCGAGGGGCTGGACCCGACCGCCGCGGACGCGGTGCTCGCGTCCGCCCTCGCCGCCACCCCCACCGGGCACTCGGTGCTGCTGATCAGCCACCGGCTCAGCGGTCTGGCCGAGCTCGACGAGATCGTCGTCCTCGACGGCGGCCGGGTGATCCAACGTGGCCGGCACACCGACCTGGTCGCCGCCCCGGGGTGGTACCGGGACCAGTGGCTGCTCCAGGAGGCGGCCGAACGGGGGTACCTGGCGCTCGCCCCCTGACCCGGCTCGGGGAGGGACCAGGGTTCCCCCGGACGTCGGCGCCGCGAAGTCGTGGCAGGGTGGTGCCATGCCGCGCTGTGAGGACGTGTTGGTCGACGAGCACCTGCGGGAGTTGGCCGTCCGGTTGCAGGGCCCGGCACGCCTGAAGTCCGACCTGCTGACCGAGGCCCGGCACGGGTTGCTGGACGCCGTCGAGGCGTACCGCGAGAGCGGGGTGCCGCCCACCGAGGCGCAGCGCCGCGCGGTGGCCGAGTTCGGCTCGCCGGCGCAGCTGCTGCCCTCCTGGCAGGCCGAGCTGGCGACGGCCGCCCTGCGCGGGTTCTCCCTGCGGATGTTGGCGATCGCCGGAGTGGGGGTGGCTGCCGGCGACCTGACCTGGCAGGGGGCGAGCTGGACCGCCGGTCCCCGCCCGCCGGCCACCTACCTGCTGCTCTCCACCTCGGTCAACTGGATCTGGATAGGCGCGCTGCTGCTCTCCGTGGCCGGTCTGCTGGTGGTCGCGGCGAGCGCCCGTACGGCACGCCCGGGCCTGGCCACCGCGCAGCGCGCGGTGGGTGCCGGCCTGACCGGTGTGCTGGTGCTGGGAGTGCTGGCCGGTGGCGCGCTCTTCGCCTGGTCACTCGGTCTCTGGGACGCGGCGCTGAGGTGGCCCCCGATGATCATCGGCGTGGTGCTGGCCGGGGCCGCCTACTTCTCGCTGGCTCGCGCGGCGCGCGGCTGGGTGCTGGCCACCGCACGCTGAGACGTCCCGGCCGCAGCGGGGCGCTGATCGCGGCTCAGGCCGGGGTGCCGGGTGGGCTGCCGGGGTCGAGGAAGCGGCCGACGGTCTGCTGGAACTCGTGCCAACCGGCGCGCTCACCGGCCAGCGCCCGTCGGCCCGCGTCGGTGAGCTGGTACGTCCGCCGCTCCCGCCCGTTGACCGTGCTCCACGTGCTCGCCACGTGCCCGGCCCGCTCCAGCCGTCTCAGCGCCGGATAGATGGTGCCGGTGGGCAGGTCGAGGCTGCCGTCGCTACGCGCCCGCAGGGCCTCGATGATGGCGTAGCCGTGCAGCGCGCCCTGTTCGAGAACGGCGAGCAGCAGGGCGTCGAGGTGGCCGTGCAGCGCCTGGGCCTTCATGTGTAGCTACGCTACTTGTTCGGCGGCCGGTACGCCACCGGCTGAGAACCGCAGGCCCGAGCGGGTGCGGGGTGTCACCACCGGGGTGCGGGCTCCAGTCTTCCCGAGCCGCCGACTAGGGTATGTGCCCAGAGTCACTCGCCGGCCCGAGACGCCGGCGGGTGGGCAACCCGAAGCACACGGAGGTCAGCGTGGCCCGCCAGTCGCCCCAACGGCCCGACGCCGACGAGCCCGAGCTCGACGACACCACCGGCGCGGCCGAGCCAGATGACACCGAGGACACCGGCCACGCGTCGGCGTCGGCCGACCGGTCGCTCTGGGACGAGCTGCGGATCGACCCGGTGGAGATCGCCCTACCCGCCGGCACCGGCTTCACGCTTCGCGCCTACCGGCCGGCGGGGACGCTGACCCCGACCGACGTGACCGAACGCGACCAGGACGACCCGTTCCTCGCGCGCCGTCAGGCCATCGAGGAGGAGGACGACGAGACCGTCGTCATCCTCGACGAGGAACTGGCCGAGGAGTTCGCCGAGAGCGACGAGGACGAGCCGTCGCGTCGCCGCCGGGACGCCGACGCGACCGCCGACGACGAGGACGCCACGGACGAGGCGGACGACGAGGACGACGAGGAGGTGCCGGTCTTCCTCAGCCACCGGGGCAAGCTGCTGCTGTTCAAGACGCCCGAGTCGTTGGTCAGTTTCATCCGATCCGGTGCGCCCAACGATCTGTCCCAACTGGACAGCTGGAATGAATTGTCCGAACGGGTGGAGCCGGCCGATATCGCGCCGCTCGACGAGGACACCTACGAACTCGACCTCGTCGTGGAGAACCTGCGCGGCGGGCACGATGCCTGGGATTCGACCCTGCTGATCGAGGCCGGCGAGATCGCCCGTGACCTCTCGTACGCGTTGCGGCTGCCTGCGGTACTCGACATGCTCTCCGCCGGCTCCAGCCTCGACAACCTGGACGAGGCCCTGCGGGCGACCGTCAACGGTGGCGTCGGCGGTTTCATGGGCCGTCGGCGGCTGAAGAAGATCGGGGCACAGACCGCAAGTTTGGGCTGGCGCACCATTGTCGGCAAGATCTCTGCGGTCGTGGACTGGCGCGACTGACCCGTACCGGGGAGCATCAGTTGCTGGCAGAGGAAAGACCTGTCCCGGGAGGAGGACGACGCCGTGGCGCTCGTGCGCGTTTACTGCGGTCTGGCCTCGGCGGATCCGGCTGACCGACCGGCCTCGGCCGGTTCGACGCTGACGTCCGCTGTGGTCGACGACGCAGGCCGTCTGCTGCATGTCTGCGAGATCAGCGACGACGCCGCTGGCTACGCCCAGCTCGTCGCGCTGCTCGTGGAGCGGTCGGGCGGGCCGAGCGGTGCGGCCATCGCCGCCGACAGCGACGACCACACGGTCACCTCGCTGTTGAGCGCGGCGGGTCGACCCCTGGCGATCGCCGACGACGACTCGGTGGACGACTTCGCCGAGCGGTTCGCCGACGACGACTCACTGGAGGAGATGCAGTCACCGCCGGCCGAACGACGCGCCGTCGGCCTGGCCCGCGCGTTGCAGGCGGGCGCGCTCTCCGCGGTCACGCTGCCCGCACCCCGGGATCTCGCCGGCTACAAGCAGGTGCTCTCCGCGCACGCCGCGCTGGCCAGTGGTCGGCACTCCGCCGCCGTGGCGCTCCGCGAGGTCCTGCGCGAGCTGTACCCGGCGGCGCTGCGCGCGTACCCGGACCCGGCCGAACCGGTCTCCCTGGCGGTGCTGGACGCGCTGCCCGAGCCGGGCATGCTCGGCGGCACCGTCGCGCGGGGCCGTGAGGTGTCGGTGGCGGCGGACGCCATCGCCGCGCACCTCGCCGCGGACGGGGTGGCCGACGCCCAGGAAATCAACGACGCGGTGACCGCGCTGCGGGTCGCCATCTCCGAGACGCCCCGCCGTGCCGCGGTGAACCGGGCGCTCACCTCTGCCGTGGCCGAGACGGTCCGCCAGGCGGTCGCCTCGGTGCGGGCCTGCGACGCCGGGTGCGAGGCGCTGGTGAGCGCGCTCAGCGCCCGCGTGAGCACGCCAGCCCCCGCCCCCGGTCGACGCGCCGCCGCCCGCCGTGGCGAATCGGTCGGCGAGCTGACCGGCCTGAGCAACACCGGCAC
>NZ_JAEVHM010000306.1 GCF_016802865.1 Micromonospora parastrephiae | reverse complement strand
GACCATGCCACCCTGCGCGCCGCCGGCGCACGGCCGCGCCTCGTGATCGGCCCGTGGACGCACGGCAGTCCCGGTCTGTTCGTCGCCGCCCTCCGGGAGTGCCTGGCCTGGCTGGATACGCACCTGGACGATCGGGGCGCGGCTGGCGCAGGCCGGTCGGGACGTGACCCTGGTGGCGCGCGGGGCGCACCTGGACGCGATTCGTGCGCGGGGTCTGACCCTGCGCCAGCCCGACGGTGACGTCACCGCTCGCCTCGCCGCCGTGGACGGGCCCGGTGACCGTCCCCTGCCCGCGGACACGGTGCTGGTCCTCACGGTGAAGTCGCAGGACACCTCCGGGGCGCTGGCCGCCTGGGTGGATGCGCCGGTGGCCGGCGGCGGTACGGCAGGCGAGCGGTTGCCGCTGGTCACCGCACAGAACGGGGTGGCGAACGAGCGGGCCGCGCTGCGGCTCTTCGCCGACGTGCACGCGGTCTGCGTCTGGCTGCCGGCCACCCACCTGGACCCGGGCGTGGTGGTGGCCAACGGGTACCCGCACCCGGGGATGCTCCACATCGGGCGGTACCCGAGCGGCGCCGACGACACCGACCGGGCGGTCGCCGCCGACCTGACCGCCGCCGGGTTCGTCGCACCGGTGCGGAAGGACGTGCTGCGCTGGAAGTACGGCAAGCTGCTCAGCAACCTCGGCAACGGCCTGCAGGCGCTGCTCGGTCGGGACATCCCGGACGCGCTGGCCGAGCGGGTACGCGCCGAGGGTGTCGCCGTACTCGCCGCCGCGGGCATCGCGCACACCTCCCCGGAGGAGGAGAAGGCCGAACGCGGCGACCTGGTCGGGCAGCGCCCGGTGAATGGCGAGGCGCGTTCCGGCGGCTCCACCTGGCAGAGCCTGGCCCGGGGTGCGGGCTCCACCGAGGCCGACCACCTCAACGGGGAGATCGCCCTGCTCGGCCGGTTGCACGGCGTACCGACGCCGGTGAACGTGGCCGTGCAGCGCGCGGTACGCCGGGCGGTCCGGGAGCGGATCGGGGCGGGCGCGTTCCCGCTGACCGAGCTGGAGAAGATGATCGCCTGATCGGGGCAACCGACGACCCTGCCCGGCGCGTGTTCCCTGCGACCGACACGGGGAGGTAGCGGGTGCCGGACGTCGACGGGTTCGACGAGTTCTACCGGGGAAGCCGGCAACGGCTGCTCGGGTTCGTCTACGCCCTGACCGGCGATCGGGTCGAGGCGCAGGACGCCGTGCAGGAGGCGTACATCCGGGCGTGGCAGCGCTGGTCGACGGTCAGCCGGTACGACGACCCGGAGGCGTGGGTACGGGTGGTGGCGAGCCGGGTGGCGGTCAGCCGGTGGCGCAGCCTGCGCAGCCGTGCCCGCGCGTACCTGCGGCACGGGGCCAACGAGACCGTTCCCGGCCCGGACACCGACACCGTCGAGGTGGTCGCCGCGCTGCGCCGGCTGCCCGAGGAGCAGCGCACCGCCATCGCCCTGTACTACCTGGTCGGCATGCCGGTCGCCGAGGTGGCGCGGGAGACCGACGCCCCGGTCGGCACGGTGAAGGCCCGACTCTCCCGGGGGCGCGCCGCGCTCGCCGGGCTGCTCGCCGTCTCTGATGTGGAGGAGACTACCGATGCGTGACGACCTGGCGTTCGTCGAACAGATCCAGCGTGACCTGCGGGACGTCCGGTGGCCGGAGCCGCAGGACATCCGGGCCGAGGGCCGGCGGCGCAGCCGTCGTACCGCCCTGGCGGCCACGGTCGTGCTGACGCTCGCGGGCGTCTCCGCCTTCGTCGCCGCCGAACGCGGCGGAGAGGTGGCGCCACCTCCGGTCGCGGCCTCGGCCTCTCCGACCGCACCGGCCCGTGCTGAAATTGCCCTCGACTCACTGCTGCGACCGGCCGACCTGGCCCAGCCGGCGCAGGTACAGCTCAGTGAGTCAGGGCTGGGGGAGCCGGTCCGCGTCGAGCGGATGTTGGGTCACTGCCGGGAGACCCAGGGGATGACGACCGGCTGGCAGATGTCCCTCTGGTCACGGTCGCAAACCCTGCTGCGGGAACGCCCCGAGGGCGTCGACCGCCCCTCCAGTGACCTGCTGCTCAGCCAGGATCTGTACCGGGTGACGCCGGACGTGGCGGCGTCGTTCTTCGGCAACCTCGACCAGATGCTGGCCACCTGCCCCGAGTGGCGCAGCGTCGGGCCCTACACGATCGCGGGACAGACGGGGACCGCGGAAGTGGTGCACCGCTGGGCGGTGGTGCAGCGGGGCTTCGCCGGGGACGGGGCCGTGCTGGTCCGCCACTCCTCGTCACGAGCCCGCGACCAGAAAACCGGCGAGACCGTCGGCAACGTGTCCCGGCCGACCAGCACGGCTGTGGTGCGGGTGGGCGACCTGATCGCGGTACTCACCCCGGGACGGGACGGCACCGAGCCGGAGCTGATCCGGCTGGCGGCGGTCGCCGCCAGCCGGATGTGCCTCGCCGCCAACCCGCCCTGCTGACGCCGGTCAGGAACGCGGTCAGAGCGGGATGTTGCCGTGCTTCTTCGGGGGGAGGGTCTCGCGCTTGGTGCGCAGGATGCGCAGCGCCCGGACGATCTGGGCACGCGTCTCGTGCGGCGGGATCACCGAGTCGATGTATCCGCGCTCGGCCGCCACGTACGGGTTGGCGAGGGTGTCCTCGTACTCGGCGATCTTCTCGGCGCGGACCGCCGCCGGATCCTCGGCACCGGCCAGCTCGGAGCGGTAGAGGATGTTCACCGCGCCCTGCGCGCCCATCACCGCGATCTGCGCGGTCGGCCAGGCGAAGTTGAGGTCGGCGCCGAGGTGCTTGGAACCCATCACGTCGTACGCCCCGCCGTACGCCTTGCGGGTGATCACGGTGACCTTGGGGACGGTCGCCTCGGCGTACGCGTAGATGAGCTTGGCGCCCCGGCGGATGATGCCGTCCCACTCCTGGCCGGTGCCCGGCAGGAAGCCGGGAACGTCCACGAAGGTCAGTACCGGGATGTTGAACGCGTCGCAGGTGCGGACGAACCGGGCGGCCTTCTCCGAGGCGGCGATGTCCAGGGTGCCGGCGAAGTGCATCGGCTGGTTGGCCACCACACCGACCGGACGCCCCTCGACCCGGCCGTAGCCGACCACGATGTTCTGCGCGTAGAGCGGCTGGACCTCCAGGAACTCCCCGTCGTCGAGGACGTGCTCGATGACCGTGTGCATGTCGTACGGCTGGTTGGCCGAGTCCGGAATCAGCGTGTCCAGTGCCCGGTCCTCGTCGGTGACGGAGAGGTCGGCGGGGGCGTCGAAGACCACCGGCTCGTCGATGTTGTTCGACGGCAGGTACGACAGCAGGGCCTTGACGTAGTCGACCGCGTCCTCCTCGTCGCTGGCGAGGTAGTGCGCGTTGCCGCTGCGCGAGTTGTGCGTGCGTGCCCCGCCCAGCTCCTCCATGCCGACGTCCTCGCCGGTCACCGTCTTGATCACGTCGGGTCCGGTGATGAACATGTGCGAGGTCTGGTCGACCATGACGGTGAAGTCGGTGACCGCCGGGGAGTAGACCGCGCCGCCGGCGCAGGGCCCCATCACCAGCGAGATCTGCGGGATGACGCCGGAGGCACGCACGTTGCGGAAGAAGATCTCGCCGTAGAGGCCGAGCGAGACGACACCCTCCTGGATGCGGGCGCCGCCGGAGTCGTTGATGCCGACCACCGGGCAGCCGATCTTCATGGCGAGGTCCATCACCTTGACGATCTTCTCGCCGAAGACCTCGCCGAGGGAGCCACCGAAGACCGTGAAGTCCTGGGCGAAGACGCAGACCTGCCGGCCGTCGACCGTGCCGTAGCCGGTGACCACGCCGTCGCCGTAGGGCCGGTTCTTCTCCAGCCCGAAGGCCGTGGACCGGTGCCGGGCCAGTTCGTCGAGTTCGACGAAGGAGCCCTCGTCGAGCAGCATCTCGATCCGCTCGCGGGCGGTCTTCTTGCCCCGGGCGTGCTGCTTCTCGACGGCGCGCGCCGATCCGGCGTGCACCGCCTCGTCGACCCGGCGCTCCAGGTCCGCCAGCTTGCCCGCGGTGCTGTGGATGTTGGTCCCGGTCTCGGTAGTCACCCAGGGAATATAACGATGGTTCAGGTCGAGGCGGCTGTGCAGTACGCCTCAGTGCCGCTCCGGTCACCGTCGTAGGCTGGCGGGATGCCGGGCTCCCCGTACACCGATCTGGACCGCCCGCCGCTGTCGGCGGCCCGGCTGCGGCGCGCGCTGGTCGCGCCGAACGGGCCGTGGGCACGGCTGGAGCTGTATGCCGAGACCGGCTCCACCAACGCCGACGTGGCCGAGGCCGCCGCGGCGGGTGAGCCGGAGGGCCTGGTCGTGGCTCGCCGAGCCGGCAGACCGCCGGGCGTGGCCGGC
>NZ_JAEVHM010000305.1 GCF_016802865.1 Micromonospora parastrephiae | reverse complement strand
CATCGCGGGCGCCGGCGCCCCGCGGGCACCGTACGGTTCCGGGGGCACCCGGGGCCGCGGTGACCGGCGCGGGAGCGAGCAGGACGGCGGACGTCGTGACCGCCAGCAGCGCAGCTCTCATGAGGCCGACCCTAGTCAACAAGATCGCAGGGCGGGACCGGATGGGCTCGCTGGTGCAGGTAGTCGTGCAGCGCGGCGCTCCCCCGCAGCCGGCGCAGGCTGCGCGCGTGCAGGTCCTGTTCACGGCGGGCCAGCTCGGCGCGGACCCGCTGGGCGCTGCCGGTGGTACGCAACTCGCCCAGCACCGCCTCGATGATCTCGAACGGGTACGCGCCTCGGCGCAGCAGCGCGACGACCTGCGCGGCGCGCAGCTCGGCTTCGTCGTACACCCGGTAGTTGGTGCCCGGCGCGCGGGTCGGGCGCAGCAGGCCACGGGCCTCCCAGAGCCGCAGCTGGGAGGTCCGGACCCCGACCAGGGCGGCGACCTCGCCGATGCGGACGCCCCGGCGCGGTGCCGGCCGGGCCGCCGGGACGGCGCGAGCACGGTCTCGAAGGCGCCGAGCACCCGGCGGATGTCGGCGCGTTCCCGGTCCAGCTCGGCGTGGCCGCCGTCGAGCGCCGCGAGGGCCGCCGGCAGGTCACCCCGGTGCACCGCCGCCATGATCTCCCGGGTACGACCCCAGCCGTGCCCCTCGGCGAGCCGCCGCGCCACGGTCAGCGCGCGGGAGTGCTCCGTCGTGAAGATCCGGTAGCCGCTCGGGGTGCGCCGCACGGGCGGCAGCACGCCCTGCTCGACGTAGTTGCGCACCTGCTGCACGGAGATCCCGACGGTGGCGGCCAGGTCCACGGCGCGCAGGCGATCCTTTGGCTCGACGTCCACGACGGCAACCCTAGCGGTTGACATGTTATTTGAGACTTGTCGGGTCTTTACTCGGCACGGTGCGCTGCGGATGTCAGGAAAGTCTCTACAGGAAGGTTAATGAGACAATTTAATGCGTCAGGTGCTCGGCGGGGATGGCCCCGCCACGATCTCGTGAAGGGTTCGCATGTCGCAGCCAGCATGGTCCGCCGCCGACAGCCACGACATGATCGAGGTACGCGGGGCGCGGGAGAACAACCTCGCCAACGTCTCGGTCGACATCCCCAAGCGCCGGTTGACCGTCTTCACCGGCGTCTCCGGCTCCGGCAAGTCGTCGCTGGTCTTCGGCACCATCGCCGCCGAGTCCCAGCGCATGATCAACGAGACCTACAGCGCCTTCCTCCAGTCGTTCATGCCGAACCTCAACCGGCCGGACGTCGACTCACTGCGCAACCTCAGCGCCGCCATCGTCGTCGACCAGGAACGGATGGGCGTCAACTCCCGTTCCACCGTCGCACCGCCACCGACGCGTACGCCATGCTGCGGATCCTCTTCAGCCGGCTCGGCGATCCGTCGGTGGGCGGCGCCGGGGCGTTCAGCTTCAACCTGCCCGAGGGCATGTGCCCCACCTGCGAAGGGCTGGGCCGGGTCTCCGACCTGGACGTCAACGAGTTGGTCGACGTCGAGCGCTCCCTCAATGACGGCGCGATCACCGTGCCCAACTTCGCCGTCGACTCCTGGTACTGGCAGACCATCGTCGGCTCCGGCCTGTTCGACCCGGATGTCAAACTCCAGGACTACACGCCGCAGCAGTGGGAGGACTTCCTCCACAAACCGGCCACGAAGATCAAGGTCGGCAGCAACAACTGGACGTACGAGGGCCTGGCCGTCAAGGTCAAGCGGCTCTACCTGACCAAGGACCGCGAGTCGATGCAGGCGCACATCCGCGCCTTCGTCGACCGGGCGGTCACGTTCACCACCTGCGCAGACTGCGGCGGCACCCGCCTCAACGCGGCGGCCCTGTCGTCCCGGATCGCGGGGCGCACCATCGCGGACTGCTCCGCGATGCAGATCAGCGACCTGGCGACGTTCGTGCGGGCCGTCGAGGACCCGGCGGTGGCGCCTCTGATCGCCAACCTGCGGGACCTGCTGGACTCCCTCGTCGAGATCGGGCTGGGCTACCTCAGCCTGGACCGCGAGTCGGCGACCCTGTCCGGCGGTGAGGCGCAGCGGGTGAAGATGGTCCGCCACCTCGGGTCCAGTCTCTCCGACGTCACCTACGTCTTCGACGAACCCACCGTCGGCCTGCACCCGCACGACATCGCCCGGATGAACGACCTGCTGCTGCGGCTGCGCGACAAGGGCAACACCGTGCTGGTGGTCGAACACAAGCCGGAGACCATCGCCATCGCCGACCACGTGGTCGACCTCGGGCCCGGCGCCGGCACCAACGGCGGACGGATCTGCTTCACCGGAGACGTGCCCGGCCTGCGCCGCTCCGACACGCTCACCGGACGGCACCTCGACCACCGGGTGACCCTGCGCGCCGAGGTACGCCCACCGACCGGGCACCTCGCCATCCGACAGGCCGACCTGCACAACCTGCGCGACGTGGACGTCGACATCCCGCTCGGCGTGCTCACCGTGGTCACCGGTGTGGCCGGCTCCGGCAAGAGCTCACTGATCCACGGATCGCTGCGCGGCCGGTCCGGAGTGGTGATCGTGGACCAGTCCCCCATCCGCGGGTCACGGCGCAGCAACCCGGCCACCTACAGCGGGCTGCTCGACCCGATCCGCTCCGCCTTCGCCAAGGCAACGGGGTCAAGGCAGCGCTGTTCAGCGCCAACTCCGAGGGCGCCTGCCCGGCGTGCAAGGGCATCGGGCTGATCTACACCGACCTGGCGATGATGGCCAGCGTGGCCAGCGTCTGCGAACGGTGCGAGGGGCGGCGGTTCACCGACGAGGTGCTCACGTACACGCTGCGCGGCAAGAACATCAGCGAGGTGCTGGCCATGTCGGTCACCGAGGCGTACGGCTTCTTCCCCAGCGGGCCGGCGCACCTCATCCTCGGCCGGCTGGTCGACGTCGGGCTGGGCTACCTCAGCCTCGGCCAGCCGCTGACCACCCTATCGGGCGGGGAACGGCAACGACTGAAGCTCGCCATCCACCTGGCGGAGAAGACCAGCACGTACGTCCTGGACGAGCCCACCACCGGTCTGCACCTGGCCGACGTGGACCAACTCCTGGCCCTGCTCGACCGCATGGTCGACGCCGGCAACACGGTGATCGTCATCGAGCACCACCAGGCGGTGATGGCACACGCGGACTGGCTCATCGACCTCGGCCCCGGTGCCGGACACGACGGCGGGCGGATCGTCTTCACCGGCACGCCGGCCGAGCTGGTCGCCCACGGCGACACCCTCACCGCCACGCATCTGCGCGAGTACGTCGACAAGCCGGCCCGGTCGCCCCAGGGGTAGCGGCGCCGAATCGGCCGGCGGGCGGCGACGCGGCGCGGTCAGGCGAGGCGGCGCGGTCAGGCGACGCGGCGGAGCCAGCGTCGCTGCCACGGGGTCTCCACCGCCCTCGGGTGGTAGCCCGCCCGGACCCACGACACCGCCCGCTCGGTCGGCAGCCCGTCGAGGATCGCCAGCGCGGCCAGGGCCGTTCCGGTGCGCCCCACCCCACCCCGACAGGCCACCTCCACGCGTTCACCGCCGTGCGCCCGCCGCAGGGCCTCACGCAGGGCGTCGAGCGCATCAACCCGATCGAGCGGCACCCAGAAGTCGGGCCACCGGATCCGACGGAACGACCAGGTCGGCTCCGGGCCGGGCGCCAACAGCAGCGCGAAGTCGGCGGGCGAGGCGAGCGCACCGACGCGGCGTCCGCGCACGCTCGCACCACCCGGGAGTACGACGACACCCGACTGCTCGGACCAGGGTTCAGCGACACTCACTCCAGCATTGTGCCGCCACCGCCTGACGGGCGGGCACAGACAGCGCCGCCCCCGACCGGTTGGGTCGGGGGCGGCGCTGGTGTCGGTGTGCAGGTCGCCTCTCGGCGAGTGGCGCGACGCGGCTCCAGCCGAACGGTATTCCGCGACGGCGATATCAGGTGAGGCCCGGGGACACTGAGTCACACCGACACCCTCCACAACCAGCCCCACAGCCGCAGTATTCCAATGGCCGACACCCCGAGGTTCCGGGGTGCCGGCCATCGCCGTACTGCTGTGGTCAGCTGTTCCAGTGCTGGGTGACGAGGTCGGTGGCCTGCTGCTCCCACTGGGCGTAGGCGTCCGGGTAGGCCGACACCTGCACCGTCTGCGCGGCGTCGGTCAGCGGCATGTCCTGCCACCCGTCAACCTGCTTGAGGCCCTTCAGGAACGCGGTCGTCGCGTACTCCGGGTCGGTGATCTGCTCCGGCGTACCCCAACCCGAGCTCGGGCGCTGCTGGAACAGGCCCAACGAGTCATGGTCGTTGGCGTCGCCCAGGTGACCCAGGTTCTCCAGCTTCGACTCCTGCAGGCTCGTCGCGATCGAGATCACCGCGGCCCGCTCGGGCAGGCCGGCCTTCTTCGTCGCCGCGATGATCGCCTTG
>NZ_JAEVHM010000304.1 GCF_016802865.1 Micromonospora parastrephiae | reverse complement strand
CCGCCGTGCCCGCGCAGCGCGTGGTCGGTGGCGCGGGACTGGCCACCGACGGGCTGGTCGTGCCGGCCGGCGCCGGTGCGCCACCGGCGGTCAGCGCGACCTCCTGGCTGGTCGCCGACCTGGACACCGGTCAGGTGCTCGGCGGTTGCGGCCCGCACGAGTACGGCACCCCGGCGAGTGTGCAGAAGCTCCTGCTGGCGGCCACCATGATGCCCCGGCTGGACCCGAAGCAGACGGTCACCGTCACCGACGAGGACATGAACATCGAGCCCGGCTCCTCCGCCGTCGGCCTCGTCGCGGGCGGCCGGTACACCATCGAGACCATCTGGCTCGGGTTGCTGCTCAACTCCGGCAACGAGGCCGCCAACGCGCTGGCCCGACTGGGTAGCGGAACGGACAGCGCGGCCGACGGCGTACGCGCCATGAACGAGCAGGCGCACCGGCTCGGTGCGCTCCAGACGCACGCCGTCACCCCGTCCGGGCTCGACGGCAGGGGACAGTTCACCAGCGCGTACGACCTGGCGCTGATCGCCCGAGCCTGCTTCGCCCAGCCGACCTTCCGCCGGTACGCGCTCACCGAACAGACGCCGATCCCGGCCCAGCCGGCGCAGCGGACCAAGGGTTTCCAGATCCAGAACGAGAACCAGCTCATCTACCGGTACCCGGGTGCGCTCGGCGGCAAGACCGGCTTCACCGACCTGGCCCGGCACACCTACGTCGGCGCGGCCGAACGCGACGGCCGGCGGCTGGTGGTGACCCTGCTGGGCGCCGAGTCGGCGCCGAAGCGCGGCTGGGAGCAGGGCGCGGCGCTGCTGGACTGGGGCTTCACGCTGTCCCGCGACGCGAGCGTCGGTCGACTCGTCGAGCCGGGGGAGTTGACCGCCACTCCATCGGCCGCGCCGTCGGCGTTGGCGGCGCCGGGCGGGCCGCGGCCGGCAGCGGCCAGCGGGCCGGCGCAATCCGGCTCGGGATGGCTCTGGTCGGTGACCGCGATCAGCGGCGCCGGAGTGCTGGTGCTGTTGGGCGGGCTGCTGTGGCGGCGACGCCGTCGGCTGCTCTGACACATCGACAACCGGCCACGACCTCCATAGACTCCGGTCTTTCTGGCACCACGAGTCCAGGAGGATCCCTGTGCCGAGTGAACTCGAACCGCGCCCCGGGGTGGCGGCATCGCGCCGACCGGTGCGCGTGCTGACCCGCCTCGCGGGGGTGACGGTGCTCGCCGGGGCGCTGGTCGCCGGCGTCTCCGCCACCGCGTCCGCCGCGCCCGGACCGTCCGCCGACGCCAACGCCCGTCCGCCGCGCACCACCCACGGCCCGTGCGCGTACACCGAGACGCCCGACGAGCCGGCGGCCCGTCCGGTGCCCCTGCCGCCGGACCCGCGACGCACCCCGGACCGGGGCAGCGTCCGGGTGACCCTGGCGACCAACCACGGGCCGATCGGGTTGACCCTGGACCGGGAGGCCGCTCCGTGCACCGTGCAGAGCTTCCTGCACCTGGTCCGCAAGCGCTTCTACGACCGGACCCCGTGCCACCGGCTCACCGCGTACCCGACGCTGAGCGTCCTACAGTGCGGTGACCCGTCCGGCACCGGCGAGGGCGGCCCGGGCTACCGGTACCGCGACGAGCTGCCGACCGACCTGCCGCCGGCACCCACCGACCCGACCGGGGTACGCCGGCTCTACGCCCGGGGCGTGCTGGCCATGGCCAACGCCGGGCCGGACACCAACGGCAGCCAGTTCTTCCTGGTGTACGCCGACTCCGCGCTGCGGCCGAACTACACGATCTTCGGCGAGGTCGACGCGGCCGGGCTGGCCACGCTGGACCGGATCGCCGCCGGGGGAGTGGCCCCGACGGCCGAGGACCCGGCTCCGGTCGACGGGGCGCCAGCGTTGCCGGTGGAGATCCGCAGGGCGGTCCGCTCGCACCACCACTGACCGTACGGCGCGCGGTGGGCGGCCCCAGGGTCGCTCACCGCGCCGACGGTGACCCGCTCGGCGCGTCGGCCAGTGGAACTTCCGCGATCCGATCCGGAACGACGCGACCAGCGTCCGAGGCGGTTCCGCCCATCACGACGAGGCGCGCGACCCGGCCGGCGGGGCGGCGGTGCTGTCCCGCACGACAAGTTCGGTGGCCAGCTCGACCCGGGGCGAGTCGATGCCCTCGCCCTGGGACAGCCGTAGCACGGTCCGTGCCGCCAGCCGACCCATCTCGACCAACGGCTGGCGCACGGTGGTCAGCGGCGGGGACGCCCAGCGTGCCTCCGGCAGGTCGTCGAAGCCCACCACGCTGACGTCGTCCGGCACCCGCAGCCCGCGCCGCCGGATGGCCTCGTAGACGCCGAAGGCCATCTGGTCGCTGGCCGCGAAGATGCCGGTCGGCGGGTCGGCCAGGTCGAGCAGCGCCGTCCCGGCGGCGAACCCGGAGGCGTGGTAGAAGTCGCCCGGACAGACCAACTCGTCGTCGACCGGAATGCCCGCCGCCTCCAACCCGGCCCGGTAACCGTCGAGGCGGGCGCGGCTGCACAACAGGTGCGTCGGCCCGGCGACGAACCCGATGCGCCGGTGCCCGATCGACAGCAGGTGCTCGGTCGCGGCGAGCCCGCCGGACCAGTTGGTGGCACCGATCGTCGGCACGTCCATGGCCGGTACGCCGGCCGGGTCCACGACCACCACCGGCACGTTGAGGCGGCGCAGCTGCGCGTGCAGTGGGGGGCTCAGGTGCGAGGTCACGAAGATGACGCCGTCGGTGGCCCGGGTGCGCAGGTTCTGCAACCACTGCCGGGCGGCGGTCGGCTGCCGGTGAATCGCCGAGACCACGGTGCCGACGCCGGCACCGTGCCCCACGTCCTCGACACCCCGGATGATTTCCACGGCCCAGGGGCTGTCCAGGTCGTTGAAGACCAGGTCGACGAGGCCGGCGCGCCGGACGCTGCGGCTGCTGCGCCTCCGGTAGCCGTGGTGACGCAGCAGTTCCTCGACCCGTTCCCGGGTGTCCGGGGCCACATCGGAGCGTCCGTTGAGTACCCGCGAGACGGTCGGCACCGACACGCCCGCCTCCCGTGCGATCGCGGTGATGGTCACCCTGCGTCCGTCGTCCGCGCCCACCCGCGTCTCCTTCACCGGTCCGGAGGCGACCGCAAGCCGTCACCGCCGTGTGTCCCGGAACGGCGTGCACCGTTCCTCGCGCCATCTTGCCTCACCGATGGGGGTTGACGACATGCCAGGTCGGTTCTAGCGTTCGCCGGAGTTGCGGAAGATTTCCGGACATTTTTCGGGCACCTTTCGCCGTACCGGCCCGCCGGGCGGCTGTTCGACGCAGCGTCGAAAGGACGTCACGTGTACACCGACCTTTCCGAGAATCAGTTACGCGGCTACCGCAGCGCGGTGCGTGACCCGGGGGACTTCGACCAGTTCTGGGCCGCGACGCTCACCGAGGCGCGCGACGCCGGGTGGCCCGTGCGGGCCGAGCCGGTGGCGACCGGGCTGGCCGGCATCGACGTACTCGATGTGACCTTCGCGGGCTTCGCCGGCCAACCGGTGCGGGCCTGGCTGCGGGTGCCGCGCGGAGTCAACACCGCGCTCCCGACCGTCGTCCAGTACGCCGGCTACGGCGGCGGACGCGGGCACCCGATGGAGAACCTGCTCTGGGCGGCGGCAGGGTTCGCGCACCTGCAGATGGACACCCGGGGTCAGGGATCGGGCTGGAGCCGGGGCGACACCCCGGACCCCGGCGCCGCCGGCCCGGAGGCGCCCGGGGTGACCACCCGGGGCATCGCCGACCCGCGCACGTACTACTACCGCCGGCTGATCACCGACGCCGTCCGGGCGGTGGACGCCGTCCGGACCCTGCCGGTGGTCGACCCGACCCGGGTGGCGGTGCTCGGGCACAGTCAGGGCGGCGGCCTGGCGCTCGCGGCCGGTGCTCTGGCGCCCGGCCTGCGGGCGGTGGTCGCGTTCGTGCCGTTCCTCTGCGACATTCCGCGCGCAGTGGTGGCCACCGACGCCCGCCCGTACCGGGAGATCCGCGACTACCTTGCAATCCACCGCGAGGCCGAGGAGCGGGTGCTGAACACCCTGGCGTACGTCGACGGCGTCAACTTCGCCCGTCGCTGCCGCCGACCGACGCGGTTCTCGGTGGCGTTGATGGACGACATCGTGCCGCCGTCGACGGTCTACGCGGCCGTCAACGCCCACGCGGGGCCGACCGAGCTGTCGGTGTGGCGGTACAACGGTCACGAGGCCGGCGGGATCGACGACGACGAGGCGGCGCTGCTCTTCCTGCGGGAGCAGCTTCTGGACGGCTGATCGGGCGCGGGCGCGGCCCGGGGCTGATAAACAGGACTGGTGCGTCACAGCGTCGGCGTCGTGCTCGCGTTCGCCGCGCTGCTCGGCGGCTGCTCGCGGCCCGAGCCCCGCCCCGCGCCGCCCGTGTCCCCGCCGACCGCGGCGAGCCCCACC
>NZ_JAEVHM010000303.1 GCF_016802865.1 Micromonospora parastrephiae | reverse complement strand
GTGCCCGGCGGAGGGATCAAGCCTGACCGCCCGGAGCCGGGCACGGTCGGCCACACCCCACCCCGGCACACGACGACCCGCGCCGGAAGAACCCGAGGCCCGGTGCGCTACCCCGCCAACCGCCACCGGCCGTTGCGGGCGACCAGCGTGGTGAGGGCCTGCGGCATCAGCCCGGAGTGGTTGTCCGGCGTCATCCGGATCGGGCCGGAGAGGCCGTCCATCTGGGACGTCTCCAGGACGTCACGGATGCCGTTGCGGTCCACCTTGCTGGCCTCGCCACCGGCGCGCAGCTCGGCGTCGGCGATCAACTGCACCGCGTCAGCGGCAAACGACGACGATCCGTTGTAGCCGCCGTAGCGCGCGGTGTAGTCCTGGAACCACTGCCGCCGGGCCGCCTTCGCCGGAGTGGTGGCGATCACGTCGTCGATCACCATCGTCTGGGTGAAGATCAGCGTGGCCCGTTCGGTGGCGCGGGCCGCCGCGCCGAGGAACAGGTCGCCGGCCGCTCCGGCGTCGAAGAACAGCGACCCACGGAAGGCGGCCTGCTGGGCGCTGGTGGCGGCCAGCGCCGCCTGCTCCGGAGGCGTCCAGATCACCAGCGCGTCGGGCTTGTCCGAGGCGAGCTGGCCGACCTGCTGGCTGACCTCGGTGTCGGTGGTCTTCACCGCCTGCTCGCCGACCGGCTTGATGTTGGCCTTGGCCAGCTCGCGGCGCAGCGCGGCGACGCCCTCCCGGCCGTAGTCGTCGTCGCTGTAGAGCAGGCCCACCTTGCGGACCGCCTTGCGGCGCAGTTCGGAGGTGAGTGCGGCGGCGCTGTCGGCGGCGTTCGGGCCCAGCTTGAACACGTAGCGCCGTTCGGGGACCGGAGCGGCGACCGCCCCGGAAGCGGCGAGCGCAATGGTGGGAATCCGCTTCTCGTTGATGGTCCCAACCGCGCCCACCGCGCATTCGTTACAGCCGCCCATGATGATGGCGCTGACTTGGGAATCGCTGCTGAAGTCGGCGATGTTGCGCAGTGACTCGGCGGCGTCGGAACGGTTGTCCTTCACCCTCAGATCGATCTTCCGGTCGTTCAGTGCTCCGGAGGAGTTCAACTGGTCGACCTTGAGTTCCAGGGCCCTCTGGTATGCCCGACCCACGGACGCGGCGGCGCCGGAGAGTTCGAGGTCCGCAGCGATCACGATCGGACTCGTGTCCTGGTCGGCCTCGCCGAACTGGCAGCCGGTGAGCGTGGTGGCAACTACGGCCGATGCGAGCGCCGCGATGGTCGCGGAGCGGATGGGGCTCAACTCAGTCCTCCAGGTGCGGGCGCGGGCGCTGCCCGGTCACCGCCGCTAATCCGTCCTCAGTGGAGGACGGGATCTCTCCTGCCGTACGGTGTGCGCGAAGCCTGCAAAACCTTGCCAATGGCCGGCGCTGTGGTCAAGCGCGGACCCCGGTTGCATTTTCGGGACGGCCATCCCACATGCTGGGGTAACGCAATGTTTGCAAAAGCTCACTTTGCATACACGCGCGACCACTCTGGAGTTACATGCCCTGTTCAGGGGCTTGCGGAGATGAAGGTATCAGTTGACCGGATCACGGGTTCCGCGCCGTCCGACCGTTTCCGACCTCACTGCGGCTTCCCAAACAGGATCATCTCTGATGAAATCGCGGCCGTGCCGCGCGTGGTCCCCTCCGCTCACGGCACGGTTCGGCGGGTCAGGCGGGGAAGAAACGACGGAGGCGATGTCGTGAGCACCGGACCGACGACCCTGCCCGCGCTCGGTGACTCCGCTCGGCGTCCGCGCCGAGGACTGCCGAGGCTGCGTGACGCCCGGATCCGGTCCAAGCTGGCGCTGATCCTGGTCGTTCCCGTGGCGGCGGTGATCGCACTGGCCACGGTCCGGCTGATCTCGGTCGGCGAAGGCGCCTTCGACGCCACCCGGGCACGATCGCTCACCGCGCTCTCCATCGACGTCAGCGCGCTCACCCAGGACCTGCAGTCCGAGCGGATGGCGGCGGCGGCCTACCTGGCCGCCCCGCAGCAGCCGGCCGACGCGTTCAACCTGCGGGTCCGTCAGACGCAGCAGCGGGTCGACGAGTACCGCGCCGAACGGGGCCGGATCGGCGACGTGCCGGCGGCTCTGCGGGACCGACTCGCGGTGATCGACGACCACCTGGCCACGCTGGACGGCACCCGGCAGGAGGTGCTGGATCGCCGGCAGATGGCGGTTGCCGAGGCGGTGCTGCGCTACGGCGTCATCCTCACCGACCTGGTCGCCTACGGTGACGGCCTCGCCCAGCTGCCCGGCGACGAGGGCCTGGCGGACAGCCGCCGGGCCGTTGCCGCGTTCGCCCGAGCCAAGGCGTCGGTGGCCGAGGAGCAGGCGGTCGCCTTCACCGCGCTCACCGCCGGCCAGCTCGACGAGGAGCAGTTCTCCTCCTTCGTGGCCACCCTGACCAGCCAGCAGGAGGCCCTGGTCGCCTTCTCGCTCGCCGCCGACCCGGTGCAGCGCGCCCTGGTCGACAGCACCGTCTCCGGTGACGCGGTCGGCCTTTCCGACCGGGTGGCCACCGACCTCACCCGCTCCGTCGGGCAGCGCCCACTGGTCAGCGCACAGGACGCCACCGCCGCCATCGGCGCGGTCAACGACCTGATGCGCTGGGCCGAGGTCCAACTGCAGAACCGCCTCCTCGAACAGGCCGACCAGGCGCGCTCGGACGTCATCCGGCAGGCCGTGGTCGAGTCGGTGCTGGTGCTGCTCACCCTGATCATCGCCGTGACGCTGGCCGTGGTGCTGGCCCGCTCGCTGAACCACTCGCTGCGCCGGCTGCGCGAGGGCGCCCTGTCGGTGGCCAACCACGACCTGCCCGACGCGGTGCGGCGGCTGCAGAACATGGGCAGCGTGGGCGACGGCGGCGTGGAGGAGATCGTCCGGCAGGTCCGGGATCCGATCCAGCTCACCAACCGCGACGAGGTCGGTCAGGTGGCCCTGGCCTTCAACGTCGTACACCGGGAGGCGGTGCGGGTCGCGGCCGAGCAGGCCGCGCTGCGTACCAGCGTCTCGGCGATGTTCCTCAACCTGGCCCGCCGCAGTCAGACCCTGGTCGACCGGATGATCGGCGAGCTGGACGCGATCGAGCGTGGCGAGGAGGACCCGAAGCGGCTGGCCCAGCTCTTCGAGTTGGACCACCTGGCCACCCGGATGCGCCGCAACGACGAGAACCTGCTGGTGCTGGCCGGCGCCGACTCCGCCGTACCGCGTCGCGACGACGCGCTGGTGGTGGACGTGCTGCGCGCCGCGCAGTCCGAGGTTGAGCTGTACAACCGCATCGAGTTCGGCACCGTGGACACCGACATCTCGGTGGCCGCGCACGCCGTCAACGACGTGGTGCGGCTCGTCGCCGAACTGCTCGACAACGCGACGAGGTTCTCGCCGCCGAACACCACGGTGGTCGCCGACGGCCGCCGGATCCGTGACTACGTCCTGATCCAGATCGAGGACCGCGGGCTCGGCCTCACCGACGACCAGCTCGACTCGCTCAACCGGCGCCTGGCCGCGCCGCCGAGCGTGGACGTCGCCGCGTTCCGACTGATGGGTCTCGCCGTGGTGAGCCGGCTCGCCTCCCGCTACGGCATCCGGGTGGAGTTGCGCCGCAACGTGGAAGGCGGCACCGTCGCCCAGGTGACGCTCCCCGCCACCACAGTGGCGCTGCCCACCAACCGGGGCCGCGAGCAGGTGCTGACCCGGCCGCGCCAGCCGATGGCGGTCGAGCAGACGCCGCTCACCCCGGCCGGTCACGCCGAGTCGTACTCGGGTGCCACCACCGCGGCGGCGACGCTGCCCGACCAGTGGCGGACCAGCACGTCCGCTCCGACGCAGTGGCAGTCCCCGGTGGACGCGCGGGACACCACCCCGTCCGTGCAGGCCGGCGGCTTCACCGGCGCGCACCAGACGGTGCCGCCCGCGCCGGCCCCGGCCGCCCCGGTCCCGCCGTCCCGACCCGCCTACAGCAACGGCGCCGGTGCCTCGGTGGGCAGCCCGACCGTGGCGTACCCGACCGTCGACCCGCTGCCCCGGCGGGGCTCCGGAGCGGACACCGCAGACGGACGTACCCCGCCGGTGCTGCCGGTCGGACCGGTCGCCGGCCCCGGTGCGGTCGCCACCCCGCCGGCGCCGTCGGTGCCGGCCGCCCCGGTCAGCACCCGCCCCGACTTCCCCGCCGAGGCGCCGATCTTCCGGGAGATGGAGGCGGTCTGGTTCCGGTCGCACGGCGACGACGCCACCGCGATCTTCACCCGGCCGCAGTTCGACACGCCCCCGGCATCCACCGCTGCGGCCGACGCCGGCCTGCGCTCGGGTGGTGGCGGTCAGCCGACCGCGACGTCCGCGCCGGCCGCCGCGCCGGCCCGACCGCCACTGCCGACCCGTACCCCGGGCAGCTCCGGCGACGGCGCCGGAGCGCAGACCGCGGGAAGCATGGACGGATTCCGCACCGGG
>NZ_JAEVHM010000302.1 GCF_016802865.1 Micromonospora parastrephiae | reverse complement strand
GGCCACCGCCGTACACCGCTCCGGATGCCGGGGCCGGACCACCACGGCCCGCGCCACCGCCGTAGACCGCGCCGCCCGCGGGGGCGCCGCCACCGTAGACGCCACCCGGACGTTCCGCGCCCGGCTCGCCACGCCCACCACGCGGGCCGCCGAGGGGTTCGCCGTCGGGATCCGACCGATCGGACGCGTCGGCGGTCGGCGGCCGGCGGCGGGCACGGACGATACCGATGATGCCGGCGCCGACCAGCAGCAGGCCGAGCACACCGACCGCGCCGACCAGGTAGGTGATGTCGTCGAAACTCAGGCCGGCGGTCCACGACTTGGCGGCGGCCGATCTGGCGCCACCCTCGGCGGCCAGCGGCACCGCCGTCGAGGTGGACGGGGCGTAGCTGAGGACGTCGATGGGATCGCCCTCGGCGAACTGGCCACCGTCGGAGACGGTGAGGAAGCTCTTCCCGTCCGGGGAGTAGCTGATGGCCTCGCCGAACGGATCGGCGAGTGGCGTCACCCGAGGCTTTCCGGTGGTGAGCGCGGTGACGATGTCGCCGCCGGTCACGTCGAACTCGAACGCGTCCGCGTAGGTGCGTAGGACCACCCGGCCGCCGTCCGGCGACCGGGCAGCGCCGGTGATCGCGACCCGCCCGAACGTGTTGAGCGGGTTGTCCGTCTGCGTCTTGGGCAGCGTGATGTCGCCGACCTTGCGCATCGGCACCGGGTCGGTGTCGCCGGTCTTGAGG
Source organism: Micromonospora parastrephiae (assembly GCF_016802865.1). GTDB lineage: Bacteria > Actinomycetota > Actinomycetes > Mycobacteriales > Micromonosporaceae > Micromonospora > Micromonospora parastrephiae. The sequence goes on along the minus strand of NZ_JAEVHM010000302.1, from coordinate 3,762 downwards.
TTCGCCGACGGGGTGAAGATCTCGGCCTTACCGCTGGTCACCTTGGTGATGATCAGCGGCTTGTTGTCGTTGCCGATGAGCAGCGCCTCGGCGTCGTGCGGTTCGCCCTCCGGGTACGAGAGTCGGTGCAGCACCGGCTGCTTGCTGCCGGTGACCGGCATCGACCAGAGCGCGACGCGCTTGCGACGCTCCTTCGAGGACACGTTGTCGCCGATGTCGGCGATCCAGAGCGTCGCGCCGTTCGGGGAGAGCGCCAGGTCCTCGGTGTCGAACGGACCCTGCCCCGAGTAGCGGACCGGTTCCTTCGAGATCTTGCACTTGGTGTCGAGGAAGAAGACGCGCTTGCGCGCCTCGACCTCGGTGCCGTCGTTGATCACGACGAAACCGCTCTTGGTAGCAACCAGGCCGGACAGCTCACGCAGCCGTTCGTCGGCGATCGTGCACTGCTTCTTACCGGGCGTGACAGCGGGCAGCTCGGACGCTCCGGGAGCGGGAGCCGCCACGGCGACTCCGGCGAGCGCCACGGTTGCCCCGAACAGGCCGAGGGCAACCGTGACCGAGGAAACAACGCGGCGCATTCGGCCAGTGTCGCATGCCGCGGGTTTCCCGTGGATGACGCCGTGGTCGCTCAGGAGCGGCTGCCGGCCGCCTGACTCTCCCGCTCCACGTCGAACTGCGCCAACTCGGCGGCCAGCTCGGCGCTGACCCGAACGTGCAGCAGAGTGCCCTCCGGCAGGTGCGCCGTGCTGAGCACCTCGCCCGTGCGGTGCACCCGGGACACCAGGTCACCCCGCTCGTACGGCAGGACCGCCCGGACCTCGACGGCCGGCTGCGGTAGCCGGTCCTCGATGGTCGCGCGCAGGTCGTCGACGCCTCGGCCGGAGTGTGCCGACACGAAGATCGCGTCCGGCCAGAGCCGCTTGAGCCGCAGCAGCGTGTCCTCGTCGGCCGCGTCGGTCTTGTTGACCACCAGCAGCTCGGGGAGACGGTCCGCGCCCACCTCGGCGAGCACCTCGTGCACGGCCCGGACCTGCTCCTCCGGATCCGGGTGGGTGCCGTCGACGACGTGCACCACCAGATCCGCCTCCGCGACCTCCTCCAGCGTCGAGCGGAACGCCTCGACGATCTGGTGCGGGAGGTGCCGGACGAAGCCGACCGTGTCGGAGAGGGTGTAGAGCCGCCCGTCCGACGCGGTGGCCTTGCGGGTGGTCGGGTCCAACGTCGCGAAGAGCGCGTTCTCCACCAGCACGCCCGCGCCGGTCAGCCGGTTGAGCAGGCTGGACTTGCCGGCGTTGGTGTAGCCGGCGATGGCCACGGCGGGGACGGAGTTGCGGGTGCGTCGGGCGCGCTTGGTGACGCGTACCGTGCGCATGCTCTTGATCTCGCGGCGCAGCCGGGAGATGCGGTGGCGGATGCGCCGCCGGTCGGTCTCCAGCTTGGTCTCACCGGGACCACGAACACCCACACCGCCGCCGGCACCGCCGCCACGGCCGGAACCACCCGTCTGCCGGGAGAGCGTCTCACCCCAACCGCGAAGCCGGGGCAGCAGGTATTCGAGCTGAGCCAGCTCGACCTGCGCCTTACCTTCCTTGCTCTTGGCGTGCTGGGCGAAGATGTCGAGGATCAGCGCCGTCCGGTCGACGACCTTGACCTTGGTGCGCTGCTCCAGGTTGCGCAGCTGCGACGGGGACAACTCGCCGTCGCAGATGACCGTGTCGGCGCCGGTGGCGAGCACCACGGCGCCGAGGTCGTCGACCTTGCCGCGGCCGATGTAGGTGGCCGGGTCGGGGCGCGTACGACGCTGGATCAGCCCTTCGAGCACCTGCGAGCCAGCGGTCTCGGCGAGCGCGGCCAGCTCGGTCAGCGAATTCTCCGCGTCGGTCACCGTGCCCTCGGTCCAGACGCCCACCAGGACGACCCGCTCCAGCCGCAGCTGGCGGTATTCCACCTCGGTGACGTCGGTCAGCTCGGTTGACAGGCCCGGGACGCGTCGCAGGGACTGCCGCTCCGACAGCTCCATCTCGCCGGTGGTGACGTCGTCGAGCTCGTCCTCGACGTGGACAAAGCTCTCCTGGTCTCGCAAGCGGTTCTCCTGTCCGTTTTGATAAGTAGAACGTAATCCTGACATGACACAACGCCGAACGCACCTGCTATATGCCCATGGTGAAGGTCGCCAAAAGTGGGGGCGAATGCTGGTCGGCCGCGACAACCCGGTAGAAATGCGGGCGCGGCCGACCGGCCGCACAGCCGTGACGGAGGGATCCCGTGGCCATCACCCGACTGCCGAGCGCCGGATTTTCGATCACCATCCGGATCGCCGTAACCGCGGACGCCTCCTCGATTGGCCGGCTCACCACCTCGGTCGGCGAGGCCGGAGCGATCGTCACGGCGTTGGACGTCGTGGACTCGGACCCGACCCACGTGATCGTCGACCTGACCTGCGACACCGCCGACGCCGGCCACGCCGACCAGGTGGTCGACGCGCTGACCGCGCTCGACGGCGTGGACGTGCGCAAGGTGTCGGACCGGACGTTCCTGCTGCATCTCGGCGGCAAGATCGAGGTGACCTCGAAGGTCGCGCTGCGCAACCGTGACGAGCTGTCCCGGGCGTACACCCCGGGGGTGGCCCGGGTCTGCATGGCCATCGCCGAGAACCCGGCGGACGCCCGGCGGCTCACCATCAAGCGCAACACCGTCGCGGTGGTCAGCGACGGCTCCGCGGTGCTCGGCCTGGGCAACCTGGGTCCGGCCGCGTCGCTGCCGGTGATGGAGGGCAAGGCGGCGCTGTTCAAGCGCTTCGGCGGGGTGGACGCCTGGCCGGTGGTACTGGACACCCAGGACACCGACGAGATCGTGCAGATCGTCAAGGCCATCGCGCCGGCGTACGGCGGAATCAACCTGGAGGACATCGCCGCGCCGCGCTGCTTCGAGATCGAGGCCCGGCTGCGTGAGGCGCTGGACATCCCGGTCTTCCACGACGACCAGCACGGCACCGCGATCTGCGTGCTGGCCGCGCTGACCAACGCGCTGCGGGTGGTGGGCAAGCGGCTCGAGGACGTCCGGGTGGTCGTCTCCGGCGCCGGCGCGGCCGGCACCGCGATCATGAAGCTGCTGCTGCGCCAGGGCGTCGGCGACATCATCGCGTACGACCGGGAGGGCGCCCTGCACCGCGGCCTGACCGGGCTCAACTCGGCCTGGCAGTGGCTGGCCGAGAACACCAACAAGGAGAACTACTCCGGCGACCTGCCCGGCGCCATCCGCGGCGCCGACGTGTTCATCGGGGTCAGCGCGCCGAACCTGCTCACCGGCGACGACATCGCTCAGATGGCGAAGGACCCGATCGTCTTCGCCCTCGCGAACCCGGACCCGGAGGTCGACCCGCGGGAGGCGCGCAAGCACGCCGCCGTGGTAGCCACCGGCCGCTCGGACCAGCCGAACCAGATCAACAACGTGCTCGCGTTCCCGGGGGTGTTCCGCGGCATGCTGGACGCGCACGCCGAGGAGTTCACCGAGGAGATGGCCATCGCGGCGGCCCGCGCCATCGCCGACGTGGTCGGCGAGGACAAGATCAACCCGACGGTGATCGTGCCGAGCGTCTTCGACTCCCGGGTCGCCCCGGCGGTCGCCGCCGCCGTCCGCGCCGCCGCGCACAGCCCCAGCCCGCTCCCGGCGGCCGACCCCGGCCCGGCGGACCTCCCCGAGATCGCCGCCAACGCCAGCGCCACCCCGTAACGCCCAGACCGCCGAAACCCCTCCCCCGGG
>NZ_JAEVHM010000301.1 GCF_016802865.1 Micromonospora parastrephiae | reverse complement strand
GGTGGTCCCGACGCCGAGGCCGGCGGCCGGGAAACGAGGGCCGGCGGTGACGACGACCCGACGCGTCAGCGGGGCGGAGACGGGGCAGTCGGTGGCCGTACCCCGGGGTGGGTTGAAGGCGCGGCTGCTCACCGCGCCCGGCGTGGGTGACGGGGTGCCCGGCCGGCGGTCGCGGGCCCGCACCGGGCGGGGTCGCACCACCGGTGCGCGGGTGCCGGCGGGTCGGGTCGGTGCGTTGCACCTGGCGGCGACGGTCCGTGCGGCCGCCCCGCACCAGGCCGCCCGGGGGCGGCTCGCCGGACCGCTGCGGTTGCGCGGCGACGACGTCCGCGAGGCGGTGCGGGAGGGCCGCGAGGGCAACCTGGTGCTGTTCGTGGTGGACGCGAGTGGCTCGATGGGCGCCCGCCAGCGGATGACCACGGTCAAGGACGCGGTGCTCGCTCTGCTCACCGACGCGTACCAGCGGCGGGACAAGGTCGCGGTGATCGCCTTCCGCGGCGCCGACGCGCGAACGCTGCTGCCGGCAACCTCGTCGGTGCTGGCCGCGTCGACCCGACTGGCCGAGCTGCCGACCGGTGGACGTACGCCGCTGGCCGAGGGGCTGCTCGCGGCCACCGACCTGCTGCGGGTGGAGCGCCTGCGCGACCCGAGACGGCGGCCCCTGGTCCTGGTCGTCACCGACGGCAGGGCCACCGCCGGTCAGCGCCCGCTGGACCGCGCGGCAGCAGCGGCGAAGGTCCTCGCGGCAACCGGCGCGTCCTGCGTCGTCGTGGACTGCGAGACCGGCCCGGTCCGCCTGCATCTGGCAAGCCGCCTGGCCACCCAGCTGAGGGCCCCCCACCACCGGCTCGACGCCCTGACGCACCCCGGCGATCGTGCGTTTGCCGCCCCCGCATAACGGGCGAAGTGCACATAGGGCGGACCGAACGTACAAGATCGTGAGACCAGGGGGAGATCGCTGATGCCACAGGGACAGCCGAGCGTGGTGCCCGCCGACGGGTTGACGACGCGGCAGCGGCGGCACCGGCCGCTGCTGATCGTCCACACCGGACAGATGAAGGGGAAGTCGACCGCCGCCTTCGGGTTGGCCCTGCGCGCGTGGACCGCCGGGCTGCCGGTCGGGGTGTTCCAGTTCGTCAAGAGCGCCAAGTGGCGGGTGGGGGAGGAGAACGCCTTCCGCGCGCTCGGCGAGGTGCACGAGCGTACCGGGCAGGGCGCCCCGGTTGCCTGGCACAAGATGGGCGAGGGCTGGTCCTGGATCCAGCGCGGCGGCGAGGCCGACCACGCCGCCGACGCCCTGGAGGGTTGGCGCCAGATTCAGCGCGACCTGGCCGCCGAGCGCTACGGGCTCTACGTGCTGGACGAGTTCACCTACCCGATGAAGTGGGGCTGGGTCGACGTCGACGAGGTGGTCGCCACCCTGACCGACCGGCCCGGCTTCCAACACGTCGTGATCACCGGCCGGGACGCCGACCCGCGGCTGGTCGCCGCCGCCGACCTGGTCGCCGAGCTGACCAAGGTCAAGCACCCGATGGACGCCGGCCAGAAGGGCCAGAAGGGCATCGAGTGGTGAGCACGCACTGGGCGCTGCCCCGGGTGGTGATCGCGGCGCCGGCCAGCGGGCACGGCAAGACGACAGTCGCCACCGGGCTGCTGGCCGCGTTGCGCCGCCGTGGCCTGACGGTCAGCCCGCACAAGGTCGGCCCGGACTACATCGACCCCGGCTACCACGCCCTCGCCGCCGGACGCTCCGGGCGCAACCTCGACCCGTTCCTGGTCGGCGCCGAGCGCATCGCGCCACTGCTGCGGCACGGCGCGAGTGTCCCGACGCCCGCCGACATCGCGGTGGTGGAGGGCGTCATGGGCCTGCACGACGGCGCGGTCGGCCGCCGCGACCACGCCTCCACCGCACACGTCGCCCGGCTCATCGACGCGCCCGTGCTGCTGGTCCTGGACACCACCGCGCAGGGCCGCTCCGCCGCCGCGTTGACCCTCGGCATGGCCGCCTTCGACCCGGCGGTACGCATCGGCGGGGTGATCCTCAACCGGGTCGGCTCGCCCCGACACGAGACGCTGCTGCGCGACGCCCTCGCCGAGGTCGACGTACCGGTGCTCGGGGCGGTCACCCGCGCCGCCGAGGTGGCCGCGCCGGCACGGCACCTCGGGCTGGTCCCGGTCGCCGAGCGGGCACCGGAGTCGCTCGCGATCGTCACCGCCCTGGCCGAGCTGGTCGAAGCCACCGTGGACGTCGACGCGGTGCTCGACCTGGCCCGCAGCGCCCCGCCGCTGACCGCCCCGCCCTGGGACCCGGTCACCGCCGTCGGCGGTCCGGCCGACGCGCGGCGCCCGCTGGTCGCGCTCGCCGGTGGCCCGGCCTTCACCTTCTCGTACGCGGAGACCGCCGAACTGCTCACCGCCGCCGGAGCCGACGTGGTCACCGTCGACCCGCTGCGCGACCCGGCGCTGCCCGGCGGCACCCGCGCGGTGGTGATCGGCGGCGGGTTCCCCGAGGCGTACGCGGAGGCACTGGCCGGCAACGCCACGCTCCGCGCCGAGCTGGCCGACTTCGACGGGCCGATCGTGGCCGAGTGCGCCGGGCTGCTCTACCTCGGGCGGTCCCTGGACGGCGTACCCATGTGCGGTCGGCTGGACCTGACCGCCCGGATGACGGGCCGGCTCACCCTCGGCTACCGGGAGGCCGTGGCGGGCGCCGACTCGCCGGTGGCCGTCGCCGGCGAGCCGGTACGCGGTCACGAGTTCCACCGCACCATGACCGACCCGCGGCACGGCGAGGCGCCGGCGTGGCGCTGGGACGGCGCCGCGCACGGCTTCGTCACCGGCCGGGTGCACGCGTCCTACCTGCACACCCACTGGGCCGGCCACCCCGACGCGGCACGCCGCCTGGTCGAGGCGTGCCGATGACCGCCGGGGCCACGCTGACCGGTGTCGGTGTCGGTCCGGGCGACCCGGAACTGCTCACCGTCAAGGCGGTGCGGATCCTGCGCGAGGCCGACACGGTCTTCGTACCCGTGATGGCGGACCGACCCGCGCCCGACGCCGGGCGGGCCGAGGCGACCGTCCGGGAGTACGTGCCGGCGGACCGGCTGCGCCGGCTGCCGTTCGCTCTGGACGACCGGGGCGGGGTGACCGCCCGACGGGCGGCGGCCTGGGACGCCGCCGCCCGGTCGGTGGTCGACGCGGTCGACGCGGGCGGGCGGTCGCTGGCCTTCGCCACCATCGGCGACCCGAACGTCTACTCCACCTTCGGCTACCTGGCGCAGAGCGTCCGGGCGCTGCGCCCGGCGGTGCGGGTGGCGACCGTGCCCGGGGTGACCGCCATGCAGGAGCTGGCCGCCCGCAGCGGTGTCCCACTCTGCGAGGGACGTGAACCGCTGACCCTGCTGCCGGCCACCGCCGGGCTGGCGCTGTTCGCCGACGCCCTCGCTGGGCCGGGCACCGTGGTCGCCTACAAGGGCTGGCGTCGGCACCCGGAACTGCTCGCCGAGCTGCGCCGGCAGGGCCGGCAAGCCGACGCGGTGCTCGGCCGCAGCCTCGGCCTGCCCGGCGAACAGGTCGGCCCGGTCGGCGACACCGACCACGACCTGCCGTACCTGTCGACACTGCTGGTCCCCGCCCGCCGCGACAACCGAGGAGGAAAGCTGTGAGCAGCGACGGCAAGGTGTGGTTCGTCGGGGCCGGCCCGGGTGCCGCGGACCTGTTGACCCTGCGGGCCGCCCGGGTGATCGCCGCGGCGGACATCGTGATCTGGGCGGCCAGTCTGGTGCACGCCGACGTCCTCGACCACGCCCGCCCCGAAGCGGAGATCGTCGACTCGTCGCAGCTGCCCATCGAAGGGGTGCTGCCGCTCTACCAGCGGGCCGCCGGACAGGGGCTGACCGTGGCCCGCATCCACTCCGGCGATCCGGCGCTGTGGGGCGCCGTGCAGGAGCAGCTGGACCTGTGCCGGGCGTTCGGCCTGGCCGTCGAGATCGTCCCCGGGGTGTCGTCGTTCACCGCCGTCGCGGCGATCGTCGGACGGGAGCTGACCGTGCCCGAGGTCGCCCAGTCGGTGATCCTCACCCGCCTCGAAGGCGGCAAGACCCCGATGCCGCCCGGCGAGCGGGTCCGCGACTTCGCCCGGCACGGCACCACCATGGCGCTGTTCCTCTCCGCCGCCCGCTCCGGGCAGGTGCAGGCCGAGCTGCTGGCCGGCGGCTACCCGGCGGACACCCCGGCCGTGGTGGCGTACCAGGCGACCTGGCCGGACGAGCTGGTGGTGCGCTGCACCGTCGGCACCCTGGAGGCCACGGTGAAGGAGCACCGGCTGTGGAAGCACACCCTGTTCCTGGTCGGGCCGGCCCTGACGGCCGAGGGCACCCGCTCGCACCTGTACCACCCCGGGCACTTCCACACCTTCCGGCGGGCCGAGCCCGCGCCCGCGCCGAGCTGCGCCGCCAGAGCGGCGCGCGCGCCGGGGGGACAGGCACACCGTGACGTACGCCGAGCCGCCGCTGCGCGAGCCGGACC
>NZ_JAEVHM010000300.1 GCF_016802865.1 Micromonospora parastrephiae | reverse complement strand
CGCGCCGCCCGCGCCGCCAGCGCCGCACGGCCGGGCACCAACCCGGCCGGCGCGGTTCGGAGGTACGCCGTGACCAGCGTCGCGCCCCGGCGCTGATCGTCGTGCTGGATGGCGTCGAGCTGGCCGCCGCGGCCCGTCAGCGGCTGCGCTCACTGCGGGTGGCGGCACGGCTGAACCAGCCCACCCAGGCCGAGTTGGTGCTCGCCACCACCGTCGGGGTCGGGGCGTTCGACCCGGCGGTACGCCCCGGCACGACGCTCGACGTGCGCCTCGCCGACCACGCTGACGCCCTGTTCGCCGGGGAGGTCACCGCCGTGGAGGTGGAGTACGCCGCGGACGGCGCCGCGCTGCTGCGGCTGCGGGCGTACGACGCGCTGCACCGGCTGCGCAAGCGTCAGGGTTTGCGGGTCTTCACCTCGGTGACCGCCGTCGAACTGGCCCGGGAGCTGTGCGGCGAGGTCGGGTTGGACGTGACCGCCGAGATCGACGGGCCCCGCCTGGAGCGGCTGTCGCAGCACCGGCACAGTGATCTGGAGCTGCTGCGCGAGGTGGCCGGCCGGGCCGGGCTGCACCTGGCCGCCGACGGCGACGCGGTCCGGCTGGTCACCCTGGCCGGGTACGGGGAGCCGGTCGCGCTGGCTCTCGGCGCGGACGTGCACAGCCTGCGGCTGTCCACGAACGCCGACCAGGCCAGCGGTGCCAGCGCCGTGCTGGGCTGGCATCCGCAGCGGGCCGAACCGATCAGCCAGCAGGCCGACGAGGCGCGGTGCGGCCGACCGGCCGGCGACCGGCCGGACCCGGCCGACGTGGGCGCGACGGGGTACGCACCGCCGTCGACCAGCCGGGCCGCAGTGACGACGAGTTGGCGGCGCTGGCCCAGGCTCGACTGGACACCCGCGCGGCGACGCTGGTCACCGCCGAGGGGGTGGCCGAGGGTGACCCGGCGCTGCGCCCCGGTCGGCGGATCGACCTGAGTGGGGTGCCCGAGCCGGTCGCCGGGGCGTACGTGCTGACCGAGGTCGTGCACACCGTGGACGGCGACGGGCACCTGACCCGGTTCTCCACGGTGCCGCCGCCCGCCCCGTCGGCCGCCACCGGCGGTGCGGTGGTCACCCTGGGCACGGTCACCGACGTGGCCGACCCGGACGGGCTGGGCCGGGTCCGGCTGACCCTGCCGGCGTACGGGGATCTGGACGCCGGGTGGCTCGCTGTGCTCTGCCCCGGGGCGGGCCGGGGCAAGGGTCTGGTGGCGCTCCCCGATCCCGACGACACCGTGCTGGTGGTGCTGCCCGCCGGCGAGCCGGCGTCCGGCGTCGTGCTGGGCTCGCTGTTCGGCGCCGTCGAGCCGTACGACGCGGGCATCGACGACGGTCGGGCGCGTCGGTGGACGCTGCGTACCGCCGGCGGACAGTCGATCGTCGTCGACGACGTGCGGCGCAGCCTGCGCCTGGCCACCGAGGGCGGCAGCTCGTTGGAGCTCACCCCCGATCTGGCCACCCTGCACGCGGCGACCGACCTGGTGATCTCCGCGCCGGGTCGGGCTCTGGTGGTACGCGCCCGCAGCGTGGACTTCCTGCACGCCGAGTCGACCGAGGACCCGACCACCGCGGCGCGGCAGGCCCGTTCGCTCGCCCGTGCCCACCACGAAGGAGGCGGCTGATGCGCTGGATCCACCGCGACTCGGTGATCACCTGCGACCACGACGGCCGGGTCGAGAACCGGCCCTCGCAGGAGTGGGTAACCGTCACCGGCGTGCCCGTGCTGGTGGACGACGACCCGGAGGGCCGGACGATCGTCGCCTGTCCGAACTACGGCCCGACCGTGAAGCCGTGCACGAGGACGGAGTCCCTGCGCGTCGGCTACAGCGACTGGCTGCGGGTCGACGGGCACCGGGTGGTGCTGTCGAACCTGGAGGGCTTCACCAACGGGACACCACCCAACGCGGTCCACCACACCGTGCGCGACCCGCGCCAGCGGTTCCTGGGGGCGGACCGGTGAGGGCGTTCCGCTTCGTCGGCGCCGGCTTCGACGCTGGTCGTACCGGTGGTTTGGCGCTCACGGCGGCCGGCGGCCTGGCCATGACCGAGGGCGACGAGAGCGTACGCCAGGCGTTGTTCCTGCTTCTGTCGACGACGCCGGGCGAGCGGCTGATGCGACCCGGGTACGGCTCCCGGCTGCACCGGCTGGTCTTCGCGCCCAACGACGACACGACCGCCGGGTTGGCCATCCACTACGTCCGGCAGGCCATCGCCCGGTGGGAGCCCCGGGTCGAGGTCATCGACACCGACGCGGGGCCGGACCCGGACGACGCGTGGCGGCTGGTGATCCGGTTGGACTACCGGGTGCGGGCCAGCCTCACCCCCGGGCAGCTGGTCTTCTCCATGGACCTGCTTCCGGCCGACGAACCCGAGCAGGGAGGCTCGTCATGACGCTGCCCGTGCCGCACCTGGACGATCGTGGGTTCCTCGACCTGGTCACCGAGGCCCGGGAACGGATCCGGCAGTCCTGCCCGGCGTGGACCGACCTGTCGGCGCACGACCCGGGCATGGCCCTGGTGGAGGCGTTCGCGCACCTGACCGAGGTGATGATCTACCGGCTGAACCAGTTGCCGGAGAAGGCGTACGTCTCGTTTCTGAACCTGCTCGGGGTGGCCCGGCACGCCCCGACGGCGGCCTGGGCGGACGTCCGGTTCACCCGCAGCGGCACGGACCGCGCGGCGGTGCGGATCCCGGCCGGGCTGCGCGTCGCCGGCCGGCGCTGCCTGGACGCCGGCGCCTCGACCGGTGGCTTCACCGACGTGCTGCTGCGCGCCGACGCCGCCGAGGTGGTGGCCGTGGACGTCGGCTACGGGCAGCTCGCCTGGTCGCTGCGCACCGACGACCGGGTCCGCGTCCTGGAGCGCACCAATGTCCGTACCCTCGAACCGGAGACGATCGGCGGGCCGGTCGACCTCACGGTGGCCGACCTGTCGTTCATCTCGCTGCGGCTGGTGCTGCCGGCGTTGGCCGGCTGCACACGCGACGACGGTGACCTGGCGTTGATGGTGAAGCCGCAGTTCGAGGTCGGCAAGGATCGCGTCGGAGCCGGTGGTGTGGTCCGTGAGCCGGAGCTGCGCGCCGAGGCGGTGCTCGACGTGGCGGCGGCGGCGCAGCAGCTCGGCCTCGGCCTGGCCGATGTGGCGGCCAGTCCGCTGCCCGGGCCGAGCGGCAATGTGGAGTTCTTCGTATGGTTGCGCCGGGGCGCACCACCGGCCGACCCGCAGCGGGTGTGGGCCGTGGTGGCGGCCGGGCCGGACGGCCCGACGACCGGCGACGTGCCGGACGCGGCGGCGGAGGAGGTCGCAGGGTGAACGCGTACAGCGAGCGGCACGCGACGGCAGGCGGCCGTGCCGGGGCGAGGACGGCGGGTCGCCGTCCGGTCGCGGACTGGCGGCCGGTCCGATGAGTCGCACGGCGCTGCTGGTGACACACACGGGTCGTCGGCGCAGCACCGAGCACGCCCGGTCGGTGGCCGCCGATCTGATCGCGGCGGGTTTCGAGGTGCGGGTGGTCGCCGACGAGGCCGACGACCTCGACCTGCCCGGCGTGGTGCCGGTCGCCGGCCCCGAGGCCGCCGAGGGCGCCGAGATCGTCTTCGCGCTCGGCGGGGACGGCACCTTCCTGCGCGCGGCGGAGCTGGCCCGGCCGGCGAAGGCGCCGCTGCTCGGCATCAACCTCGGCAAGGTGGGTTTCCTGGCCGAGGCGGAGATCGACGACCTGGACACGGCGGTCCGCGACGTGGTCAGCCGCAACTACACGGTGGACGAGCGGCTCACCCTGGACGTCACCGCCGAGTTCGACGGCGGCCCCACGATCGAGTCCTGGGCCCTCAACGAGATCAGCGTCGAGAAGGGCGAACGGGCGCAGATGCTCGAACTGCTCGTCGACGTGGACGGCCGGCCGCTGTCCCGCTACGGCTGCGACGGCGTCGTCTGCGCCACCCCCACCGGCTCCACCGCGTACGCGTTCTCCGGCGGCGGCCCGGTGGTCTGGCCGGAGGTGGAGGCGCTGCTGCTGGTGCCGATCAGCGCGCACGCGTTGTTCAGCCGCCCGCTGGTCACCGCGCCGACGTCCACCTTCGTCATCACCGTCGACCCGTTCACCACCCTCGCCGTGCTCTCCTGTGACGGGCGACGGGTGTACGACCTGCCACCCGGCGCCCGGGTCACGGTGCGTCGAGGTGCTCTGCCGGTGCGCATCGTGCGGTTGCGGGCCCGCCCGTTCACCGACCGTCTGGTCGCCAAGTTCGGGCTTCCCGTGCACGGCTGGCGGGGCAGCCGCAGGTGACCGTCACGGGTACCGGCGGTGCACGGCCGTTGTCCACCTGACGACATGTCGCCGCTGCGGCGGCCGACGACTAGTGACCTGGTGACGGGCTCCGTCGCAGACTCCGATCGGCCCTCATCTACGGATGGGGGCCTGGAGGAGTAGAGGAGCACATCGCATGCACTGGTCCCCACGCTGGCTCACCGCCGGCGCGGTCGGCGCGTTGGTGGTCGGGCTCGCCGCACCGGCGTCCGCCGACCCGCCCGCCC
>NZ_JAEVHM010000030.1 GCF_016802865.1 Micromonospora parastrephiae | reverse complement strand
GCCGCGCTGGCCGCGGTGCCCGCCGGCCCGACGATCGTCCTGGTGCACGACGCCGCCCGCGCCCCTCACTCCGCCCGAGTTGGTCGAGTCCGTCGCCGCGGCGGTCCGGGCCGGCCGGGACGCGGTGATCCCGGTGCTGCCGGTCGTCGACACGATCAAGGAGGTCGGCGCTGGTGAGGTGGTGCTCGGCACCGTCGACCGATCCGCCCTGCGCGCGGTGCAGACCCCGCAGGGTTTCCGTCGGGCGGTGCTCGCCGCCGCGCACGCCGCGGCCGGCAACCCACTCACCGACGACGCCGGTCTGGTCGAGAAGCAGGGCGTCACCGTGACCTGCGTGCCCGGCTCGGAGTACGCGCTGAAGATCACCCGACCCTTCGACCTGGCGCTGGCGGAGCATCTGCTCGCCGCCGCCGGTTGACGCGTACCCTCTGGTCATGATCGTTCCCAGGGTCGCCATCGGCACCGACGTGCACGCGTTCGAGCCCGGCCGGCCCTGCTGGGTCGCGGGCCTGCTCTGGCCCGACCAGGATGGCCTCGCCGGGCACTCGGACGCCGACGTGGCCGCGCACGCCGCCTGCAACGCGCTGCTCTCCGCCGCCGGCCTCGGTGATCTCGGGTCGGTCTTCGGGGTCGGCCAGCCGGAGTGGGCCGGCGCGTCCGGGGTGGCTCTGCTGACCGAGACGGCCCGCCGGGTGCGGGCCGTCGGCCTGGAGATCGGCAACGTCTCCGTGCAGGTCGTCGGCAACCGGCCCAAAATCGGTCGCCGCCGGGCGGAGGCCCAGCAGGTGCTCTCCGCCGCTGTCGGCGCCCCGGTGACCCTTTCCGCCGCGACCACCGACGGCCTCGGTTTCACCGGCCGTGAGGAAGGGCTGGCCGGCATCGCGGTGGCGCTGGTGTACGACGCCCCGGCCGCCTAGGCTCGCCGCGATGTCCACCGACCCCACCCCCGACCAGTCCGCCGCCGACGGCTACCTGCAGCGGGCCCAGCTCCTCGCCGAACTCGGCCGCCACGACGAGGCGGCCGGTGAGTTGACCCACGGGCTCGCCCTGCGACCCGACGCCCCGGAGGCGCTCACCATGCTGGCCCGGGTGCACCTCGCCGCCGGTCGACCGGCGGACGCGCTCACCGCCGCCGACGCGGCCGTGGCCGCCGCTCCGGACGCCCTTCCTCCGCTGGTCACCCGCGCCATGGCGCTGGCCGACCTGGAGCGGTACCAGGAGTCGGCCGCCACCGCCGACCGGCTCCTCGCACTCGGCGCCGACGACGCGTACGCCCAGCGCAGCGCGGCGGCGATCCTCGCCGACTCGCGCAACGGCCAGCCGGCGCTGAACGCGGCCTGGCGCGGGGTCGAGCTGGCGCCGAACGAACCGCAGTCGCACCTCGTGCTCGGTCTGGTCGCCGCCCGGTTGGAGTTGTTCGACCTGGCCGAACGCGCCTACCGGGAGGCGTTGCGGCTCGATCCGCGGCTCGCCGACGCCCCGGACGATGTGGGTGTCATCCGCCTGGAGCAGCGCCGCTGGGCGCAGGCGTTGGAACACATCGCCGAGGCGGTCACGGTCAGCCCGAGCCGGATGGACTCCGGGCGGACCATCGCGTACGGCCTGCACCGCCTGGTGCTCTACGGCGCGGGCTGGTCGCTGGTGGCCGCGGTGCTGGTGGCGTTCGCGGCGTCGGCCAACGACGGGTTCTCCCGTATCGTCGCGGTGCTCGCCGCGTTGACCGGTGGGGTCGTGGTGTGGCAGCTCGCCGCGCGCCTGCCGGGGCTGACCCGTACCGTCCTGCCCACCCTGCTGCACTCGGACCGGGCGATGGCCCTGGCCGTCTACTCGGTGGCCGCCGCGCCGGTGCTGCTCCTGGTGTACGCGGTGGTCGGCTCGCCATGGCCGCTGGTGCTGGCCATCGTGATGACGGCGATAGCCGAGTTCGCCATCTTCACCAGAACCGCCATCCGCTGACCCACCTCCGGCAGCACCACAACAGATCGACAAGCGTCGCCCAGCTCGACCAGGTCAGGGTTTTCGCCGGAGCCCGCCCGCGTCGGGATCAAGCCTGACCGCCCAGAGCGGGCGGGCTCCGGCGAAAACCCAAAGAGCGACTAGCGACGCGCCCACGTCCAGGCGTAGCCCTCGTCCTCGCAGGTGCGGGCCGCGTCGCAGAGGTCCAGCGGGCGGAACGTGTCGACCATGACGGCCAGCTCGTCGAAGTAGTCCGCGCCGATGGAGCGTTCGGCGGCGCCCGGCTGCGGGCCGTGGGTGAAGCCGGACGGGTGCAGGGAGATCGACCCCTGCTCGATGCCGGAGCCGCGCCGAGCCTCGTAGTTGCCGCCGGTGTAGAAGAGCATCTCGTCGGAGTCGACGTTGTGGTGGTTGTACGGCACCGGGATCGAGTCGGGGTGGTAGTCGACCTTGCGGGGCACGAAGGAGCAGATGACGAAGTTGGGCCCCTGGAAGGTCTGGTGCACGGGCGGGGGCTGGTGGATGCGGCCGGTGATCGGTTCGAAGTCGTGGATGGAGAACGCCCACGGGTAGAGATGCCCGTCCCAGCCGACCACGTCGAACGGGTGGTTCGCGTAGACGTAGCGGGTCCAGCCGCGGCGGTGGCGGACCAGCACCTCGACCTCCTCGCCGTCGACGAGCAGCGGCACGTCCGGTCCGCGGACGTCGCGTTCGCAGTACGGCGAGTGCTCCAGGAACTGGCCCCGGACGGAGAGGTAGCGCTTGGGTGGGCCGATGTGCCCGGTCGCCTCGACGGTGAGCAGTCGGACGGGCTGGTCGCCGGTGGGCACCAGCCGGTGGATGGTCGAGGTGGGGATGACGACGTAGTCGCCGGCGACCGCGTCGAGGGCCCCGAACGGCGACTCGACCCGCAGGGTGCCCGCCTCGACGTAGAGGCAGTGGTCGCCGGTGGCGTCGCGGAACAGCGGCGAGGGCCGGCCGGCGAGCACGTATCCGATCCGCACGTCGTCGTTGGCGAGCAGGTACTGCCGGCCGAGGATCGGGTCGGCGCCGCCCGCGTCGAGCTTGTGGGTGCGCAGGTGGCGGGGCTTGAGCGGCAGGTTCGGCGCCCTGGTGAACGCGGGCGGGGTGAACTCGTCGGCGGCGAGGATCGCGGTGGGCGCGTGCCGGTGGTAGAGCAGGGACGAGTCGGAGGAAAAGCCCTCCTGGCCCATCAGCTCCTCGGCGTAGAGGCTGCCGTCGGGCTGGCGGAACTGGGTGTGGCGCTTGCGGGGCACCTCTCCGACGCTGCGGTAGTACGGCATCTCGCCTCCCGATATGTCCCGTTCACCGGCCGAAGGCGTCCGATAATCGGACGCTGTTGTCCGTTCCTCGTAGCGTCCCGTACATTCTTGTTCCGTGTCAACGCAGGTGCCCGCACTCCTCGACAGCCTGGTGGACGACGCCGCCGTCTTCCCTCCGGGCAGCGCCGCGCTCCCCGAAGCGCTGACCGCCCACCGCCGACACCGCACCGCCTGGTACGCCGACCTGGTCGGCCCGCTGCTCGTCCCCGCCTCTGCCGTCGCGGCGGGCGAGCTCAGCGGTCTCGTCGACCCCGGCGAGGGCCTGGTGGTCGGCGTGATCGGTGACACCGGGATCGGTAACCTGCCGTTCGCGCTCTCGTTCCTGGCGCCGGACGGCGTCACCGCCCGGCAGGTCGAGGTGTCGGTCGCCAAGCGTGGCGAGGACCCGCTGCCCGGCCTCACCGAGCTGCTGCGGCTGATCGACACGATGCCAGGCGTCGAGGCCGTCTACGCCGAGTTGCCGCTGACCTTCGGGTTGATGGGCGCGCTGGACGCGCTCGTCGCCGCCCGCGCCGACGGGGTGCCGATCGCCGCCAAGTTCCGCACCGGCGGCCTGGCCGCCGAACTCTTCCCCACTCCGGCCGAGCTGGCCGCCGTGATCTGCGCCTGCCGGGACCGGGACCTGCCGTTCAAGCTCACCGCCGGGCTGCACGAGGCGGTCCGGCACCTCGACCCGGAGACCGGGTTCACCCACCACGGCTACGCCAACGTGCTGGCCGCGACGCTCGCGGCCGCCGGAGGCGACGGTGTGCGCCCCGTCGCCGAGCTGCTGACCGCGGCCGATCCGCGCCCGCTGCTGGAGCGCCTGAACGGGCGGCTGGACGCGCCCCGCCCCCTGTGGGTCGGCTTCGGCTCGTGCAGCATCCTGGAACCACTGACCGATCTGATCCGGCTGGGGCTGGTGAACGGGGGCTACGACGCATGACCTGGGTGACCGGCGCTGACGGTTCGCCGTACGGGGTGACGAACCTGCCGTACGGGGTGTTCCGGTCCAACGGGGGCCAGCCGCGGATCGGCGTACGGATCGGGTCGTGGGTGTTCGACCTGGCCGGGGCGGAGGCCGCGGATCTCGTGCTGGCGGCCGGCACGTTGTGCCGACCCACCCTCAACGACTTCATGGCGCTGGGTCGTCCCCAGTGGACGTCGGTGCGGCAGCGAATCACCGAGCTGCTGACCGACTCCGCGCACCGCCCCGTGGTGGAGCCCCTCCTGGTGCCGCTGGACGAGGTGGAGTTGCTGCTGCCGATCGAGGTGGCCGACTACGTCGACTTCTACTCCTCCGAACACCACGCGTCGAACGTCGGGCAGATCTTCCGCCCGGGCCAGCCGCCGCTGCTGCCGAACTGGAAGCACCTGCCGATCGGCTACCACGGTCGGGCCGGCACTGTCGTCGTCTCCGGCACGCCGGTGACCCGGCCGACGGGCCAGCGCGCCTCCGCCGAGGGCCCGGTCACCGGCCCGTCGGTACGCCTCGACATCGAGGCCGAGGTCGGCTTCGTGGTGGGTGTGCCGAGCGCGCTGGGCGACCGGGTCTCCGTCGACGACTTCGCCGATCACGTCTTCGGCGTGGTGCTGGTCAACGACTGGTCGGCCCGGGACATCCAGGCCTGGGAGTACCAGCCCCTCGGCCCCTTCCTGGGCAAGTCCTTCGCCACCTCGATCTCGGCCTGGGTGACGCCGCTGGACGCGCTCGCCGCCGCGTTCGTTCCGGCTCCCGACCAGGACCCGCCGGTGGTCAACTACCTGCGCGACGTGCCGCACCTGGGGCTCGACCTCCGCCTCACGGTCGAGTGGAACGGCGAACGGGTCAGCGAGCCGCCGTTCGCCTCCATGTACTGGACGCCGGCCCAGCAGTTGGCGCACCTCACCGTCAACGGCGCGTCCCTGCGTACCGGCGATCTGTACGCCTCGGGCACCGTTTCCGGCCCGGACCGGGGACAGGTCGGATCGTTCCTGGAGCTGACCTGGGGAGGGGCCGAGCCGGTGAAGCTCGGCGACGAGACCCGCACCTTCCTCGCCGACGGCGACACGGTGACCATCACCGCCACCGCGCCCGGCCCGGACGGCACCACCATCGTCCTCGGCGAGGTCACCGGAACGGTCCGTCCGGCCCGCTGAGCGCCGTCCCGGGCAGGGTCGGCTTCCTGTCTCGTCGGTGGGACTGATGATCGCACCGACTGTGCGATGAACAGGCCAGGTTGCCGCGTTGATCGTCGCGGATTCCGTCGCCCCACCGCGCGGTACGGGCCGGGCCCCCCGCCCGGGTGCCCGCGGTGGGGCAACCCATCGCACACGGAGGTAGACGACGATGCACGATCTCGCGCGCGCGGTTTGGCGTACCAGTAGCCGCTCCAACGACCAGGGGCTCTGCGTGGAGGTGGCCGACAACCTGGTCGACGTCCTCGGTCTGGTCGCGGTCCGCGACTCGAAGGACCAGGCGGGCCCCACACTGGCCGTCAGCCCGCCGGGATGGACAGCGTTCATCGGAGCGATCCGGGCCGGTCGCTTCGCACACTGAGCGGCGCCGCACCGGTCGTCCGGTGCGAATTGGCCGCCGAAACGGACAGTGGGGCCTCCGGGTGGTGGAAATTCCGTCCCGGGGGCCCCGTCCGGCGCTCACCCCGCGTACCGTCGACAACACGGGAGGGTGGCATGTCGACGGTGGCGGTTACCGGGTTCATCCAGGCGCACGCGGTCGATGTCTGGCGTCTGCTGACCGACCTGCCCGGCCGCGCGGCCCGAATGACCGCTGCCGGCCCCACCGAACTGCTCACTCCGGGCCCGTTCGGGCCGGGCACCGCGTGGCGTGAGGAGCGCGTCCAGCCGGGCGGCGGCACGCTGACCGAGGAGTTCCTGGTGGTGGAGGCGCTCGCCCCACATCGGCTGGTGCTCTGTTCGTCCGGCGCGGACGTGGATTACCGGATCACCTGGAGTCTGCGGCCGGTTCGGCGCCGCCGTCGAGGTTGCACGGCGGTCACCGTCACCCAGGAGGCGGTGCCGACCGCTCCGTACCCTCGGGTGGTTGCGCTGCTGCTCGGCGGGTTAGCCGCCCGGGCGGTCGAGGTGGCGCTGCGGCGTGATCTCGCCGACCTGACCGTCGCGGCGGCCGCCGCCGTCGGTTCCGTCGACGCCGCCTGACCGCTCGGGGGCCACCTGCTCCGTTGCCCGTCGTCGCGGGCGGCCTGACCTCAGAGGGGCGCGGCCTCCTCCGCTGGGTAGGGTGCCGGGCGGAGGTGCGGCATGGGGTTCCCGAAGGGTCGGCGGCGGCTCGTGATGGCGGCCGCGGCGCTGCTCGCGACCGTGGCCGTCGCGGTCATCGTCCACCGGGTGCTCGCGCCGGCCGAGGTGAGCACGGTGGCCCGTGGCGAGTACCCGGCCGCGGCCCGGCCGGCCGCCGGCGTGGTCGGCCGGCTGCCGCCGCACCGTTGATCGTGGACGCCCGACTGCGGGTGTACGCCGCGCACCGGCAGGTCTACGCCGACCGGCCCGTCGACGGGCGGTACCGGACCACGCCGTTCTGGTCGTACCGCCGCTGGCCTGCGGAGTTGAGCGGGGTGGTGGCCAGCGGCAGCGTGGTGGTCAGCCGTTGGTCCGACGGTGAGCTGGTCGCGCTCGACGCCCCGACCGGCCGGGTGCTCTGGAGGACCGACGGCCCGGAGCCCGCCGGGAGTGGGACGGCGGTGCGTACCGGTGCAGCCATCGTTTGGGACCCGCGCGGGCTTCACCTCACCGACCTTCCGGACGGCCGCACGGTGGTGGTGGTCAGTGGAGACGCCGAGGCGCGCGGGGTCGATGTGAGCGGCGGTCGGGAGTTGTGGCGGGCCGACCTGCCCGGCAGTTGCCGCACCGACGTCGGCACCACCGCTTCCGGGCAGCTGATCGGTCTGGACAGGTGTGCCGGGCCCGCGACGGTCGAGTTCCGCGACGCGGCGACCGGTGCGGTGCGTGAACGTTGGCGACCGCCGGGCGGGCCGGACGAGTTGGTGGTGACTCCGCTCGGTTGTCGTGCCGGCCGGTCGGCCTGCCCGGCCCTGCGCACCGCCGGGGCGGGCGACGCGGGCGGCCGGGGCTGGCTGGTGGGCACCGGCGAGCCGGTCGCTGCCCCCGCCCTGGATCCGGCCGGCGCCATGGCGGTCGGTGACCAGGCCGTCGTGGTGCTCGACGGAGTGGCGGTGGGTCGGTCGGCGCGTACGGGCACCGAGCTGTGGCGGTCCGCGGATCTGGGTACGGCACGCGTGCTGGCCGCGCAGCCTGGCCGGGTGCACCTGTTGACCGAGGCGAACGACCTGGTGACGCTGGACCCGGTGACCGGTAGGCAACTGTCCCGCTTCTCGCTCAGCGTCGGACGGGACGGAACGGGCTGGGCGCCCGGGGCGGTGGGGGCCGAGGGCGGCTACGTCGCGGTGGAACGGCTCCGCAGGCCGGTCGACCCGGACGGCGACGACAAGCGCTACTACCTGACGGCAGAGGCGGTGATCCTGGCCGCCACCTGATCAGGTCAGGTTTGCCGCAAGGGGAATGAAACGCCCGCCATGGGTGACCGAAAAAGGTACTTTTCTCGGGATCGGGTTTCTCCGGGGAGAGGGGTCGTCATGGCAAAGGCCGTCGGTAGGTCTGTGCTCGTCGGTGGAATCCTCGCCGCTGTGGCCGGCCTCGTGTTCGCGGTGTCGCCCATGCTCATCCCGGACGCCGCGTCGCTGACCGCGGTGGCCGCTGTCCAGGCGGCACCGTCGGCGGGAACCGATGTGATCTTCGAGGTGCTGTCGGCCTCGCCGTCCGCCTCTCCGACCATGTCGCCCACGGTGCAACCCACCCCGCCTCCCACGCATCCCACCCCGGAGCCCACCCACAGTCACCTGCCGGTGACCGGCGATGATGGTGGATTCATCTGGTCGATCGCCGGGCTGGGCGGGGGCTTGCTACTCCTCGGCTGGCTGTTGGTGGCCCGTCGTTCGCGGCCGAGTTGACCGACGGGGAGCGGTTCCGGGGCTGCTTGGTGAGTTAGCCGAGGTTCAGCAATAAGGAAAATACGGACTTATAGTTCATAACATGCCCATGCTAGCTGCCTTCCTGTCGTCCCTGCTCGGCGTCGGCCTCCTCGCGCCGGGTCCGGGGTCGACGGTGCCCTCCGCGTCACCGTCGCCCGCTGGTTCTCCCGTGCCGACATCCAGCGGCTTGTCCTCACCGACGGCTGCTTCCTCGCCGAGCGGCAGCACTCCCCGGTCTCCGGCGCTGGATCGCGGTCGGGCATCTGGCGCGGCTCCGACACCCGTCACGAGCGGCTCGCCGACCGTCGTGGAGGAGGTGCCGGCCGCCCCGCTGGCGGTCGGGTTGGACATCACCGTGCCCCCGGCCGTCAATCTTGGCGCGGGCTTCCCGGGTGGCCTGCTGACGGGCTCCCTCGGCACCGTCGAGGTGGCCGACTTTCGGGGGAACCAGACGACCATGTGGGTTGCCACCGTCACCTCGACCGCGTTCGTGACGGGAGCGGGTGGAGTCAACCGGACGGTCGCGAACTCGCTGGTGTCGTACTGGTCGGGGCCGGTCGTCAAGAGCACCGGCGGGGGGACTCTCGTTCCGGGTCAGCTCACCGCCGCCCAGGCGGTTCCCCTCAACGTGAGTCGGGTCGCCTTCCGCAAGGCCAGCGGCAATGGCAACAATACGGTCAGTTGGCGCCCCACCCTGCGAATCAACCTGCCGGCCGGCCTCGTCGCCGGCACCTATACGGGCACCGTCACCCACTCTGTCGCCTGAGGCGTGATTTGTCCGATACCGAACCCTTTGAGGCACCTGACTGAATATTGTCTGACTCATGCGGAAGACACTTCTTACCCTGACCGCGTCGGCAGCCACTGTGCTGACCCTCGCTGCACCGGCTGCGGCCGCGCCCACCGACGACACGATCGTCACCTTCACCATCGGCACCGCCAACCTGGACATCACCGCTCCGCCGGCGGTCAACCTGGGGGCGGCGTTCGCCGGCGACACACTGACCGGCCAGATCGGTCCGGTGACGGTCACCGACCAGCGGGCGGCGCTGAGCGCCACCTGGACGGCCACGGTGTCCAGCACCGCCTTCAACACCGGCGGCGGAGGGCCGAGTGAGAGCATCACTCCCGGCCTGGTGGACTACTGGTCCGGGCCGGCGACCGCCACCACCGGTACCGGCACCTTCGTGCCCGGCCAGCTCACCTCTGCCCAGGCGGTGTCGTTGAACCTTCCCCGCACCGCCTTCTCCAAGACGAGCGGTAGCGGCAACAACTCGGCGACCTGGAACCCGACGATCGAAATCGAGATCCCGGACGCCGCCGTCGCCGGCACCTACACGGGAGTGATCACCCATTCGGTGGCATGATCGGGCTCGCGCCCTCGCCCTGGCCGTGACCGCACTGGTCACGGTCGGGGCGACCGCGCTGGTCACACCGTATGCGTCGGCCACGCCGGCCGGCGTCCACGCACCCGACCTGCCGGAGGCCGGCCAGGAGGCACCGGACGGGGAGCGCGGCCCGGACCGGGAGGCGCGTTCCTCGCCCGACCCCGCCGCCACCGGGCCAGCTTCCTCGGTCGGCATCCGCCTCCTGGACGCCCCGGTCGAGCGTCGTGCCGACAGCCGGGCGCGCAAGTACATCGTCGACCACGTGCATCCCGGCACGACGATCAAGCGGCGCATCATCGTGCAGAACACGTCCGAGGTGCGTCGTCCGATCGCCGTCTACGCAGCGGCCGCCGATGTCACGAAGGAGGGCTTCGTCTTCGCTCCGGAGCGGACCGAGAACGAGCTGAGCAGTTGGATCCAAATCGACGACGGAGCGTTGCAGCTCGATGCCGACGAGGAGGCCGAACTGCTGGTGACCATCGCGGTGCCGGCGAAGGCCGAGCAGCGTGAGCGGTACGCGGTCATTTGGGCCGAGGTCTCCGGGGATGGCGGGCAGAACATCCGCAACGTCGGCCGGGTCGGCATCCGGGTCTACCTGTCCGTCGGCCCCGGCGGCGAACCGGTCTCCGGCTTCGAGATCGATTCGCTGACCGGATTGCGGACCTCGGACGGCACCCCCGTCGTTACCGCCGACGTGCGGAACACCGGCAAGCGGGCGCTGGATCTCGCTGGGGAGCTGCGGTTGCGCGACGGCCCCGGTGGGCTGTCGATCGGCCCGGTCCGTTCCGAGGCACAGACCCTCGCCCTGGGCGGTACCACCACCGTCCGGGTGGTCCTGGACCGTCGCCTTCCGGACGGCCCGTGGACCGGAAAGCTCGATCTGGCCAGCGGCTGGACCAAGCGCGACGCCAGCGGAACGCTCACCTTCGGCCCCGTTCCGGCCGCGGTCAGCGACACCACCGACCGCTCCAATCAGGTCTTCACCGGAGGTCTGGTCGGCTCGGGTCTGGTGCTGGTCCTGCTCATGCTGTACGCGTACCGGAGGCGGCTGCGGCATCCGGTACCGGCCGCCTGACGTCCACCCGGGCCGCCTCGGTCTGGGTGGACCGAGGCGGCACCGGATGCGCACAGGCCGGTACGAACTCGTCAGGCCAGTGCCGCCTCCGCCGCGACGAGGAAGGCGTCGTTCTCGACCGGGGTGCCGATGGTGACCCGGACCCCATCCCCGGCGAACGGCCGGACGATCACCCCGCGCGCCTCGCACGCCCTGCCGAACGCCACCGACCGGTCGCCCAGCGGCAGCCAGACGAAGTTGGCCTGGCTCGTCGGCACGTCGGGCACGAACTTGCGCAGCGCCTCGGTGACCCGGTCCCGTTCGGCGACGACCAGCGCGCAGCGGCGTTCCATCTCCGCGACCTGGGTCAGCGCCGCCAGCGCGCCGGCCTGGGCGACTGTGCTCGTGGAGAATGGCGTCACCACCTTGCGGATCGCCGCTGCCACCACCGGCTGCGCGACAAGCCAGCCGATCCGCAACCCGGCCAGACCCCACGCCTTGGACAGGGTGCGCAGCACCGCCACGTTCGGTCGGTCCAGGTAGTCGAGCCCGTCCGGCACCTCCGCGTCGGTCACGAACTCCCGGTACGCCTCGTCGATGACCACCAGCACGTCGTCCGGCACCGCGTCCAGGAACCGGTCCAGCTCGGCCCGGCGCACCGCGGTTCCGGTCGGGTTGTTCGGGTTGCAGACCAGGATCACCCGGGTCCGGTCGGTCACCGCTGCGGCCAGCGCCGCCAGGTCGTGCCCGTGCCCGGCGTCGTTGGGCACCCGCACGCTCGTCGCGCCGCTGGTCGCCGCGATGATCGGGTACGCCTCGAAGGACCGCCACGAGTAGAGCAACTCGTCGCCGGGCAGGCAGGTGGCCCGGACCAGGTGCTCGGCGAGCGCCACCGACCCGCAGCCGGTGGCGATCCGGTCGGCGTCCACGCCGTACCGCTGGGCCAGCGCGTCGCGCAGTGCGACCACGCCCATGTCCGGGTAGCGGTGCGAGGCGGTGACCGCCTCGGTGACCGCCTCGACCACGCCGGGCAGCGGGCCGTACGGCACCTCGTTGCTGGCCAGCTTGATCGCCTCGGTCAGACCCAGCTCCCGGGCGAGATCGGCGGGACTGCGGCCCGGCACGTAGCTGGGCAGCGCGTCCAGATCGGCGCGGGTCAGCCGCAGCGCCGGCTGGTGACGTCCGGAGTCGGTCATGGGGTGTCTCCCGGGGGCTGGTCGCGGTCGTTCGAGGGGACGGAGCCAATGCTGATGGGGACCTCGACCACCACCGTCTGCACGCGCTTGTCGTGCAGCGCCTGACGCAGCGGGTGGTCGAAGAGGGGCGAGAGGGCGTCGACCAGTTGCAGCACCAGGCCGAGGCCGGCGCAGTACCAGAGCAGGGTGGGCAGACCCATCGTGGTCCACCGGCCGAACGCCCGGGCGAAGCCCAACGGCTGGTCGGCGGCGAGCGGGACGGCGCGGATCCGCATCACCCTCTTGCCGAAGGTCTGCCCGTGGGCCGCCATGGAAGGCACCTCGTACGCCAGCCAGAGCGCCGTGGCGATCAGGAGGATCACCACCTGGAGGAGCCCCGCCTGCTCGCCGATCTGCGGCAGGTTGTCGGTGGAGGTGTCGCCCGCGAACGCCCGCCGGAACACCTCCCGCCAGTACGGCAGCATCTCCTCGATCAGCCGCCAGACGAACCAGCCGTTGACCAGGGCGTTCAGCGCGAAGACTACGGTGAAGTCGATCAGCCGGGCGGCGAACCGGCGGCCGTAGCCGGCCAGCCTCAGGCCGTGTGGGCGTGGCTCGGGTGGCCGTCCGGGCCAGCTGGATGGCGCGCCCTGCGGTGCCCAGCCGGGAGGAGCGCCCTGCGGTGTCCAACCGGGGGGAGTGCCCTGCGGCGCCCAGCCGGGAGGACCGGCCTGCGGTCCCCAGCCCGGCCCCTGCCCCGGCTGAGGACCCTGCCCTGGCCAGGGTGCCGTGCCCCCGGCGCGGAGCCCGACCCGGGGTACGGCGACCAGCCCGGGGCGGCCGTCGCCTCGGGGGCCGCCGGGGCGACCGGGACGGGCGGCGGCTCGGCCGGTGGCGGCCCGTCCGGTGGGGTGGCGTCGACGGGGATGGGCGCACCGAGCCAACCCTCGCCGTCCCAATACCGCCGGGTCTCAGGGTCGCAGGGTCGACGTACCAGCCGGGTTGCACACTCACGCCGCCGCTCCGCTTCGCCGCGCGCCGACGTGAGGCGCCACACTACTGAGCCTGATGGTTCGCTCACTGCGCTCGCTCACGAAGCCACCTTAACGACGACCGTGCCGGCGGCCTTGTCGTGGATGCACTGCTGCCAGGGCTTGTCCCAGAGCTGCCACAACCCGTCGAGGTAGCCCAGCCCGGGTACCAGACCGACGGACTGCTGCACGAGGTACCGCTTGGCGGCGGTCCAGCGGTCGAGAGTGTGGGTCGGGTCGAGCGGAACGATCCGCAGCTTCATGCTCTTCTTGCCGAAGGTCTGGCCGGTCCTGAACATCATCTCGACGTAGTAGACCCACCCGATCGCCAGCGAGATGGCGAGGACGACGAGTTCCATCCACAGGAACGGCAGCAGGAAGTCGTGCAGGACGTCGGGCTGACCGATGGTGCCGTCCGCCTGCACGTGGATGAGGTCGGGCAGGGTGACGGCCAGGAGAATGATCACCGCGGGTATCGCGAGCACCATGCCGATCGCCAGGAAGACCCCGGTGTCGATCAGCGTGGCGAGCAGCCGGTCGCTGAAGCTGGCCAGCGGCTGCCCACCGGGGGTCAGCGTCGGGGGTGGGGCCACCGGCCGGGGCGGCCCGCGTACCGGGGTGGCGCGGCGTACCCGGGCGGGGCGTACCGCGGCGGCACGGCGTACCCCTGGGGGTGTGGTCCGGGCGGCGCGAAGCCGCCGACCGTGGGCTGAGGCCCACCGGCCGGCGGCATCGGGTACGACGGAGGCTGCGTCACGCCCGCAAGTGTTACAGGTTGCCGCGTGCTTCCTGCTCCCGCTCGATCGCCTCGAACAGCGCCTTGAAGTTGCCCTTGCCGAAGCCCAGCGAGCCGTGCCGCTCGATCAGCTCGAAGAAGACGGTGGGGCGGTCCTGCACGGGCTTGGTGAAGATCTGGAGCAGGTAGCCGTCCTCGTCGCGGTCGACCAGGATCTTGCGGGCCTTCAGCTCCTCGATCGGCACCCGCACGTTGCCGATCCGGGCGCGCAGCTCCGGGTCGTCGTAGTACGAGTCCGGGGTGTCCAGGAACTCGACACCGGCGGCACGCATCGCGTCGACGCTGCCCAGGATGTCGTTGGTGGCCACCGCGATGTGCTGGGCGCCCGGGCCCTGGTAGAACTCCAGGTACTCGTCGATCTGCGACTTCTTGCGGGCCACCGCCGGCTCGTTGAGCGGGAACTTCACCTTGCGGGTGCCGTTCGCCACGACCTTGCTCATCAGCGCCGAGTAGTCGGTGGCGATGTCGTCACCGATGAACTCCGCCATGTTGGAGAAGCCCATCACCCGCTTGTAGAACTCGACCCACTCGTCCATCCGGCCCAGCTCCACGTTGCCGACCACGTGGTCGACGGCCTGGAAGAAGCGCTTCGGCTGGACACCGGCGTCGATCATCGGCTGCCGGTCCACGATCGGGCCGCGGGCCACGAAGCCGGGCAGGAACGGGCCGCTGTAGCGGGACCGGTCGACCAGCGTGTGCCGGGTGTCGCCGTACGCCGCGATGGAGGCCATCCGGACCGTGCCGTGCTCGTCGCTCACCTCGTGCGGCTCGACGACGCCGGTGGCGCCCTGCGCGATGGCGTGCGCGTACGCGGCGTCCACGTCCGGCACCTCCAGCGCGATGTCGCTGACCCCGTCGCTGTGCTTCGCCACGTGCTCGGCGCCGTGGGCGTCCGGGCGTACCGCGCCGGTCAGGACGAACCGGGCCGAGCCGCTGGTCAGCACGTACTGGGCGTGATCGCGGTAGCCCTGCTCCGGGCCCCGGTACGCCACGCAGGTCATGCCGAACGCGGTGGAGTAGTAGTGCGCGGCCTGCTTGGCGTTGCCGACCAGGAAGTGCACGTGGTCGAGGCCCCGGACCGGGAACGGGTCGTGGCTGATGTCGTGGTCGACAGCGCCGACGAGCTGGTCGACGTCGACGTCCTCGGTCGACTGGGGTCGGTCGATCGCCTGGGTCATGGTGGCCTCCCTCGCGTACCGGCCGGCCTCGTGGGCCGGTTTCTGACCGAAGGATCGCGGTGCCGGCATCGGGTGGGCAACCGTCGGTGTAAACGCTGGTCAGGTTGCGCATTCAGTATGGTCTGAACCCATGAAGGGTGAGCAGGCTGTACAGCTCGACGTGCTCGACGTTCGCTTGATCGAACTGCTCGCCGAGGAGCCACGGATCGGGGTGCTGGAGTGCTCGCGGCGGCTCGGCGTGGCCCGGGGCACCGTGCAGGCCCGTCTCGACAAGCTGGTCGACCGGGCCGTCATCGGTGGCTTCGGCCCGGAGATCTCCCCGGCCGCGATCGGGTTCGGGGTGACCAGCTTCGTCACCCTGGAGATCAGTCAACGGCACGGCCACGACCCGGTCACCGCCCACCTCGCGGCGATCCCCGAGGTGCTGGAGGCGCACACCATCACCGGCTCCAGTGACCTGCTCTGCCGGATCGTGGCCCGCTCCAACACCGACCTGCAACGGGTCATCGACCAGATCGTCTCGTCCGCCGGGATCACCCGGGCGTCGACGATCATCGCGCTGGCCGAGCAGATCCCCTATCGCACGCTTCCCCTGGTACGCAGTGCCGTACACGCCGAGGGGCGAAACCCCTCGTAACACCTTCACGCCCAGAAAGCGCGGCGACACGGCGGCGCGGGCGTACGGAAGATCCGTGATCGTGGCTACGGTGTGCGGGTGGCGAAGGGGAGCGTGCGCGGTGGGCTGCTGCTCGGCCTCGCCGTGGTCGTCGCCCTCGCCGCCACCGGCGTCTGGAATCCCTTCCCCGGCCTGTGGGACTGGGTCGACCGCAGCGACCCGATCTCCGAGCCGGACGTGGTCTGGCAGCAGCGGATCGGCGGCACCCCGCGCAGCGTGACCATCGCCGGCGACACGGTCGTGGTCGAGCAGCGCACCCGGGTCGAGGCCCGCAGCCTGGCCACCGGCACCCAGCTCTGGGAGCGCAAGGCGGACTGGGCGGCGGTCGCCGGCGGTGACCGTGACCCGGTCGTCGCGGTGGGCAAGCTGCTGGTCAAGGGGTACGAGCTGCTCGACCCGACCACCGGGGCGACCCGGCGGCGCGACGACGACGCGGTGGCCGTGTGGACGTACCGCAACCTGCTGCTGGACGCCAGCTGCACGGACGCCACCGACTGCACCCTGAGCGCCTGGGACCCGCGCGGCACCGCCCCACTGTGGACGGCGTTCCTGCCCGGAGTGCACAGCGGCCTGCTCGCCGACAACCCCGGCCTGCGCGGCACCCGCCGGCTCACCGCCACCCGGGTCGACGACGGGGTCGCCGGACCCGAGTCGGTACCGCCGCTGCTCGGCTTCCCGGTCGACGGCCGGGTGCACGTGGTCGACACCGCCACCGGTCGGGTCCTGCAGAACGTCGAGCCCGGCCAGGACGAGCGGCTCTCGGTGGTGGGCGGCCGGATGTTGCGGATCGCCGCCCGCTCGCAGGACGGATCCTGCTACTTCGCCATCTCCGCCCGCGACCCGGCGACCGGGCAGGAGGCGTGGCAGCGGGCCGGAGTCAACCTGCGGACCGCCGACAACGCCGGCTGCGCGCAGCGCGAGGACCCGCAGGGCGCGCGGAACGTGCTGATCGGCGTCGGCGCGGACGGCCGCGAGGCGGTCATCGACGGGTACGACGGACGGCTGCTCTGGGTCGGTGAATCGAACACCAGGCTGGTCGCGGTCGACGACCGCTACGCGGTGTTCCGGGCCGCCGACAAGCGCTCGGTCGTGGCCCGTGAACTCGGCACCGACCGGGTTCTGTGGAACCGGCCCGCCAGCGGCAAGGCCGGTGCGGCGCTCACGCCGTACGCGGCGGTGATCGCCGACGAGAAGCCGTCCCGGTTGACCGCGCTGGATCCACGCAGCGGCCGGGAGTTGGCCGTGGTGCGGACCTCTGCGAACGCCCTCGCGGTCGGGCCACAAGGCATGATCATCGGGGAGGGGCGGGAGATCGGTTACATCCGCTTCGGCGCGACCGGTGGCACCTCCGGTCGACCGCCCGGCGACGGCGGTGCCCCCCGACCGGGCGGCACCGGCCCCGCCGGACCGGACGACGACACCTGCGGGCCCAAACGGGAACTCTGCCCCGACCCGGGCCGCGACAAGGACGGCTGACCACACCCTCGCCCCGGCTGTGCGGCCGTGCTCGAGACGACGCCGGAGCGTCGCGGACCCAGCCCGATGAGAGCGGCGTCCCAGAGCCAGCCCGGCGGGTGGGAATGATCGACCGGTCTGCCCTAGGCTTGCCGCTCATGAGCAGTGCCGCCGCATTCTCGTACGCCCCCCTCCTGCCGACCGGCCCCGACCAGACGGACTACCGCCTGGTCACCGACGAGGGCGTGGACGTCGTACACGGCCCCGGGGGCCGCCGGTTCCTCACCGTGGAGCCGGCCGCGCTCACGGCGCTGACCGCCGAGGCGATGCACGACATCGCGCACTTCCTGCGCCCGGCGCACCTGGCCCAGCTCCGGTCGATCATCGACGACCCGGCCGCCTCGCCGAACGACCGGTTCGTCGCACTGGACCTGCTGCGCAACGCCAACATCGCCGCCGGTGGGGTCCTGCCGATGTGCCAGGACACCGGGACCGCGATCGTGATGGGCAAGCGCGGCCGGCACGTGCTGACCGACGGGGCCGACGCCGAGGCCATCTCGCGCGGCGTCTACCAGGCGTACACCAGGCTGAACCTGCGCTACTCGCAGCTCGCGCCGCTGACCATGTGGGACGAGCGGAACACCGGCAGCAACCTGCCCGCCCAGGTGGACCTGTACGCCGAGGACCCGGACGGGCACCCCGACGCGTACAAGTTCCTGTTCATGGCCAAGGGCGGTGGCTCGGCCAACAAGTCGTACCTCTACCAGGAGACCAAGGCGCTGCTCAACCCGACGCGGATGATGCAGTTCCTGGAGGAGAAGCTGCGGCTGATCGGCACCGCCGCCTGCCCGCCGTACCACCTGGCCATCGTCATCGGCGGCACCTCCGCCGAGTACGCGCTGAAGACCGCGAAGTACGCCAGCGCCAAGTACCTCGACGCGCTGCCCACCGCCGGCTCGATGAGCGGACACGGGTTCCGTGACCTGGAGCTGGAGGCGCAGGTGCTGGAGTTGACCCGCAACTTCGGCATCGGCGCGCAGTTCGGCGGCCGCTACTTCTGCCATGACGTGCGGGTGGTCCGGTTGCCCCGGCACGGCGCCTCCTGCCCGGTGGCGATCGCCGTCTCCTGCTCGGCCGACCGGCAGGCCGTCGCCAAGATCACCCCGTCGGGCGTCTGGCTGGAGCGCCTCGAAACCGACCCGGCGCGGTTCCTGCCCGACGTCACCGACGACTCCCTCGACGCCGAGCTGGTCGTCCGGGTCGACCTCAACCGGCCGATGAACGAGATCCGCGCCGAGCTGTCCAAGTACCCGGTGAAGACCCGGCTGTCCCTGTCCGGCCCGCTGGTCGTGGCCCGCGACATCGCCCACGCCAAGATCGCTGAGCGGTTGGACGCCGGCGAGCCCATGCCGCAGTACCTCCGCGACCACGCGGTCTACTACGCCGGCCCCGCGAAGACCCCCGAGGGGTACGCTTCCGGCTCCTTCGGCCCGACCACCGCCGGCCGGATGGACGCCTATGTGGAGAAGTTCCAGGCCGCCGGAGGCTCGTACGTGATGCTGGCCAAGGGCAACCGGTCGGGGCAGGTGACCCGCTCCTGCCAGCAGCACGGCGGCTTCTACCTCGGCTCGATCGGCGGCCCCGCCGCCCGTCTCGCCCAAGACTGCATCAAGCACGTCGAGGTGCTCGAATACGCGGAGCTGGGCATGGAGGCGGTCTGGAAGATCGAGGTGGAGGACTTCCCCGCCTTCATCGTGGTCGACGACAAGGGCAACGACTTCTTCGCCGAGGTCACCAAGCCCGTGCTCACCGTCGGCCGCCGCTGACCAACAGGTACGCGGAGGGGCGCCGGGCGGATCGCCCGACGCCCCTCCTGTCGTCCGTGCTCAACCGACATCGGTGCGCCCGCCCCGCTGGGGTGGGGCGGGCGCACCGCCCCCCGTCGGATGCCGTCACCGACAACCCCGAGCGAGTCTGCGGCGCGCCGCTGTCGATCCGCTCTCAGATCACTATCGCCTGACGGAGGCGATCTGTGATCGCCGGGCTACTCTGCTGGAAGTTGCGGCACTGATGCGGGGGAGTAGATGCGGTTCGGGATCCTGGGGCCTCTGCGGATCGGCGGTGGCGAGTCCACTGTCACCGCCGGTCGCGACCGGATCGTGCTCGCCATGCTGCTGCTGCGTTGCGGTCGGCTCGTGCCGGTCGAGGAGCTGGTCGACGCGGTGTGGGAGGAACACCCGCCGGCCACCGCCCGGGCCCAGTTGCAGACCTGCGTGTCGCGGCTGCGTCGGCGGTTCACCGAACTCGAGTTGGCCCCGGAAACCATCATCACCGACCCGGCCGGGTACGGCGTCCGTACGACGCCGAGCGACCTGGACGCCGAGGTCTTCGCCCGCACGGTGGAGGCAGCCCGCGCCGCCGTCGCGGCCGGCCGTTTGGGCGACGCGGGCGAGCGGTTCCGTGCGGCCCTGGCCCTCTGGCGGGGACCGGCGCTCGGCGGCATCCCGAGTCGCAGCATCCGCCGTCGCGCCCAGGCGCTCGACGAGCAGCGCCTCACCGTGCTGGAGGAGTGCGTCGAGGTCGAGCTGCGCCTCGGGCGGGCCGCCGAGCTGATCGAGGAGCTGACCGAGAGCGTCGACCAGCATCCGCTACGGGAGCGTCTGCGCGGCCAACTGATGCTCGCCCTGTCCTCGGTTGGCCGGCAGGCCGACGCGCTCGCGGTCTACCGAGAGGGTCGACGGTTCTACGCCGAGGAGTTGGGCATCGAACCGGGCGCCGAACTGCAGGAGCTGCACCAGCGGGTGCTCGCCGGTGACCTGGCACTGGCCGGCCGGGAAACCCGGCCCGTCGGCCCGGTCCGCTCACTGCCCCGGGCGATCGGCGACTTCACCGGTCGGCAGGAGACGCTGGCCCGCCTGGTCAAGGAGATCGAGGAGGACGGCACCCGGATCCAGTTGATCGACGGGATGGCCGGCAGCGGCAAGACGACGCTCGCCGTGCACGTCGCCACCGCTCTCGCCGACCGCTACCCGGACGCCCAGCTCTTCATCGACCTGCATGGACACAGTGAACGCCGACCGCTGACGCCGACCACGGCCGTGGCTGCCCTGCTGCGCCAGCTCGGCGTACCGGCCGAGCGGATGCCGGAAAATTTGGACGACCGGTTGGCGCTGTGGCGCACGGAGCTGGCCGGCCTGCGCGCCCTGGTGGTGCTGGACAACGCGGCCACCGCCGACCAGGTGGCGCCGCTGCTGCCCAACGGCTCGCACTGCCTGGTCCTGATCACCAGTCGTCGCCGACTGGTCGGGCTGGACGAGGGTCGGCCGTCGTCGCTGCCCGTGCTCGACGCCGACGAGGCGATCGAGCTGCTCGCTCGGGTGGCCGGCGTGGAGCGGATCACCGCCGAACCAGAGGCGGCAGCCGAGGTGGCGCGCCGCTGTGGTCACCTTCCGCTGGCGATCCGCCTGGCCGGCGCCCGCCTGGCGCACCGGTCCAACTGGCGGGTCGCGACCTCGCCGAGCGGTTGCTCGCCGGGACGGGCGCGCTGGCCGAGCTGACGGCCGGGCAGCGCTCGGTGGGGCAGGCGTTCGCCCTGTCGTACGCGCAGGTCTCGCCGCCAGCGCAGCGGCTGTTTCCGTTGCTCGGGCTGCACCCCGGCGGCCGGCTGGACGGCCGGGTGGCTGCCGCCCTCGCCGAGCTGCCCCTGGCCGCCACCCAGGATCTGCTGGACGAGCTGGTCGACGCGCACCTGGTGGAGGAGGTGCAGCCGGGCCGGTACCGGTTGCACGACCTGCTCCGCGAGTACGCCCGGCTGCTCCTCGTCGGCCCGGAGCGGCAGACCGAGCGCCGAGCCGCCGTGGAACGGCTGCTGAACTATCACCTCTCCGTCACGTTGGCGATCGCTCGGACGATCGAGGCGGCCGGCAGTCGCCGCAACATTCCCGCCGGTGCGCCCGCTCGGCCCGACCTGGTGGCCGTGCCGGTGGCCGAGGGGCGGGCGTGGTTCGAGGAGAACCTCGCGGGGCTCACCGCCCTGGTCCGGCTGGCCGAGGAGGAGGGCTTCCCGGTTCAGTGCTGGCAGCTGACCCGGGCCTGTTGGCGGCTCAACTTCGACGGCGGGCACCTGGACGAGCTGATCGAGACACACACGATCGGGCTTCGGGTCGCCGAACGGCTGGGCGACGAGGCGGCGGTCGCCGCGATGCTGAACTACCTCTCCTCGGCGTACTTCCGGCTGGCCCGCTTCCCGGAAGCGATCACGTCGATGGAGGTGGCGCTCAAGTTGCGTCGGCGGCTCGGGCTACGGGGCGACGTGCTCAGCACGCTGTGGAACCTGGGCATCTCGTATGCCGCGAACGGTGACTTCCGGCAGGGCAAGGCGAAGTTCGACGAGGCACTCGGCATGATCAGCGGCCTCGCCGACGCGCATGAGCTGACCAATCTGTTGAACAACCTGTCCTACACGTTGATCGGTTGGGGTCGGTACGACGAGGCGCTGCGCCTGGTCCGGCTGCACCTCCTGCTGGCCCGGCAGACGAAGGACGAACGGCAGACCGACAACGCGATCGGGCACCTCGCCATGGTCCGGCACCGGATGGGCCACCTGGGTCCGGCCCGTCGCCTGTTGCGCGTCGCCTTGTACCTGAAGCGCCGGGGAGGCAATCGGTTCGGCGAGGGCGAGGTGCTCAACGAGACCGGGGTGATGGAGCGCGTCGCCGGAGAGCCGCAACGTGCCGCCGCCCTGCACCGGGAGGCGTTGGTCGCGATGATCGAGGTCGGCGATCGGATCGGGCAGTGCGCCTCACGCAACCTGCTGGCCCGCGCGATGCTCGACCAGGGGGACGTGACCAGCGCGCTCGACCTGCACCGCCGGGTGCTTGTCGATTCCACCGCCCTGGCGGCTCGTTACGAGCAGGCACGAGCCCTGGAGGGCATCGCCCGCTGCCTCCGATCGACCGACCCGGCGGAGACCCGTGCTCACCTGACCCGGGCGCTGGCGCTGTACCGGCAGGTCGAGTCGCCGAACCAGCACGAGGTGGAACGGCTGCTCAACGAGTTGGGCTGACGGATCATCTGCGAGTCGGCCATGGGCGCGGCAGGATGGTACGCGTGACGACTCCAGAGGCGACCGGTTACCGGATCGAACGCGACTCGATGGGCGAGGTGGAGGTGCCCGCCGAGGCGTTGTGGCGGGCACAGACCCAGCGTGCGGTGCAGAACTTCCCTATCTCCGGGCGGGGCATCGAGCCGGCCCAGATCAAGGCGCTCGCGCAGATCAAGGGCGCGGCGGCCGAGGTCAACGGCGAGCTGGGCGTGATCGACGCGAACGTGGCCGCCGCCATTGCCGCCGCGGCCGCCCACGTGGCCGACGGTGGTTACGACGACCAGTTCCCGGTGGACGTGTTCCAGACCGGCTCGGGCACCTCGTCGAACATGAACACCAATGAGGTGATCGCCACCCTGGCGAGCCGTGAGCTGGGCTCGCCGGTGCACCCCAACGACCACGTCAACGCGTCCCAGTCGAGCAACGACGTCTTCCCGTCGTCGATCCACCTGGCCGCCACCCAGTTCATCGTGGAGGATCTGCTGCCGTCGCTGAATCACCTCGCCGCGGCGTTGGAGGCCAAGGCGTCGGAGTTCGAGACGGTGGTGAAGGCCGGGCGTACCCACCTGATGGACGCCACCCCGGTCACGCTGGGGCAGGAGTTCGGCGGGTACGCCGCCCAGGTCCGCTACGGCGTGGAGCGGCTGGAGGGTTCGCTGCCCCGGCTGGCGGAGCTGCCGTTGGGCGGCACCGCCGTCGGCACCGGGATCAACACCCCGCTCGGCTTCGCCGCCGCCGTCATCGGCAAGCTGCGCGAATCGACCGGGTTGCCGCTGTCCGAGGCGCGCAACCACTTCGAGGCGCAGGGCGCCCGGGACGCGCTGGTGGAGACGTCGGGTCAGCTGCGGACCGTGGCGGTCGGCCTGTACAAGGTGGCCAACGACATCCGCTGGATGGGCTCCGGCCCCCGTGCGGGCTGCGCGAGCTGCGCATCCCCGACCTCCAGCCCGGCTCGTCGATCATGCCGGGCAAGGTCAACCCGGTGGTCGCCGAGGCGATGCGGCAGGTGTGCGCCCAGGTGATCGGCAACGACGCGACGGTCGCCTTCGCCGGCTCGCAGGGCGACTTCGAGCTGAACGTGATGCTCCCGGTGATGGGCCGCAACCTGCTGGAGTCGATCCGGCTGCTGGCCGCCGCGAGTCGACTGTTCGCCGACCGCCTGGTGGCCGGCCTTGTCGCGGACGCCGAGGTCTGCCTGGCGTACGCCGAGGGCTCGCCGTCGATCGTCACCCCGCTCAACCGCTACCTCGGGTACGACGAGGCCGCCTCGATCGCCAAGGAGGCGCTGGCCAAGCAGACCTCGATCCGCGAGGTGGTGATCTCCCGGGGTCACGTCGACTCCGGCAAGCTCACCGAAACCCAGCTGGACGAAACCCTGGACCTACTCCGAATGACCCACCCCTGAGTCCGGGTCGCCGCGCGGTGCCGCCCAGCCGAGGAAGCGGGCGTACAGCGCTGCCCGGTCCGGGCCGTCGTGCGGGTTGAGCCGGTACAGGTCGGCCGCCGCGTCGTGCAGGACCGTGCAGAGGTAGATGCTCAACGCGATCCGGTCGTGGGCGTACTCCTGGCGGAGGGTGAGCCGCGCGACCGGGCACGGCCAGGGCGCGGCGCAGACCCGGCAGAGCCAGAGCGGGCGCAACGGCAGGTGCGGTCGGCACGGCCTCGTGGCGCGGTTGTCCGGGGAGGTCCGGGACATGCTGGGGCCTTCCTGTCGAGCTGAATCGTTTGGGGCATCACCCCGCTCGCCCGCCCCCGCCGGTGGGACCGCCCGGCCGGGGGAGCGGGCGGTCCCGTGCGGCGCCGTCAGCGCCGTCGAGCTGGGCCAACAGCCGCCCACCGCCAAGTACCTGGAACTCGTCGACCGTGCCCTGGAAACCGGCGGCCTCTTCGGCCGCATGTCCACGGAGCTGGTCAGCCTAGACAAAGCCCAGGTTTGGCTGCGGGGTTGGCGTGCGATCCTCGCGGAGGCGCGGGCGCTGCGATGGTTCGACCCGCTGCACGTCCCTGGGCTGCTGCAAACCGAAGGCTATGCCCGCGCCATCTTCGAATCGGACCGACTGCTCGACGCCGACGAGGTTGAGCGTCGGCTGACGGACCGGATGGACAGCCAGCGGGTGCTCTACGAGGATCGACCCCCGCACCTCGTCGCGGTGCTCGACGAGTTGGTGCTGCGGCGTCGCGTCGGCGGTCGGAAGGTGATGTGCGAGCAGGCTCTGCACCTGGCGCGCCTGGCGACCGAGCACCCGCGGGTTCAACTGCATGTCGTGCCTCGCTCGGCGGAGGAGTATCCCGGCTTGAATGGGCCGTTCATCCTTGCCACCGTCGCCGACCACAGCGACCTTGCCTACCTGGGGGCCCAGATCGGTGGTCAGGAGCTTGATCGGCCTGCGGATCTGTTGCGTCTACAACGGACCTGGGAAGCTACCCTCGGGCAGGCGTTGCCACCGCAGGAGTCGATCGAGTTGCTGAGGGAAGTGGCGGAGTCGTGGAGTTGACCCGAGCCCGGTGGCGCAAGAGCAGCCGGAGTGGTTCCAACGACCAGTGCGTCGAGGTGGCGACGAATCTGGGGGACGTGGTCGGGGTGCGAGACAGCAAGGACCCGGACGGACCCGTGCTCGCCGTCGACGCGTACTCCTGGCGGCTCTTCGTGGCCGCGCCCCCGCGCTGACGCGACCGCCTCGCCCGCGACGGGGTAAACGGCTCGACGGTGCCGCCGGCCGGCGGGATGATCCCGTCATGGGTGGCGATGACCTGGTGGTTCCTCCAGCGACCGAGCGGTTGCGGCTGCGGCGGTTGACGATGGGCGATGTGGACGCGCTGGTCGAGCTGGACAGCGATCCCGAGGTGATGCGGTTCCTCGCCGGTGGCGTCGCAACGCCGCTGGCGACGGTTCGGGACGAGCAGTTGCCGAAGCTCCTCGCGCAGTACGAGCGGCATCCGGGGCTCGGCCGGTGGGCGGCGCTCGACCGGGCGACCGGCGACTTCCTGGGCTGGTTCGCGCTCGACCCGTCGGCGGACGGCGCCGAGGCCGAGTTGGGCTACCGGCTGCGCCGCTCGACGTGGGGGCGCGGCCTGGCCACCGAGGGGTCCCGGGCGCTGGTCCGGTACGCCTTCGAGGCGGTCGGGGTGCGCCGGGTGTGGGCCGAGACGATGGCGGTCAACGAGCGGTCCCGGCGGGTGATGGCGAAGGCGGGGCTGCGTTACGTGCGCACCTTCCACCTCCAGTGGAACGACCCGATTCCGGGGACCGAGCACGGGGAGGTGGAGTACGAGTTGCGGGCCGAGGAGTGGACCGATCAGGAGCGGCCGGCGGCCCTGCGCGCCCGGTAGGCGGTCACCGCGGCACGGTTGCCGCAGCCGGCCTCGCAGAAGCGACGCGACCGGTTGCGGGACAGGTCGACGACCACATTGTCGCAGTCCGGGTACTCGCAGATCCGCAGCCGACGCAGCTCGCCGGTGCGGACCAGGTCGGCCATGGCCATCGCCGCCTCCACCGCGATGCGGGTCGCCAGCGGGGCATCACGGGGTACGGCGTGCAGGTGGTACGGCTCGTCGTCGTGCTCGATGAGCTGCGGCAGCGCCCTGTGCTCCAGCAGCAGGCCGTTGACCAGGGCGACGATCTCGGGTGGTTCGGCGTACCAGATGCGGCGCAGGCGGGGCCGCAGCTCCCGCACGGCGCGCAACTCGTCGTCGGTGTGCTCGTGCCGCCCGCTGTAGGCGTGCCGGACGAAGAACGCGTCCAGCGCGGCGACGTCGGGGAGCAACTCGCCGTCGCGGCCCGCCGTGTTGACGAGCGCGGCCGCGGCGATCAGTGAGCATTCGGTGTCATGAGCGAAAAGCAACTTGACTCCTGTCACGGGCTCCGCCTAGCGTCATGGGCACAAGGATAGTTTGCCCATGACACCCTTTGTCCCGAGGAGCGCGAGATGCAACCACGACCCGCCGCAGGCGTCGCGCTGGCGCTGCTCTCCGCGGTCACCTTCGCCACCTCGGGCACCTTCGCGCGCTCGCTCATCGAGGCCGGCTGGTCGGCCGAGTCCGCCGTCATCGCCCGGGTCGGCATCGCCGCCCTGGTGCTGGCGATCCCCGCCCTGCTGTCGCTGCGGGGCAGGTGGGGCGTGCTGCGCCGGAACACCACGGCGATCGCGATGTTCGGGCTGCTCGGGGTCGCGCTGGCCCAGGTCTGCTACTTCAACGCCGTGCGCTACCTGCCGGTCGGCGTCGCGCTGCTGCTGGAATACCTCGGCATCATCCTGGTCGTGGGCTGGATGTGGCTGCGTCACGGGCAGCGTCCCCGCCGGCTCACCGTGGCCGGCTCGGTGGCCGCCCTGGCCGGGCTGGTGTTCGTGCTGGACCTCGCCGGCACCGCCGACCTCCACCCGGTGGGCGTGCTCTGGGGATTGGGTGCCGCGCTCGGACTGGCGGGCTACTTCGTGCTCGCCGGTCGGGTCGATCCACGGCTGCCCTCGGTGGCGATGGCCAGCGGCGGGATGGCCGTCGGCGCCGCCGTGCTGCTCCTGATCGGGCTGACCGGTCTGCTGCCGCTGCACGCCACCTTCGGCGAGGTCACCTTCGCCGGGCAGCGCACCACCTGGCTCCTGCCCATCGTCGGACTCTCCCTGGTCGCCGCCGTGGTCGCGTACCTGGCCGGGATCGCCGGTACCCGGATCCTCGGCCCCCGGCTGTCGTCGTTCGTGGGGTTGACCGAGGTGCTCTTCGCGGTGCTGATCGCCTGGCTGATCCTCGACGAGCTGCCCACCGCCTGGCAGCTGTTCGGCGGCGCGTTGATCGTCGCCGGGGTCGCGCTGGTGCGCCTCGACGAACTACGCACAACGCCCGTGCCTGCCACGCCCGAGCCCGCGCTCGCGGCCAACGCTCGGTGAGACGGTGGATGCCGTGCTGACCACCGTGGTGTTCGACGCCGACGAGACCCTGCTCGATCTGCGCCCGGCGGTGACCGGTGGGCTGATGGCCGTCCTCGACGAGATGCGGCGGCGCACGCCGGTGGCGGCCGACGTGTCCCTCGCCGAACTGGAGTCGGACTGGGGCGCGGTCTTCGGCGAGCTGAGCGCCGCCCCGGTCGCCGAGATCCGCCGTGCCGCGCTGGCCCGGTCGCTGGCCCGAGCCGGCCTGAACGACGACCACCTGGACGAGGCCGCCGCCCTCTTCTTCGCCCGGCGGTTCGCCCTCACCCGGCCCTTCCCGGACGTGCCAACGGCGCTGACCGCCCTGCGCTCCCGGTACACGCTGGGCTTCGCCACCAACGGCAACAGCCGCGCCGAACGCTGCGGGCTCGCCGGCCAGTTCGCCTTCGAGGTGTACGCGCACGAGAACGGCGTGCCCAAGAAACCCGCCCCCGAGTTCTACGCGGCGGTGGTCGCGGCGGCCGGCGTGCCGGCCGCGCAGATCGTGTACGTCGGTGACTCGTGGGAGCACGACGTGGTGGCGCCCCGGCGAGCCGGCCTGCGCTCGGTGTGGTTGAACCGGCACGGCCTGCCGCGCCCGGCCGGACGCCCACCGGACGCCGAGGTGTCCACCCTGGCCGACCTGCCGGCAGCGCTCGCCGATCTACCGGCGAGGCCGTCCGACCGGGTGGAAGCGTCTATCGAGCCGGGCGGATGAACGAGAGATTCACCGCTATAACGGACGTTCACCTGGCATAAACCCGCCGGGTGCTGTGTGATGGCTGCCACGTCCCTCAACGAGAGGATCCGATGTGGTGAGCAAGCGCTTCACCGCCGGCGCCGTCGCGACCGCGGCAGTGCTGGCAATTACGGCAGCGGGCCTGGGCGTACCAGCCAGCGCCGCGCCGAGCAACTCCCGCACCTTCACCGTCGTCGCGGAGGACGGCGTCGCCGCCGACACGGCCGTCGCCGCGATCCGGGCAGCCGGTGGCACGGTGGTGTCCCGGTCCGACGAGGTCGGCATGTTCCAGGTGACCAGCGACCGGGCCGACTTCGCGACCCGGGCGACCGCCGCCCCGAGCCTGATCGGCGCCGCCGAGCAGAAGGCCATCGGCCGCAAGCCGAAGCTGGACCGCGTCGAGCAGGAGCACCTGACGGCCGCCACGGCCGCCGCCGGTGCCGCTGCCCGGAAGGGCGCCAAGCTGGACCCGCTCGACGAGAAGCTGTGGGGCCTGGAGATGATCCGGGCCGACAAGGCGCGCAAGATCGAGCCGGGCGACCGTCGGGTGACCGTCGGCGTGCTGGACACCGGCGTCGACGCCAGCAACCCGGACATCGCGCCGAACTTCAACTGGGCGCTGTCGCGCAACTTCGCGCCGGACCTGACCGACGTGGACGGTCCCTGCGAGGTGCCGAGCTGCCTCGACGCGGTGGGCACCGACGACGGCGGGCACGGCACCCACGTGGCGGGCACCATCGGCGCCGCCGCCAACGGCTTCGGCCTCTCCGGTGTCGCCCCGAACGTCTCGCTGGTCGAGCTGAAGGGTGGCCAGGACTCCGGCTACTTCTTCCTCGACCCGGTCGTCAACGCCCTCGTCTACGCCGGCCGGACCGGGATCGACGTGGTCAACATGTCGTTCTACGTCGACCCGTGGCTCTACAACTGCACCGCCAACCCGGCGGACTCTCCCGAGGACCAGGCCGAGCAGCGGGCCATCATCAAGGCGATGAAGCGGGCCCTGGTCTTCGCCCACAACAAGGGCGTCACCCTGGTCGGCGCGCTCGGCAACAACAACGAGGACCTGGGCGCACCCCGCACCGACGTGACGAGCCCCGACTACGGCGCCGTCCCGTACCCCCGGCCTATCGACAACGAGAGCTGCTGGGACATGCCCACCGAGGGCCCGCACGTGATCGGGGTGTCGTCGGTCGGCCCGTCCGGCAAGAAGTCGGACTTCTCCAACTACGGCACCGAGCAGATCTCGGTCGCCGCGCCGGGCGGTTGGTTCCGGGACGGCTTCGGCACGGACACCTCCCGGAGCCCGGCCAACATGATCCTCTCCACGTACCCGCTGAAGGTGCTCCAGGAGGAGCCGATCTCGCCGACCATCCCGGACCCCCGGGTGGACGCGGACGGCAACATCGACCCGCGGATCGCCAATGAGGTCTTCAAGCAGTGCAAGGCCAACGGTGAGTGCGGCTACTACACCTATCTCCAGGGCACCTCGATGGCGTCCCCGCACGCCGCCGGGGTGGCCGCGCTGATCGTCAGCCGGTACGGCAAGCCGCAGAGCCGGGGTGGCTTCGGGATGTCGCCGGACCTGGTCGAGCAGCACCTCTACCGCACGGCCGCCGAGCACGCCTGCCCGGAGCCGCGCCTGCAGCAGTACCGCAACGAGGGCCGTGACGAGACCTACGACGCGTACTGCGCCGGTGGGGTCAACTTCAACGGCTTCTACGGGTACGGCATCGTCGACGCCTACGCGGCGGTGAACACCCCGCTCAAGCCGAGCGCCCGCCCGTAAGGCACCGCCTCGGGGCCCGGTCGACCACGGTCGACCGGGCCCCAACCTTGATCGACTCGGATTCCTTGAGGACGGGGTGTCAACCCTCGCGGGACAGCACGGTTTCCAGGAACGCGAGATGATTCCGCCTGGTCGGGTCCGGGGGATCACCGACGCCAGCCGCGGGCGACCAAAGCGGCGCGCACCTCGCGGAGCACTGCCGGGAACTCGGCGTGCAGGCGTCGGCTGGTCACATGCAGCACCAGCCAACCCGCGCTGACGAGCAGGTTCAGCCGCCGGCGGTCGCGGTGCAGCTGATCCGCGTCCGCATGCCATTGTCCGTCGTACTCGACCGCTACCCGATACTCCGGCCACGCCAGATCGGGGTGCAGTACGACGCCGTTGGGCAGGCGTACCGGATGTTGGACGCTGGGGCGCGGCAGCCCGCCGAGTACCAACCGCACCCGCAACTGCGATTCCGGCGGGGACTGGGCTCCGGCGTCAGTCAGATCGAAGAGCCACTGTGCGCGTCGTCCGCCAGGCCGATTCGCGTTGCGCGCGGCGATCCCGGTCAGTGCGGCGCGGTCGGTCAACCCTTGTCCGAGCAGCGAGTCGACGATCGTGACCGCGCGGACCGGATCGAGCCAGACGGCCGTCTCCCAGGCGGCCCGGCCGGGGTCGGAGCGGGGAATCGGTCCACCCGGACCGCAGACGGGCGTCAGCGTGGGGGCCGGCATCAGGCCGTGGCCGGGTGCCACGGTGCTGCCCGGCTCGGCCACCACGGCGTCCTGTCGGGGCGGCGGCCCGGCCGGGCGTGGGGACGTCCCGACGTTCGGTAATTGCCCCGCCAGACGTGCCGTGATCGGAGGGCGGGCCGTGCTTCGCCGGGGCGTGCTCGGTGGATGCGACGCGCTCGGTGGTCGGGCCGTGCTCGTCGGCCGGCTGGCGCCCGAGGGGAACTCGGCCGGCTGTCTCGGCCCGATGTCGAAGGGCGGGGTGAAGGCGTTGACGTGTACGCGGAGGCCACGCTGTGCGCCGACCCGCAGTTGCCGGGGCACGACGACGTGCACGTCATCGGTGAAGGTGGCGGCGTGTTCGATGCCGTGCAGGTAGGCGGCCGACGGGCCCCCGACCACCACGCCGGGCGGTAGCCGAAGGAGGGTGGCGCGACAGGCCAGGGCGTGGTCGCGTTCCAGTCGCGCGTCGGCGTAGATGTCGTGGCGTAGCCGCACCCACGCGGCGCTGCGCAACTGATGCTCGCTGAGAAGGCCGTCCCGGACAGCGTCGGAGCCGCGGAAGACCTGCCAGGTCAGGGCGTCGGGTCGGTGCGGACGAGGTGGCATGTCGAGCAGCGTGCCGAACGCCTCCCACCCGTCGAAACCCTTGTGGACAACCCGACCTGAGCCCTCAGCGGCACCTGTGGACAACCGCGAGACCACCTGCCGATCGTGGTATGGCAGCGGCTTTGATCCACTCGCGTTCATGGAAATCGGGCTGTCGCGAG
The DNA here is from genome assembly GCF_016802865.1 of Micromonospora parastrephiae. GTDB lineage: Bacteria > Actinomycetota > Actinomycetes > Mycobacteriales > Micromonosporaceae > Micromonospora > Micromonospora parastrephiae. Next base: position 13,440 of record NZ_JAEVHM010000030.1, on the reverse strand, counting down.
CGCTGCGACGCCCCGCTTTCCATGAACCCGAGTTGATCAAAGCCTCGGGCAGTTGATCGGGTGGTCAGCGGAGGGCGGCGGCGACGGCCGTGGCGGCGGCCAACACCTGGGGGCCGACCAGGCCGACGTCCAACGGGGCGAGCGCGACCACGCCGACGCTCGCCTCCAGCCCGGGTACGCCGAGCACCGGCGCGGCCACCCCGTACGCCCCGGACTGCAACTCGCCACTGCTGCTCACCGGTTCCGCCACCCCGGCGCGGCCGGCCAGGATGGCCCGCCCTGCCGCCCCCCCGCTCCAGCGGATGCCGCGCCCCCGTGCGGTACGCGACGTGGAACGACGTCCAGCTGGGCTCGACCACGGCCAGTGCGACGCCCTCTCCACCCTCGACCACGGTCAGGTGCGCGGTCGCACCGGCCTGCTCGGCGAGCCGACGCAGGGCCGGCAGGGCACCCTCGGCGAGCAGGGGTTGGGCACGTCGGGCCAGGTGCAGCACCCCGGCGCCGAGGCGGAGCCGCCCGTCGGCGTCGCGGCGCAGCATCCCGTGCCCGGTCAGTGGACCGACCAGCCGGTAGACGGCGGCCCGGCCGATGCCGAGCCGGGTCGCGACCTCGGTGACGGTCAGCCCGCCCGGTGCGTCGGCGACCAGGTGCAGCAGCCGCAGTCCCCGGTCCAGCGTCTGCGCCATCTCCCCGCCCCGCCCGACGGTCGCAACGACCGGACCCGCGACCGCGTCGGCCAGGCCCGCGTCGGCGTCGGAGTTGCCGGCGCGGGCGGGTGGTTCACCGGAGCGTGCGGTCGCATCCACGCCTGGCAGCGTACGACCCGGCACCGGCGGACCCGGACAGGCGTGGACGGCTACCCTTGTACGGTGACGCTACGCATGTATGACACCGCCACCCGATCGGTGCGGGACTTCGTCCCGCGGGAAGCCGGCAAGGTGGGGGTCTACTTGTGTGGTCTCACCCTTCAGTCTCCGCCGCACATCGGCCACCTTCGCTCCGGCGTCAACTATGACGTGCTGCGCCGCTGGCTGCTGGCCGCCGGTTACGAGGTCACCTTCATCCGCAACCTGACCGACATCGACGACAAGATCCTGGTCAAGGCTGGTGAGCAGGGCCGGCCGTTCTGGTCGATCGCGTACGCCAACGAGTTGATCCTCGCCGAGTCGTACCGGGCGCTGAACGTGCTGGCCCCCACCTACGAGCCGCGCGCCACCGGCCACATCCCGGAGATGCACGAGCTGATCACAAAATTGATCGGTGACGGGCACGCCTACCCGGCCACCGACGGCTCCGGTGACGTCTACTTCGACGTGGCGTCCTGGCCGGCGTACGGGTCGTTGTCAGGTCAGTCCCCGGACGCGATGCAGTCGGCCGGCGACGCCCCCGACCGGGGCAAACGGGATCCGCGCGACTTCGCGCTCTGGAAGGGCGCCAAGCCGGAGGAGCCGGCCGACGCCTACTGGCCGTCGCCGTGGGGGCTGGGTCGCCCGGGCTGGCACATCGAGTGCTCTGCCATGTGCTGGCGGTACCTGGGCGCCGAGTTCGACATCCACGGCGGCGGACTGGACCTGACGTTCCCGCACCACGAGAACGAGATCGCCCAGTCCCAGGCGGCCGGGCTGCCGTTCGCCCGCTACTGGGTGCACCACGGGCTGCTCAACATCGGCGGGGCCAAGATGGGCAAGTCGGCGGGGAACGCGCTGGGCCTGGCGTACGTGGAGTCGCTGGGGGTGCGGCCGGTGGAGCTGCGCTACTACTACGCCGCCGCCCACTACCGCTCCGTGATCGACTACTCGGAGGATTCGCTGCGCGACGCGGCCACCGCGTACCGCCGGATCGAGGGTTTCGTGCAGCGAGCCGCCGAGCAGGTCGGTGCCGGGCAGTTCGGCGAGCTTCCGGCCGGCTTCGTCGCCGCCATGGACGACGACCTCAACACGTCCGCCGCCCTGGCCGTGCTGCAACAGCACATCCGGGACGGCAACACGGCGCTCAGCGCCGGCGACGATGTGACCGTCCGCACCACCCTGGCCGCGGTGCGGGCAATGCTGGATATCCTCGGCATCGACCCCCTCGACCCGGCCTGGACCGGTGGCGGCCGCTCGGATGACCTGCGTGCCGTGGTGGACTCCCTGATCGCGCTGGCCCTGGAGCAGCGCGCGCAGGCCCGGGGCCGCAAGGACTGGACCGCCGCCGACGCGGTACGCGACCAGCTCAAGCTGGCCGGCGTGGTGGTCGAGGACACCCCCCAGGGCCCCCGTTGGACTATTGGAGAGCAGGACTGATGGCCGGCAACTCACAGCGCCGTGGCCGGCGACTGACGCCGAAGGCGGGTGCCCCCAAGGGCTCCGGCGGCAAGAACAAGGACTCCCTCGCCGGGCGGGGGCGCACGCTGCCCGCCGACGAGCGACCGTGGCACAAGGGTTACTCGGGCACCGAGAAGCTGCCCCAGCGCACCGCCTGGAAGCAGGACAAGGAGCGTCGGGCGGCGGCCGAGGAGGGGCGTCCCCCGAAGATCGGTCAGCCGGGCAGCAAGGACACCACCTGGGGCAAGGGCGGCGGCCGGGGTGTGCCGGGCGGCCGGGGTGGCGCTGCCGGTCGGGGTGGTGCCGCCGGTCGGGGTGGTAAGCCCGCCGGCCGGACCGGTCCGCGGGTCGCGCCGGGGCGCAAGTCGAACCCTTCCAAGGACACCCCGGAGCTGCTGGTCGGGCGCAACCCGGTGCTGGAGGCGCTGCGCGCCCAGGTGCCGGCAACGGCGCTCTACACCGCGCAGGGCATCGACATGGACGACCGGATCAACGAGATCATCCGGACCGCCGCCGACCGAGGCATCGCCAACCTGGAGATCAGCCGGGCCGAACTGGACCGGATGACCGGCGGGGTGCTGCACCAGGGCGTCGGGTTGCAGGTGCCGCCCTTCGCGTACCAGCCGTTCGACGACATGGTCGCCGCCGCCCTGGAGCAGCAGGCGCCGCTGCTGGTCGCGCTGGACGGCGTCACCGACCCGCGCAACCTGGGTGCCGTGATCCGTTCGGCCGCCGCGTTCGGCGCGCAGGGTGTCTTCGTACCCGAGCGGCGGGCCGCCGGGATCACCGCGACCGCCTGGCGGACCAGCGCCGGAGCGGCCGCGCGGGTGCCGGTGGCGCAGGTGACCAACCTGACCCGGTCGTTGAAGGCGTGCCGTGAGGCCGGCTTCATGGTGGTCGGCCTGGACGCCGACGGCGACACCGACCTGTACGACCTGGAGGCCGCGGTCGGTCCGCTGGTGGTGGTGGTCGGCTCCGAGGGGCGCGGGCTGTCCCGGCTGGTCGGGGAGACCTGTGACCTGACCGTCAGCATTCCGATGATCTCCGAGGTGGAGTCGCTGAACGCCAGCGTGGCCGCCGCGGTCACCCTGGCCGAGGTCGCCCGCCGGCGGGCCGTCGAGCTGTAACGACGTCCACGAGGCCCCTTCCCGCACCAGCGGGAGGGGGCCTCGTCGTTCCGTCAGATCTGACGGGTCCACGCGACGAAGAGCAGCGCCCCGGCCAACGCCATCAGCAGCGCGGTCGGGATCAGCCAGCGTGGACGCGGTTCCCCGTCGAGGCTCCGGGTCAGCCGTTGGTGCACGGCGGCGATGCCGATCAGCGCGGCCAGCCCGGCGGCGGACAGCGGCAGGCCGACGAGGAAGTGCGCCAGCCACGCTCCGGCCCGGGTCGGACCACCCCAGGAATGGGTGTACGGGCCGGGGTCCACCACCCCGTACAGCACGCCGCGCAACACCGTCAGCAGCTCCACGCCGAGCGGCAGCAGCGCCACGGCACCGAGGAGCAGGCTGAGCAGCGCGTGGCCCAGCACCGCGACGGGACCGGTTCGTCGGCCGGGCGTGGCTGACGGCGGCATCCCGAGCAGCCCGCTACGCAGGGCCCGCCACCGTGCGACGGCGGCACCGGCTCCGCCCAGCGGGGCGGTCACCAGCGCGAACAGGGCGACCGGCACCAGCGTCGCGCAGTAGGCGAGGCTGCGGCCGGCCAGGCGGGCCGTCCGGTACGGCCGGGAACGCCCGGTGGGGTGAGCGGCGGAGGTGGCGGGAACGGTGGGCACGGCGTCTCCTCGGGTCGGGAAGCCGTGACGGTACGAGCGCGACCTGCCGAGCCGAGTCATTCCACAGAGCCATCTCCGCGCTGGCTCCGCGGGGTGAGAACCGACCGCCGGTACGACGGAAGGGGCGGCCCGCCGAAGCGGACCGCCCCTTCCGGTGCGGCGTTACGTCAGATCCGGCTGCCGGTGGCGGCGTGGAAGACGTGGCTGCGGCCGGTGCGCGGCTTGACGAACACGGTGTCACCCATGTTCGGCATGGTGCGCCGGTCGGTGCGGACGACGAACCGCTCCGAGTTGCCACCCAGCGCGGCGTGGCCGTAGACGTTCGCGTCCGAGCCGAGGTCCTCGACGAGCTCGACGACGACGGGCATGCCGCCCTCGGTCGGGCTGACCAGGTCGCAGTCCTCCGGGCGGAAGCCCACGGTCACCTTGCCGTCGCCACCCTCGGCGCGGGCCGCCGCGACCTGCTCGCGGGTCAGCGGGATGTGCAGCTCGGCGAACTCGGCGCCCTGCTCGTTCAGCGGGACGGTCTTGATGTTCATGGCGGGGGAGCCCATGAAGCCGGCGACGAAGACGTTGGCCGGGGTGTCGTAGAGCGCCCGCGGGGTGTCCACCTGCTGGAGGACACCGTCGAGCAGCACGGCGACCCGGTGGCCCATGGTCATGGCCTCGACCTGGTCGTGCGTGACGTAGACCGTGGTGACCCCCAGCTTGGCCTGCAGCGAGGCGATCTGGGTACGGGTCTGCACACGCAGCTTGGCGTCGAGGTTCGACAGCGGCTCGTCCATGAGGAAGACCTGCGGCTCGCGGACGATCGCCCGACCCATCGCGACACGCTGACGCTGACCACCGGAGAGCGCCTTTGGCTTGCGGCTCAGGTACTCCTCCAACTGGAGCAGCCCGGCCGCCTCCTTGACCCGCCGGTCGATTTCCGACTTGGAGGTCTTGCGCAGCTTGAGGGCGAACGCCATGTTCTCGTACACCGTCATGTGCGGGTAGAGGGCGTAGTTCTGGAAGACCATCGCGATGTCGCGGGCCTTCGGGGGGAGGTGGGTGACGTCACGCTGGTCGATGTAGATCGAACCGGCGTCGACGTCCTCCAGGCCGGCGAGCATCCGCAGGCTGGTGGACTTGCCGCAACCGGAGGGGCCGACCAGAACGAGGAACTCCCCGTCGCCGATCTCGAGGTCCAGCTCGTTGACGGCGGGACGCTCTTGGCCCGGGTAAATCCGGGACGCCTTGGAATAGGTGACCGTAGCCATGGTGAAGCGCTTCCTTTCACCGGCAGGAACGTGCCGGACGATCCGAGTGAAGGAGCGACCGGCACGTGTCCGTGCCGGTCAGCGAACGGTGGCCCGGCCGCGGGGGGCGGCCTGGATGTCGTCCGTGTCACTGCACCGTAAACGGGTTTCCCCGCGCTGCCAAGGCGGGGAGGGCCGAACGTGGCCCATCACCTACGCATTCCGGTCAGTCGGGCACGGTCACACATCAATCGACGCCGCGCCAAACCGGCGTGCGTCGGGTTGTTGACGTTTCCCGTGCTCGGGAGCCCTCGCGAGCGGGATATCCGGACGTCACTCGCTATGCTGACCACGACGCACGCGCCCCTGTAGCTCAGCTGGCCAGAGCACTCGCCTTGTAAGCGAGATGTCGCCGGTTCGATCCCGGCCGGGGGCTCCAATTGCACCAGGCTTCTCCCGACCGGCTCTGCCGCGAAGGAAGGACGAGGCTGTGGTCCTTCCGCGTCTCGGCGAGCTGCCGCAGCCTTCCGGGATTTCTGCTCAGCGAGGCAATTTGTCGCGGAGGTCTTCGACGCGGCGGTCGAGCCGGTCCACGGCGTCCTCGTTGTTGAGGAAGGTGGTGATTCCAGCGGCGAACGCGAGGGCTACCAGCACCGCCAGGATGCTGAGGATGAGGCCACCGATCGCGAGTCCGCGGCCGGTGACACCGGGGCGTCGCGACATTCGCATTCCGATGATGGCGAGGATGATGCCGATGATCCCGAGCAGTAGTCCGACCGCTGACAGGATCACGGTGAGGACGCTGAACAGGGCGGCGACTCCGAACACGAGCGCGAATGCGGCTGCGGAGCTGGTCTTGACAGCGGTTCCGGATTCGCTCGTCGGGTGAGGAATGGGATGGATCGGTTGGTTGGGGGAAGCACCCGCCGGTGGGTTTGACGCCGCCATAGCTACCTCGTCTCCGCGCATCGGCCGCGCACCGGCGGCAGGTCGGCCGGGACTACCCGATCTGTCGGCGGTTATGCCAGCAGGGCACGTTCACCCCGACTGACACCCGGCCAGCGCCGTCAGCCGAGATCAGGGGTGGTGCATGGCGTGGACGTGGCCGGGTACGCGGCGGGTTGACACGCGAGAGGAAGGACGACCGATGCGACTCACTGATCAGCAGGTGCGTTCGCTGTACGGGCAGGACGTCCAGGACCGCTCCGGTGCCAAGATCGGTAAGGTCGGCCAGGTGTGGGCCGACGCCGAGGGGCGTCCGACGTGGGTCAGTGTGAAGACTGGCGTCATGGGTCATCACGAGTCGATGGCTCCGTTGGGTGACGCGCGGATGCAGGACGGGCGGTTGATGGTCGCCTACGACAAGGCGATGGTTAAGAGCGCACCGACCGTGCAGCCGGACACCGACCAGCCGCTGAACGCCGACCAGACCGCGCAGTTGTTTGCGCACTACCGGATTCAGCAGCAGGCGCCGCGACAGGCTCCGCAGAGCGGTGGCGACGTGATCCGCTCGGAGGAGCGGCTGCGTGTCGGCACGGAAAGCCAGCCGGCGGGCAAGGCGGTGCTGCACAAGTATGTGGTTACCGAAGATGTGCACACCACGGTGCCCGTTGAGCACGACGAGGCCTATGTGCAGCGCGAGCCGATCACCGCGGCGAACGCGGGCAACGCGCGCGCCGATATCGGCGAGAGCGAGCAGGAGATGACCCTGCGGGCCGAGCGGCCGGTGGTCGGCAAGGAACAGGTGCCCGTCGAGCGAGTTCGTCTGGCCAAGGACGAGGTGGTCCAGGACCAGGCCGTCGACGACCGGGTCCGCCACGAAGAGGTTGAGGCGAACATCCCGGAGCCCAGCCGCCGACGGCGGTAACGAGCGCTGGGCCGGCAGCTCGGACGCGCGCTGCTGTGCCGGAATCGCTGGGGGCGGGCGGGTCTCGGACCCGCGCGCCCTCGCCCGCACCCTCGACCGGCTCTCGAGCGGCGTCTTCGAAGGCGAGGATGAGTGTTCTGGATCCGAACTGACCTGTCGCCCTGAGCTGCGGTTCCCTCCTGCGAGAGCCCGCTGTCAGGGAGACTGGACCCATCAGCGGCGGTTCGCTTTTCGACCTCCACGGCACCACGGGAGGTCGTGTACCTGCTTGGTCGTGGCTGAGGGCGCAGCCGGCGAGCTGTCCGGCGTGGCTGATGAGGAGTGGCGAGGGTGAGCGATACGGATCTTGGTGCCCGCAGTGACCGGGGCAGTGAATACGCCGATCTCTCCCGCCTGGTTCGAGGCGCCGGCCTTCTCGACCGGCAGCCCCGCCGCTACGCGGCGCGGGTGACGGTGGTGCTGGGCAGCCTCGGGGTGATGGGGGTGGTGTTCGTCCTGCTCGGGCCGTCCTGGTGGCAGACCGCCACCGCCGCCGTCGTCGCGGGACTCCTCGCACAACTGGCGTTTCTTGGTCACGACGCCGGGCATCGGCAGATCTTCAGCTCTCGCCGGGCGAACGATGTGGTTGGTCTGGTCTGTGGCAACCTGCTGACCGGGATCAGTTATGGCTGGTGGGTCGACAAGCACAACCGTCACCACGCCCACCCGAACACCGAGGGCCACGACCCCGACATCAATGTGGTGCCACTGTCCTTCACCCCGGGGCAGGCCGCGACGCAGCGTGGCCTGCGGGCGCTGTTCGTCCGGCACCAGGCGGCGCTGTTCTTCCCCCTGCTGATGGTCGAGGGTTTGCATCTGCACGCCGCCAGCGTCCGGGCGATCATCACCCGCCGTGGGATCCGGCACCGACCGGTGGAGGCCGGACTGCTCGTCCTGCACGTCGCCGGTTACCTCGGTGCCGTGTTCCTGGTCCTGAGCGTTCCGCAGGCGATCGTGTTCATCCTGGTCAATCAGGCGCTCTTCGGCCTTTACCTGGGCAGCTCCTTCGCCCCGAACCACAAGGGGATGCCCATCCTGACCGAGGCCGACGACCTCGACTACCTACGCCGGCAGGTCCTCACCTCACGCAACGTGCGCGGCGGTCGACTCCTCGACGCACTGCTCGGTGGGCTCAACTACCAGATCGAACACCACCTCTTCCCCAGCATGCCCCGACCGAACCTGCGCCACGCCCAGCCACTGATCCGCCAGTTCTGCGCCGACCACGCCATCGCCTACCACGAAACCACTTTGATCCAGTCCTGGATGCAGGCGCTGGCCCACCTGCGGGCGGTCGGCGCGAGACGATCGAGCACCGACTGAGACCGCCGGGAAAGACCGGGCGGTAGGGGGTCGACGGGGGCGAGCCGGGTACTCGCCCCGTCGAGCACGAGGCAGAGTTGCCCGAACCAACGGGAGATCACCATGCAGCGGAGTTCACGCGCACTCCGGGACCTCAATGCGGCCGAGGCTTGCGTGACGATTCGGCGCACCGTGGAGGACACCTTCGGGTTCTATCGGGACTTCACGAATCTCCCGCGCTTCCTGGGTGACGTCATGAATGTGGAAGAGACCGGGCCGGGCGTCTCTCGGTGGACGATCCAGGGCCCGCTGGGTATTCCAATCAAGTGGACGATAAGGGTGCTCGAGGAGCGCGCGAACGAGTTGATTCGCTACGAGACGGTAGCTTCGACCGGCCTGAGCACCTGCTGGGAAGTCTCTTTCAGGCCTGGGCCCGAGGCCGGGCAGACGGAGGTCCGTGAGGTGATAAAGACACCTTTCGGGAGGTTGGGCCGCGTCGGCCTCGCTCTGATGGGGAGACCTCCGGCCGGCGAGGTGCAGTCGAATCTGCAACGGCTGAAGGAGTTGCTGGAGGACGGAGTGGTGACGCACACCGAGCACGCCGTGGCCGGGAAATTCGCACGCGACCAATGAGCAGAGGTCAGCCGGGGCTGACGGCAGCCGGGTCGACGACTTGAGTCGAGCGCAGCACCGGACCGGCCGGAGAGCCGCCCCGCCGCGAGCGCAAGTAACCTGGGCCTGCCAGCGGACAGAGCGAGACGAGGCCTGATGAGTCGCGCCGTGGAGGAGTCGAACCGGGCGATGCTGCGTGCCCGGGACGCGATGGACCGGGCGTACGCCGAGCCGCTGGACATTCCGGCGTTGGCCCGGATCGCGCACGTCTCGGAGGCCCATTTCATCCGGACCTTCCGGGCCACGTTCGGCGAGACCCCGCACCGCTACCTGCAACGTCGCCGGGTGGAGCGGGCGATGTCGTTCCTGGTGGAGACCGGGCGGGACGTGACCGACATCTGCTTCGCGGTCGGCTTCAGCAGCCTGGGCACGTTCAGCCGGACGTTCCGGGAGATCGTCGGGGAGTCACCGACGAGCTTCCGCCGGCGGGCCACACCGACCAACGTGCCGTCGTGCTTCGCCAAGGCCTGGACCAGACCCAGCAGTTTTGGATAAGCAGCAGGTCACGGTGCACGGCTAGCGTGATTGCCATGACGATGAACGCGATCAGCCGCTCCCAGATCTACGTCCTCGACCAGGACGAGGCGCTCGACTTCTACGTGAACAAGCTCGGCATGGAGGTCAACACCGACCAGGACCTCGGTTTCATGCGCTGGTTGACGGTCAACCTGCCCGGCGACCCGGAGCGCGAGATCCTGCTGGAGAAGCCGGGCCCGCCGGCGCTGGACCCGGCCACCGCCGAGCAGGTCCGGGAGCTGCTCACCAAGGGTGCCCTCGGTGGGTACCTCTTCATGACCACCGACGACGCCCGCAAGACGCACGAGGATCTCGTGGCGAAGGGCGTGGAGATCACCGACGAGCCGACGGAGCGCCCGTACGGGATCGACTTCGGCATCCGGGACCCGTTCGGCAACCGGATCCGTATTGGCCAGATGTTCCCGCGCGCCTAGTCGGCGCACCGCTGCGGGACCGGAGGCGCGGGGTCGACCCCGCGCCTTTCGGTGTGTTGGGGTGGGGGCATGATCACCCGCCTGTTGTACCTGGCCCGACACGGTGAGCAGGACCTGACCGAGCCCGCTGGGTCCGACCCGGCCGAGCCGGGGGAGCCGGATTCCGGCCTGTCGGCGCGCGGCCGGCGGCAGGCCACGCTGCTCGGCGAGCGACTGCGGGGCCGCCGCTTCGCCGCCGTTCACCACGGGCCGCTGCTCCGGGCCGCGCAGACCGCCGAGCTGGTTGCCGCGTCGCTGCCGGGGGTTCCGGTGTACGCGACGGAGTTGGCCGGTGACCACCTCCCGCACGACACGGATCCGGCCGACCTGCCGCCCGCGTACGCCGAGTTTCTGGCGCAGTTTCCGGCGGCCGCGCGGGTCGACGGGCCGCGGGTGACGGCGGCGACGGTACGGCGTTTCGCCGGGCCCGCCGTCGACGGTGACGCAGATGACGAGCCGGTCCGCGAGCTGATCGTGACGCACAACTTCCTGATCGGCTGGCTGGTCCGGCACGCGCTCGACGCGCCCGAGCGGCGGTGGCTGGGCTTGAACTCGCACAACGCGGGGCTGACCGTGATCCGGTACGGGCCGGCCGGCCCGCCGAACCTGGTCGCCTTCAACGACGTGGCGCACCTGCCGTCGGAGCTGCGGGGCACCGGCCTGCCCGCGGACTACCTGGTCTGAGCACCGGCATCAGTCGGTGGCCCGCAGGACCAGCTCGACCACCGCGCGGGTGGCCGGTGGCGGGGTCACCTCGCTCGGGCAGTCGACGTACCCGGTCTCGATGGCGCCGACGGTCAGTCGGTAGCTGAACGCGTCCGCGCATCCGCTCGGGGCGGCTGTCTGGCGTGCCTCGGCGGCTAGGCGGGGGTCGGCGACGAGCCCAACCAACCGGCCGAGGTCGGCGGTGCCGAGCTGGCCGGTACGCCGGCTGCCGGCTCGGTCGACGGCCGTCCACCGGCCGTCCGGCTCGACCGTGACGGCGTCGCCGCGCCCGGCGAAACCGCCGGAGCGCCGCAGCATCACCCGGGGGGCCGCGCCGCTGGGCGTGGGGGCGCCCGGGGAGGCGATGGTCGGTGGGACATCGGTGGCCACGCCGGTCGGGGCCGGGCCGGAAGTGCCCTGCGGTTGGTCCGGGGGGTTGCCGCCGCGGTCGGTGCTGGTGCAGCCGGACAGGAGGGCGACCAGCAGCGCGATGGTGACGCCGGTTGTCGAGGCGGGTCTCATGTCCGTCGGACGCGCGGCCCTCCACGTCGGTTCCCTCGTCACGCGCCCATCCGAGCCGGCCCGTGCCGATGCCCGGGAGCCAGTTCAGCCGAGACCTGACCGTCGCGCGGCCCGGCGGCGACCCCTCGACGGCGCCCGCCGGGTCCGCGCCGTTATGGTCGCCGCACGGCGTACGACGCCGGGGGCAGGTCGGTGGCGTCGGACGGCCGGCGCGGATGGAGGTGGACGTGTCGGACGCGGAGTTGACCGTCGAGGTGACCGGACCGGTGGCGACCGTGACGATCCACAACCCGGCCCGCCGCAACGCGATGACCGCCGCCATGTGGCGGCAGCTTCCCGAACTGCTCGACCACCTGGAACCCGACCCCGACGTACGGGCGCTGGTGCTCACCGGCGCGGGCGACGCCTTCTGCGCCGGCGCGGACCTCGGCGACCTGGCCGAGCTGCTGGACGCCGGCGACACCAGCATCGCGGTGGCCGCCGAGGAGCGGCTCGCCAGCTTCGCCAAACCGACCGTGGCCTCCATCCGGGGTGCCTGCGTCGGGGGCGGAGCCCAACTCGCGGTCGCCTGCGACCTGCGGATCGCGGCCGACGACGCCCGGTTCGGCGTACCCCCGGCCCGGCTCGGGCTGGTCTATCCGGCGCCGACCACCCGCCGGCTGTCCCGGCTGGTCGGCCCGTCCGCCGCGAAGCACCTGCTGTTCACCGCCGAGTTGATCGACGCCCAGCGCGCCCTGCGGATCGGTCTGGTCGACGAGGTGCTGCCGGGCGACCGGCTCGTCGCGCGGGTGGACGACCTCACCGCCACGATCGCCCAGCGCTCGCCGCTGAGCGTCGCCGCCGCCAAGGAGATCATCGACGACCGGGCCGGACCAGCTCGGATCGCCTGGTGGCACCGGAAGGTGGCGACCACCGGCGAGCCCCGGGAAGGGGTCGCGGCGGTCACCGAGCGGCGCCAGCCCCGCTTCGCCTGGCGGCCGACCGACGGCTGACCGCGTCTGCCGTGCGGCCTTCGTGATCGAACTGTCGACGTGCGCTCGGCCACCGCCATTCGACAATCTCGATACCCGGCTGGTGGCTGACCCGGGTGGTACGGCAGGCTGTCCGTCGTGCAGCGTAATGAGTTGCTTGCGGGCCGCTACCGACTTCTGGAGCGCCTGGGCAGCGGCGGCATGTCCGCGGTGCACCGGGCGTACGACGAGGTGCTCGAACGGGACGTCGCCGTGAAGGTGCTCGTCGGCTCGGACGCCAACGCCCGGCAGCGCATCCGCGCCGAGGCCAAGGCGGCGGCCCGGCTGTCGCACCCGCACGTCACCGGCGTCTACGACTTCGGAGAGTCGGTTCTCGACGGTGCGCAGGTTCCGTTCGTGGTGCTGGAGCTGCTCAGCGGCGACACCCTCGAACAACGGCTGGCCGCCGGGCCACTGCCACCCCGTGCCGCCCTGCGGGTCTGCGCCGAGGTGGCGTCGGCGCTCGAGGCCGCGCACGCCCAGGGGCTGGTGCACCGCGACATCAAACCGGCCAACGTGATGCTCACCCCCACCGGCGCGAAGGTGCTCGACTTCGGCATCGCGGCTGCCGTCGGCGATCCGGAAATCGATTTCGAGGGGCGGCTGCTCGGCACGCCGGCCTACCTCGCCCCGGAGCGGCTGGCGGCCGGCGACGTGCTGCCGGCCTGCGACGTGTACGCGCTCGGCCTGCTCCTGTACCGGGCGCTCACCGGTCGGCTGCCCTGGGCCACCGAGGCGCAGACCGGGATGCTGCGCGCCAACGTCCACGTCGAACCGGACCCGCTGCCGGAGATCGACGGTGTGCCGGCCGAGATCCACCGGCTCTACCGCTGGTGCCTGGCCCGCGATCCCGCCGACCGGCCCCCGGCCGCCGAGGCGGCCCGCATCCTGCTCACCGCCTCCGCCGCGCCGGCCGCGGCAGGTGAATCCGCCACGCCGGCCGCGGCAGGTGAATCCGCCGCGCCGGCCGCGGCCAGGCGAATCCGCCGTCCCGGCCCGAGGTGGCCGAAGAC
>NZ_JAEVHM010000003.1 GCF_016802865.1 Micromonospora parastrephiae | reverse complement strand
CTCTGCGCGGCGGTACCGGCCGCGTCCGCGGCCCCGGCGGCGGTGTTCGCCGCGGCCTGTGCGTTGTCGGCCGCGGCACGGGCAGCGGGCAGCTGCGCCTCGATGATCGCGGCCTGCCGCGCCGCGTGGTCGCCCTCGGCGGTGCCCTTCTTCGCAATCGCCTCCTGCGCGTACGCCGCGTAGCTCAACTCCTTGGCGTTGCGCTCCTCGAACGCCTTCTGGGCGCGAACCGACGCCGCCTTCGACTCGTTGACCAGCCCGTCGAAGCGCGCGATCGAATTGGTGACCTCATCGGCTGCGGCCTTGGCGGCGGCGCCCTTGCCGGCCGCGACGTTCTGCTGCTCGACGGCCCGCCGCGCCGCGTCGTAGGCGGCCGCGTGCTGGGCGAGGGCGACGCTGGTCTGCTGCCGGGCGATGTCCCGCTGAGCCTTGGCCCGCAGGTAGTGGGTTTGCGCGTCGGCCGCCCGTGCCCACGCGTCGCGGGCGTCCTGCTCGGCGCGCAGCCGCTGCCTGTGCGCGTCGCCTCGGCGGCCCGCGCGGCGGCGGCGAGCTTCTCGGCCTGGTCGGCGAGCTTGGTCGCGGCGGCAGCCTCACGTTCGGCGGCCTGCCGGTACTTGACCGCGTTGTTCGCCTCCACGGTGGCGTTGCGGTCGGCGTCCAGCGCCTTGGCCGCAGCCTCGGTCGTCTCGGCTGCGCTGCACGCGGTCTCGGCTGCGTGTTTCGCCGCCAACGCCGCATCGCTCTGCGCGCCCAGCACCTCGGCCCATCCGACCCCGTGCGTGAGCCCGGTCCTGACCAGTGTTTCGGCGGCCGTCCCGGCGACCCCGGCGTGCGCGATCACCTGTTCGGCGTTACGGGTCGTGGTGGCCGACTCGGCGCACGCGTCGGCACGCAGTCTGGTCAGGTCGGCGGTGTGGGTGGCACCGCCGGCTCTGCGGATCGGCAGGTCGCCCGCATAGATGGCGTCGGCCTGCTTGGCGTACTTGTTGACCAGGCCCATTGAATTGGCGGCGATGGTCAGCGACTGGGTCGCGGTCACGGTCTCGGTGATGATGGTGGTACGGGCGATCGCCGCCTGGGCGCCCGGCTCGCCAGGTCAGCCAGGTCGTTGACGGCCTTGGTGCGGGCGGTGAGCGCCGCCTCGATCTGCTGCTGCGCCGCCGTGTCCCGTGCGGCGGCCTCGGCGAAGCCGTTGTCGTAGAAGGCCGCGATGGTCACCGGGTCCTCGGTGTCCAGTGCGGCCTGGCCGGCAGACCGCACCTCGTAACCGCCGGAGCCGACGAGCTGCTCGACCCGCGCCTTGATCGTCTTGGCCTGCTCGGCCGCGTTGATCTCATCCTGTCTGTCCGCCGCCACCGCGGCGGCATGCCCGATCGCGACGAAGTCGGAGATCCTGATGTCGTCATTCGTGGCCAGCGCGGCAGCCGCACGCTGCCGGACGATCGGGCCGCCCGTCTCGGCCCACTCCTGTACGGACGACCGGTTGGCTTCCGCGACCCGTTTCCTCCGCTCGGTCGCGGCGGCTCGGTAGATCGGCAGCGCATCGTTGAGGAATGCGACAAACTCGTCGGGATCGTTGGTCAGCAGCACGGCGGCGGCGGCCTTGCGCACCTCGGCATCCTCGTCGTAGTCGGCGAGGTCCTGGATCAGCATCCGGTTGAGCTCGGTGTCGTCGATCGGCCCACCGGCCGCCAGCTGCCGCTCCCGCTCGGCCTCGGCCGCCTGCTGCCGGGCGATCCAGCTCTGCAAGGTGAGCGACTTCGCCGCTGGCGCGGCCTTCGGTGCGACCGGGACCGCAGCGTTGGCGGTCTGCGGCAGCAGGACGACTACCAGCAGGCCCGCGATCGCCGCGGCGAAACGTGCGCGCGTCATTGTTCCCCCGTGTGTGGTCATGCGGCTATCGAGACAGAAAGGTCACGCGGTAGGGCTGGGCGAGACAGTCGGGTTCGCGCCAGGGAGGGCATCGGCGCTGGCCTTGGCCGACTCGTACACGGCGGTCCACTCGGCGGCCTGGCTCTGCGCCCAGGCGACCTCGTCGGACCACGACCCGCTGGTGCCGGCCGCGTTGTCCGCGATCGTCGGCCAGTCCTGCTGCGTGCTCGCGGTGACCGCGAAGTCGTGCACCTGCTGCCACGACTGGGCCTGGGCCGCTGCCAACTGCTGATTGGCCAGCCAGGACGCCTGCGTCGCCGCCGCCGTGTCAGCCGCGGTGCTCCACGCCAACCTCGCCTCGGCGGCCGCCTTGGCCTTGGCGGCCTCCGACGCCTGCTCGTAGGCGTGCTGCGCCTGCTGAGCGAGGACGATCAGCTGAGCGAGCCGGTGCCGGTAGGCCAGGTCCTGCTCCACCAGGTTCATCCGGAACGCCTGCAGATCACAGCCGGCTGCGCTGGCCCATGAGTACTTGAAGAACTCCTGGATGTCGTTGTCCGTGCTCTTCTGGATCGCGCGCTGGGCTGCCGCCCTCACCCATGCTCCCGACCCGTGCAGCGCGATGTCGGCGACATAGTCGCGGTCCTGCTGCGCCTGCTGCCTGGCCTGCTCCACTGGCGAGTGCTTCGCGTCCAGGTCCTGGGCCTCCTTGAGCCCGGTGCGCACGTAACGGTCCTTCTCCGCCAACGTGCCGTAGGACGCGCGGATCGCGGTCAGATGCACAATCGGAGAGGTCGTCGCCGTCGTCGTCGAGATCGTCCGTGAGATGACCAGAGCGTTGCGCGACGCGTTCTGCGACGCCCGTGCCCGAGCCTTCTCATAGCCACCACCCGGGCTCAGGAAATCCGTGACCGCGGTCGGCACGTCACTGATCAAGGCCGACCACGCCGCCGTCTGCACTTCCCACCGCGGGTCATTGTCGGCAAGCCGACGCACGAGCGCGCGATAGCGGTCTGTCGCATCCGAGGGCCCCGCCACAGCGTGCAGCGCGGCGTTGATCGGAGTGGTGATCGCAGGCTGCACCGTGACCGGCAGGATCATGAACACGGTAGAGGCTGTGAGCAGCGTAAATGGGTGAAGGGTGAAGCCCGGCATGAATTCCCCCGTGTCGTGACTGCGGAGTCCATCGATGAATCTCCGCGTCAACAGTCTTAGCAGGTATCCGGTAGATGTGTTGCCCCGCCTACCGACGGCTTTTTGCGGCGCTGAAGAGCGGGGCAATGGTGGCGTCGTTGACCGTCTATATTGCTCACGGCTGCACACTGGTGTTGTCGGCCACGGGGATGTCGTCACGGTGGGGCGAATCGGCTCTCATCGTGCGTTCACTCGCAGAGAAGATCATATTCGGGGGGACACTGTGGTGTCATTGAGAAAAGCAGATCTTGCCGTCCTGATCGCAGTCCTGACGACCGCGATAATGGTGACCACCGCCACCGGTCAACCCGGATGGGCCGCGGTCCCGTCCACGACGACCGCCGCCGCACCGAGCAACTCGCTCGTGGCCGACCCCACCAACCTGGCGACCGACGAGGACAAGGTCGCGGCGGCCCGGGTGCTTGGCATCAACCCGGGAATGGAGATGCTTGTCCTCAACGACCAGGAGTTCGTGTTCTCGATCTGGCGGCAGGCGCTCGACGGCAGCTTCGTCAAGGCCGGGGCGCTCCGGACGTACGAGTCGGAGGACCCGAACGCGGCGTACACCTTCATCACGACCGGAATCTTCGCGGCCTCGGCCGACGACGCGCAGGCGGAGATCAGCGCGGAGCGGGCGAAGGCGCTGCGCAGATCGGTGGCGGTGACAGTGGGCCTCGATCCGTCCGACACCGCCCTGATCGAGAAGAGCGATCGCGACTTCATCTTCAGCGTCTGGCAGCGGGTCACCACGGCAGTCATGTCTGGACCGCGGCCCGCAGCGCGATCGCCGACGGCACCGACCAGGACGACTGGACGGCGTTCCTGACCGTCGACGCCGCCGCCGCGCATGCCCGGGACGTCGCCGACGCGATTGCGCAGGCGGACGCGGAGCTGGCCGCCCGGCTCGCCGCAGAGCAGCTCGCAACCGCCAAGAAGTCCCTGCTGCAGCTGCTCCTGCTGCCGGTGACCGACGAACTGGTCGCCGCGCCCAATCGGCAGTTCGTGCTCTACGTGCACAACAACGCCAAGGGTGTCGAGGTGAAGCTGGCGTCACAGATCGCGTTGAACGCCCCCGACGAGCAGCTCGACCAGGCGCTGAGGGACTTCGTCTTCACCGGCGGTACGGCGGCCAACAAGCGGGACGAGGACGCCGCCGCGGCCAAGGAGTTGGCCGGCTACCTCGCGCAGATCACCAAGATCCGTGATGACGCCAGAGCCGACGGATACTCACCGAACCTGCTGGCTGCGGCCGGGAAGGCGCTGGCCGACAACACCCTGGTGGCGACGCAGACCTTCCTGCTCAAGGGACAGGAGGAGGCGCGAGCGCTGGACGTCGCGTTCCGGCAGAAGCGCACGTGGGACTTCGACGGGGACAAGAAGCCGGACCTCGTCGCGGCCGACTCCAGCACCGGCATCCTCTGGCTCTACAAGGGCAAGGGCGACGGCACGCTGGAGGACGGCCGGACGAACATCGGCACCGGGTGGGCAAAGTGGACCGCCGTCTTCTCGCCCGGCGACTTCAACGGCGACGGCTTCAACGACGTGATCGCCCGGAGCAAGGCCGGCGAGCTATTCCTCTACCGGGGCAACGGCAAAGGCCGCTGGCTCAACGGCACGGCACCAGACAAGATCGGTAGCAGCGGCTGGCAGGCGTTCACCGCGATCTTCTCGCCTGGCGATTTCAACGGTGACGGTTTCGCCGACGTGATCGTTCGCAACACTGCCGGCCAGCTGAAGCTCTACCGTGGCAATGGTGGAACCGGCTGGCTGAACGGCACGTCACCCGACACGATCGGCACCAGCGGTTGGAACCAGTTCACCGCGATCTTCTCGCCCGGCGATTTCAACGGTGACGGTTTCGCCGACGTGATCGCTCGCAACACGTCCGGCGAGCTGAAGCTCTATCGCGGCGATGGCGTGGGTCACTGGCTGAACGGCAGTTCACCCGAGACTGTCGGCACCGGCTGGAACCAGTACACGATGATTTTCTCCCCCGGCGACTTCAACAGCGACGGCCGCGCCGACGTGATCGTCCGCAACTCCGCCGGCGAGCTGCGTCTGCACCGCGGCAACGGCAAGGGCAGTTGGATCGATCCGACCTCGAACATCCTGATCGGCCGCACTGGCTGGAACGCTTTCAGTTTCGTCTTCTGAGTGACGAAGCCATCCGGACGCCGCCGCCCCCAGTTGGAGGCGGCGGCGTCCGTCGTTGTCCTCCGCGACCTGACCACAAGCCCGCGAACGAGGCGGGTGCGACCGCCGACCTCCGTGAGGGGCTGTCCCGACGCCTTTCGTCCCGGGAGAGGCGACCACCCGTCCAGGTCAGGGCGATCAGCAGATCGCTGTCTGGTTCGGCCCGCTCTGCACCGATTTCGAGGTCGTTGAGCCGCCGACGGCGTGCCACACGCCACCACCCGTGCGGACTGACGGCGCCGACAACGTCACGCTCCCGCTGACGACAAGTCCGCGAAGGTGACGGTCGAGACGACGTCTCGTGGGGTCAGATCACCCAACAGGCCGTAAAGCGCTGGTCAGGGCTCGCGGTTCCCCCGAACGGCCCGTGACATGATGGCACCCATGGGGAAACAGCAGGACGTCGGCGGGCCCGACCATCACAGCGGGTCAGGTGCCGCCGCGGACCGTGCGACGGGTGGCAGCGCCGATGCGCGGCTCGCCCTTGCGCAGGACCCCACGACGCCGCAGATGACCCTCATCGACCTGGCGTCCGACCCGTCGGCCCTGGTTCGCAAGGCGGTCGCAACCCGCGCCGACGCGCCCGCGCAGGCACTGCGACCGCTGACTCGGGACCGTGATCGTGACGTCCGGGAGGCCGTGGCGAGAAACCCCTCGACCTCGATCGGCAATCTCCTGCTCCTCGTCAAGGACGCCGACCGGTGGGTCCGCTGGGCGGTAGCCGGCAACCCGGCCTGCGACGAGTCGGTTCGCCGGGTGATGGCGGAGGCCGCCGACAAGGAGCTTCGCGGTCTCCTCGCGGAGATGCGCGACCTGGAGCCCGAGCTGGCCGCACGGTTGGTCAACGACGTCTCGCCCGAGGTACGGGAACGACTCGCCACCCACACCCACGACCCCGACGTGATCGCCGCCCTGATCACCGATCGCACCGTACGCGTACGTAAGGGTCTCGCCCGCAACCCGCGGATCACCACTGCCCAGCGCAGCGCACTTGCCCAGGATCCCGTGGCGGACGTTCGTGTCGCGCTGGTGCTCGCGCTCGAACTGGACGAGGCGGATCTGCGACGCCTGGTCGACGACCGCTCGGTACAGGTGCGGATGGCGATGGCGACGTCCGAGTTGGTCCCGCCGCACATCCGGCAGGCGCTCGGCCGCGATCCCGACGAGATGGTCGCCAGCGCGGCACGGGACTTCCGCCCCGGGGTTGGCACCTCCCCGGTGGTACGGGCGCCGCGCATCGCCCACCGTGCCTCCGGCGCGGGCCGAGGCCGACCGGGCGGCGCCCGCCGCTGAGGCCGGCGGAGCCTCCGCCGACGGAGCCTCCGGGTGGACGTGCGGCCGGGCCTCAGCGTTCCGCCGCCGGTGGTGAGCAGGTAGAGCGAATCGTCGAGCGGGTGATTGGGCCGGAACTTCGTCCCGAACTGTGACGTCGCGTCGGGGACGGGCTTCGACGGGACACGCCCCCGGGTCTCGGTGACGGCGGGGCCTGATATTGCCTCCGCCCTGCCGCCGATGGTGCCGATGCCGCCGATTCGCGGCCGTACTCTGGCCGTCAAGGTGCGTTTCCTCGCCGCCTTCGCAGCGGTGGAACAGCTCTATGACACGAGGTGGGGTTGGCGTGAGCGGCGCTGCTGGGCGGGCGCTCCGTGAGTTGTTCGCGGAGGTCCTGGGGGTGGCGCGGGTGGAGGACGAAGACTCCTTCCTCGCCTTGGGCGGTGACTCGCTGAAGGCCGTTCGGCTGGCCGATCGGGCACGGGCCGATCTGGGCCTGACCCTGACCGTGCGGGACCTGTTCGACGCCCCGACCGTTGCCGCGCTGGAGGCCACCCCGCGAAGGTCGCAGACCGCGAGCACGCCACCTGACGCGGTGCCATCCAACGGCCGCTTCCCGCTGACCTACGCGCAGCGGGGGCTGCGCTTCCTGGAGCGGCTGGAACTCGCCGGCGAGATTCTCAACCTGCCCCTGGCGTTGCGCCTGCGTGGTCCGATCGACCGGCATGCGCTGCGGGCGGCCCTGGACGACGTGGTGGCGCGGCACGAGGCCGTGCGCACCATCCGCTCCGAGGCCGGCGGCGACACCGCACAGTGGGTCGTCGACGCCGGCGTGGCCTTTCAGGTCGAGAAGGTGCCCGAGGACGAGCTCGACGCCCGGCTCGCCGGCCTGACGGCGTACACCTTCGACCTCGCCGTCGAGATCCCGCTGCGGGTGTGGCTGCTCGAACTGGGTCCGACCGACCACCTGCTGCTCCTGCTGACCCACCGGACCGCCGCCGACGAGGTCTCGCTCGGGCTGCTGGCCCGCGACCTTGCGACGGCCTACGCGGCCAGATCGACAGGCTGCGCGCCGGACTGGGCCGAACGGCCCGGCCGGTTCGCGGACTTCGCGCACCGCCAGGCCGCGTTCGCGCTCGGCGCCGGCGGCGCCGACCCGGCCGCTGCCGCACGGTTGGCGGCCCGTGCCGAACTGCTCTCCGGTATGCCGGACGAACTGGCCCTGCCGTACGACCGGCCTCGCCCGGCCGTGCCCACCCACCGGGGTGAGGAGATCGTCTTCCAGCTCGACGCCGAGACGCACCGGGACCTGGTGGCTGCCGCCCGCGCCGCCCGGGGCAGCCTGTTCATGGTGATCCAGGCCGCCGTCGCGGTGCTGCTGA
Organism: Micromonospora parastrephiae; assembly: GCF_016802865.1. GTDB lineage: Bacteria > Actinomycetota > Actinomycetes > Mycobacteriales > Micromonosporaceae > Micromonospora > Micromonospora parastrephiae. Next base: position 124,167 of record NZ_JAEVHM010000003.1, on the reverse strand, counting down.
GCCGACTCGGCGCGGGCGAGGACATTCCCCTCGGCACCGTCGCGCGGGGCCGCACCGACACGGACCTGCACGACCTGGTCGGTCCGTTCGCCAACCTGATGGCGTTGCGCACCGACGTTTCCGGCGCCCCGTCCTTTGTCGAGCTGCTCGGCCGGGTGCGCGCGACGAACCTCGACGCCTACGCCGACGTCGACATCCCGTTCGAGCTGCTGGTGGGCGCGGTCAACCCGGTTCGCTCGCTGTCTCGGCATCCGCTGTTCCAGGTCCTGGTCACCGCACGGGCCGAGCCGGGCCCCGTGTGCCTGACCGGCGTCGACGTACGGCCCCACGGGCGGTGGCCGGTTGCCTTCCGGCACGATCTCAGCTTCGCCTTCGCCGAGCGTCCCACCGAGGACGGCGAGCCCGCCGGGATCGAGCTGACCGTTGGCTACCGGGTGGACGTCTTCGACCGGGCGACCGTCCGAAGCGTCGGGGAGCGGCTCCTGCGCGTGCTCACCGCCGTGGCCGCCGACCCGGCCCGGCCGGTCGACCGGATCGAGGTCCTGGACCCCGCCGAGCGGCACCGGCTGCTGGTGGAGTGGAACCGCGCCAGGCCCGCGTTCGAGGTGCCCCGCCGGACCCTGCCGGAACTGTTGGAGACCCAGGTCGCCCACACTCCCGACCTGCCGGCCGTCCAGATGGGCGAGACGGTGCTCACCTACGCGCAGCTCAACGCGCGGGCCAACCAGCTCGCCCGGCACCTGATCAGCCGCGGTGTCGGCCCCGAGTCGATCGTGGCGCTGATGATGGAGCGCTCGGTCGACGTGATCGTGGCCCTGTGGGCGACGCTCAAGGCGGGCGGCGCCTACCTGCCGATCGACCCGAGCTATCCGGCGGACCGGATCGAGTTCATGCACAGCGACGCGGCGCCGGTGCTCACGCTGACCGGGTCGGTCGAGGTCGGGCACCTGGCGGCCACCGACATCACCGACGCCGACCGCTTGGCGCCGCTGCGCCCCGCGCATCCCGTCTATGTCATCTACACCTCGGGCTCCACCGGTCGGCCCAAGGCGGTGGTGATGCCAGGCGCCTCCCTGGTGAGCCTGTTGACCTGGTATCGGACGGCGCTGTCACCCGGGCGGATGGCCCAGTTCTCCTCGCTCAGCTTCGACACGTCCGCCTTCGAGGTGCTGGTGGCCACCACCACCGGCGGTGCGCTGGTGGTGCCGCCGGAGGAGGCTCGGCGCGACATCGACTTCTTCGCGCGCTGGCTGCGCGACTACGAGGTCCACGACATGAATCTGCCGAACCTTGTGCTCGACTCGCTCTGCGAGTCCGCCGAGCGGACCGGCATCGAGCTGCCCGAACTGCGGATGATCGCCCAGGGCGGCGAGGCGTTGACACTCTCACCACGCCTCAAGGCCTTCTTCGAGCCCGAGCGACGACGGCTCGACAACTACTATGGCCCGACCGAGACCCACCTGGCGATCGCCCACTCCTTTCCCGCCAAGGGCGCGGACTGGCCGGAGGAAGCACTGCTCGGTCGACCGATCGGCAACATGCGTGGGTACGTGCTCGACGGCCGGCTGCAACCCGTGCCGGCCCGCGTGGTCGGCGAGCTGTACCTCGCGGGCGAGCAACTCTCGCGTGGCTACCTGAACCGCCCGGGCGCGACCGCCGCCCGCTTCGTCGCCAACCCGTTCGACGGGCCGGGCAGCCGCATGTACCGCACCGGCGACCTGGTCCGCTGGACGTCGGACGGCCACCTGGTGTTCCTGGGCCGGGTGGACCAACAGGTGAAGATCCGTGGCTTCCGGCTCGAGCTCGGCGAGATCGAGGCAGTGCTTCGGCGTCACCCGGCCGTCGCGCAGGTGGCGGTGCTGGCCGTCGAGGACCGCCCCGGCGTCAAGCGCCTGGTCGCGTACGTCGTGTCGGAGTCCGGCCCGGTGGATCCGGCCGCGCTGCGCGAACACGTGGCCTCGACGCTGCCCGACTACATGGTGCCCTGGGCGTTCGTCCAGCTCGACCGGATGCCGCTCAACCCCAACCGGAAGCTCGACCGCAAGGCCCTGCCCAAGCCGACCCGCGAGGCCACCAGCCGGGCACCCCGTACCCCGGTTGAGCGGACGCTCTGCGAGATCTTCGCCCGGGTGTTGGGCGTACCCGCGGTGAGCATCGACGACAGCTTCTTCGACCTGGGCGGCAGCTCGCTGCGTGCGGTCGAGCTGACCGCCCGGGTGCGGGCCGAGTTCGGGGTGGAGCCGCCGCTTCGGGTGCTGTTCGAGCGGCCGACCCCGTTGGGTCTCGCCGAGCACCTCGCCTCTGCCGTCGGGACCGTCGGTCCCGCGCCCGTCGGAGCGGCCGAGGTGCCCAAGCAGCAGACCGCGAAGCGGCCTGACCCGCCCCAGCCGCAGGAACGGGCGGCTCGCGTCGGTGGGATGTTCAGCGACCTGCTGGAGTGCGGCCCGGTCTCCGAGCAGGACAACTTCTTCGCACTGGGCGGCCACTCCCTGCTCGCGACCCGGTTGATCAATCGGATCAGAGACGAGTTCGGGGTCGAGGTGGCGCTGAAATCCCTGTACGAGAGCCCGACGCCGGCTGGCATCGCGGGTCTGCTCGACCGGGGAAGGGCTGCCCGGCACGCGCTGCGGGCCCGACCCCGCTAGGCGCGGAACTCGTTATGGGTACGGCGGCCCCACCGGTGCACGTCCCGGACGCCTCCCGGGTGGTCGGCGTGGTCTCCGACCTGCTCGACCCCCAGCGCGGCCGTCTGGGACACGGCCGACCGGCTCGCCGAGGGCATCCACCGGCAGGCACGTCGGGACTGGTTCGAGCCGGACGCCGATCCGCTGATCGAGAACCCGCACGCCGAGCGGTTGCGGGGCATCCGTCACGCCCCTTGGATACCCGCCAGCTGGAGGACTACGCGATCCGGCGCGGCTGCGAGTTGGCCGAGGCGGAACGGTGGCTGCGGTCCAACCTGGGCTGACCACGGTGTCGGCGGGAGCCCGGCCGGACTCCCGCGGACAGCCAGGTCATCGGTGGAAGCCGGGGATCCAGGTGCCGATGCCGGCCTTCTCCGCCGAGGCCCTGACGTGGGCCGCCACCGCGATGTCGAGGATGCCGAGGCCGAACTGGGAGTACACCACCAGGTCGTCCGAGGCCCGGCGGCCGGGCTGCCGGCCGCGCAGCACGTCGCCGAGGGTGGTGCGGATGAACTTCCGGTGGCCGTGCCGCTGCTCCAGCAGGTGCAGCGAGGTGTTGACCCGCAGGACGTGGTCGGGGTCGTCGACCACGTTGTCGTGCCGCTCGATCTCCTCGGGGGCGATGTCGCGCACCGACATGTGCAGGATGGTCGCGCCCTTCGGGCACCCGGCCAGGCTGTCGATGTGTGGCGAGGGTGTGTTGGTGGCGATGGACACCAGGGGAGCGGCGTGCAGCACCGCCTCGGTCGAGGTGGCCACCTCGACGGCGGCGGGGGCGAACTCGCGCACCCGGGCGGCGAAGGCGCGCGCCCGCTCCTCGACGATGTCGAACACCAGTAGGCGCCACCCGTCGCCGTACGCGGCCTGGAGGTAGCGCACGATCGAGAGGTTGATCGGCCCGCAGCCGATGACGCCGACGGTGGAGAGCCGCTGCTCGCCGTGCAGCGCGGACGCCGCGACAGCGCGCTCGCGCCGGTGCGGGCCACGTTGATCGCGGACGCCTCCATGAGCACGCTGACGCGGCCGTCGGTGAGGGAGTTGAGCGCGATGACGGAGGAGGCGCGGTCCTTTCCGACCTCGACGTTGCCGGGAAAGGACGAGCTCCACTTCATGCCGGCCAGCTCCTCGTCGGTGCGCAGGTAGGCGGGCATCCCGACGATGCGGTCCCGGGGCCGCGTGGCGACGGTCAGGAAGCTGGACAGCGGCACGACGGTGGCCCCGTCCGCGTGCGCCTCGCAGGCCGACCGCACCGCGGCCAGCACCTCGGCGTGCTGGTCGGCCAGGCAGGAGGCAACCTGCTCGCGAGTCAGGACCAGCACATCGTCACTCATCGCCGGTCGCCCGCGCGTCGCGCTTCACCGCCGCCACGAGGGACGCCGGGCGCATGTCCACCCAGTGCCGGTCGATGTAGTCGAGGCAGCTCTGCCGGCTGTCGCCGCCGTGCACGGTACGCCAGCCGGCCGGGACCGCCACGGTCGCGGGCCACAGAGAGTGCTGCTGCTCCGCGTTCACCAGGACCAGGAACTCAGCGTCCACATCGTCAAATAGAGCGCTCACGGACCCCTACCTCGCGCGTGCGGTCATGCCGGAAGTCGTCGCGGATGGATCAGTCACGACCGTAGGAGATCCGCGACCGCGGCACGGGCAGCGCCGGAGGCGACCGAGCGGCAGCTTCCCGCCACCCGCCGCCGTAGGTGCCGTGGTTCTGCCGCTCGGGGTGCCGGTGTGGGCGTGAACCGGCGTCTAGCGTTCGGGTGTTGGCGACCAGCAGGTACGCGGTGCCGCACCTCGGTGTCCCTGGAGGAGACTTCGTGATCCCAGTGTCGTTCGGTCAGCATCGGCTGTGGTTGCTTGACCGGTTCGAGCGGACCGGGTGGACCTACAACATCGTGGTGCGGGCCTCGATCTCAGGCCCGCTCGACGTCACCGCTCTGGACGCGGCGATCGCGGATCTGGTGACCCGGCACGAAGTGCTGCGGACGAGTTTTCCCGACGTGGACGGGACGCCGGTCCAGCAGATCGCCCCACCGCCGGGGGACGGCGGCCTGCTCGAGGTGGTCGGCGTGCGGGGCGAGGACCTTCCTGCGGCGCTGGACGCGAGCGCCCGCCACGTTTTCGACCTGACGCGCGAGGCACCGGTCCGCGCGGGGCTGTTCCGCACCGCGGCCGAGGAGTTCGTCCTTCACCTGGTGTTCCACCACATCGTGGTGGACGGCTGGTCGGTGCGGCCGCTGATGCGGGACCTGGCCCACGCCTACGCCGCTCGTGTCACGGGTGCCGCACCCGTGCTGGATCCGCTGCCGGTGCAGTTCGCGGACTTCGCCATCTGGCAGCGCGAGGTTCTCGGCGAGATCGACGACCCGAGGTCGTTGCTCTCCGAGCAGCTCGACTTCTGGCGCACCGCGCTCAAGGGACTGCCGGACGAGATCGCCCTGCCGGTCGACCGGGACCGCCCGGTCAAGGCCACGCACCGGGGCGGGGCAGTTCCGGTCGGCACCGACGGGGACCTGCACAGGCGGCTCCGGGAAATCGCTCAGGACAACGGCGCCAGCCTTTTCATGGTCCTGCACGCGGCGCTCGCCGCACTCCTGCACCGCCTCGGCGCGGGCGACGACATCCCGATCGGTACCGGCACCGCCGGCCGCCGGGACGAGGCCCTCACCGACCTGGTCGGATTCTTCGTGAACACCGTCCCTCTGCGCGCCGACGTCTCCGGCGATCCGAGCTGGCGGCAACTCGTCGCGCGCGTGCGTTCCTTCGACCTCGACGCCTTCGACCACCAGGACGCCCCGTTCGAGGCGATCGTCCAGGCCGTGAAGCCGCAGCGCCGCCCGGGCAGGCACCCGCTGTTCCAGTGCATCCTGGAACTCCAGGACCACGAGACCGGTCCGGTCGGCTTCCCGGGGCTGGACGTGCGCCTGCACACGGCCGAATCCATCGAGCGTCACTCCGCCAAGTTCGACCTCTATCTCGACCTGTCCGAGACGTTCGACCGCGACGGCGCTCCGGCGGGCATCCACGGCCACCTCAACTATGCCGCCGATCTGTGGAACGACGACTCGGCGAACCTGCTCGCCCGGCGATTCGTCCTCGTCCTCAACGCCCTCGCCGCCGACCCCGACGCGCCCGTCTCCCGCGCGGACATTCTCGTCCCCGGCGAACGTGCCCTCCTCACGAGCACACCCGTCACCCCGCCCGGAACGCACACCGTCGACACCGACGCGCTGGCGGACCTGCTGGCCACCAGCCCCACCCTCACCGGCCTGCACCTCACCGGCGAACTGCCCGATGCCGAAACGCTCGCCACCCTGCATCGCGACCATCCCCACCTGCGTCCCACCCACCGCACCGACCTGCCCGTCCTCGACCACACCGGCAAACCCGCCCCGCTCGGCGTCACCGGCACCCTCCGCACGGGGCACCGGGCCCGGCGACGCCCGGACGGGCATCTCGAACTGCCGCCCCCTGTCGCCGATCACACCCAGGAACTGCCGGCCGTCATAGCGGCAACGGCCACGCCACGCACCCCCAGGCAGGAGATCATCCGCGGCATATTCGTCGACGTTCTCGGGCGCGAGGACGTCAACCTCCACGACGACTTCTTCGACCTCGGCGGACAGTCCCTCCTCGCCGTCCAGGTGGCCACCCGGATACGCAGTCACCTCGGCGTCGACCTCGACCTCGCCACCGTCTTCCGGGCCCCGTCCGTCGCGAAACTCGACGCCCACCTCCAGCAGCTCGCCCCGACCAGGGCCGCACCGAGACGGACCGAGTCACGCCCCAGCCCGCTGCCGGTCTCCCCGGCTCAGCAGAGCCTCTGGACAATCGACCAGATCCAGGGACCGAGCACGTCCTACAACATCCTCAACGCGCTCCGGCTGCGCGGTGAGGTCGACGCCACGGCCCTGGAGCACGCGCTCAACGACGTACTCGCCCGCCACGAGGTCCTCCGTACCGTCTTCCGTGCCGAGGACGGCGAGCCCCACCAGCACATCCTTCGGCCGGACGAGTCGCGGATCGACCTCCAGCGCGCCGACTGCGCACCGGAGACGCTGCCCGAGTCGCTCACCGCGAGCGGGGCGCACGTCTTCGACCTCGCCGAGGGCCCGCTGGTCCGCGCCCACCTGTTCACGCTCGCGCCCGACGAACACGTGCTGCTCCTGGTCGTCCACCACACCCTCTGCGACGGCTGGTCGGTCGGGCCTCTGCTGAGCGACCTGTCGACCGCCTACCGGGCCCGGCTGGTGGGCGCGGCGCCGGCATGGCCCGACCTGCCCCTGCAGTACGCGGACTACACGCTCTGGCAGCGCGACCTGCTGGGCGGTGAAGCAGACCCGGACAGCCTGGTGGCACGGCAGCTCGCGTACTGGAAGAAGACCCTCGACGGGTTGCCCGACGAGATCCCGCTCCCCGTCGACCGCGCTCGACCGGAGACCCCGACCCTGTCGGGCGCGTCGGTCCCGGTCCGGATTGACGCCGCTCTGCATCGAGGGCTCGTCGCGCTCGCTCGTCGCCACGGCGTGACACCGTTCATGGTGCTGCACGCGGGGCTGGCCGCGCTGCTGTCCCGCCTCGGCGCGGGAACCGACGTGCCGATCGGAACCGTGGTGGCCGGCCGGACGCACCGGGAGTTCGACGACCTGGTGGGGTTCTTCGTCAACACCCTGGTGCTGCGCACGGACCTCGCCGGAAACCCCTCCTTCGGCGAGCTGCTGGGCCGCGTTCGGGAGACCGACATCGCGGCGTTCGAGCATCAGGACGTGCCGTTCGAGCGGGTGGTCGTGCAGCAGAACCCGGTGCGCTCGGCGGTGCGGCACCCGCTGTTCCAGACGATGCTCGTCCTCCAGGACATCGGGCAGGCCAGGCTCGATCTGCCCGGCGTCCGCGCGGATCCCGCACCGCTGACCACCACCACGGCCAAGTTCGACCTCACCCTGTTCCTCCAGGAGGCCGCGGACGGCGTCGAGGGCTACTTCGAGTACGCCACGGACCTGTTCGACCACGACACGGTCGAGGCCCTCGCCGAGCGGCTCCTGCGGGTGTTCGAGGCGATGGTGGACGACCCGGACGCCCGGCTGAGCAGCGTCGATCTGCTGACCGCCGGGGAGCGGCAGCGCCTGACCCGCTGGAGCGGAACCTCCGCCGCCATCCCCGCCGACCGCCGGCTCCACCGCCTGTTCGAGGAGCAGGCGGGCATCCGACCCGATGCGCTGGCGTTGGTGCGGGGCGCGGAACGCCGCACGTACCGCGAGGTGAACACCCGAGCCAACCAGCTGGCGCACCATCTCACGGAGCGCGGCGTGCGACGGGGGGCGTTGGTCGGCGTCCATCTTGAGCGCGGCCCGGCGATGGTCGTGGCCCTCCTGGCGGTCCTCAAGGCCGGTGCCGGCTACACCCTGCTGGACCCGGAGTTCCCCGCCGATCGCGTCACCTCGGTGATCGCGGAGAACGGCATCTCGCTGGTGGTCACCTCCGCCGCCCTCAGGCCCCGCCTAACCACGGCCACCACCTGCTGCCTGGACGAGGAGGCGGCGGCGATCGCCCTACGACCGACGAGCGATCCCGATGTGGGCGGGGATCCCGGCGACGTGGCGTGCGTGATGTTCACCTCGGGCTCGACCGGCCGGCCGAAGGGCATCGCCTCGTCCCACCTCGCCCTGGTGGGCACGTACTTCGGCCAGGGCTACTGCGCGTTCGGGCCGGACGAGATCTTCCTCCAGTGCTCGCCGGTGTCCTGGGACGCGTTCGCCCTGGAGCTGTTCGGGGCGCTGCTGCACGGCGGCGCCTGCGTCCTCCAACCCGGCCAGAACCCGGAGCCGACCGAGATCGAACAACTCGTCACCGGGCACGGTGTGACGATGCTGCAACTCTCCGCGAGTCTGTTCAACTACCTGGTCGACGAGCATCCGGCCGCCTTCAGCGGCGTGCGGTACGCGATGACCGGCGGTGAACCGGCCTCGGTGGTGCACGTGGCGAAGGCGCTCCGCGACCATCCGGGCATGTGCGTGGTCAACGGCTACGGCCCCGCCGAGAGCATGGGATTCACCACCTGTCACGTGGTCACCTCGTCCGACCTGGTCCTGCCCACGGTGCCGATCGGCCGGCCGATCGCCAACAAGCGGGCGTACGTGCTGGGCCCGGCCCTGGAACTGCTACCCCCCGGTGTGGTCGGCGAGCTGTACGTGGCGGGCGTCGGCCTCGCCCAGGGCTACGTGGGCAGGCCGGGCCTGACCGCCGAACGTTTCGTCGCGGATCCGTACGGTGGGTCTGGAAGCCGGATGTACCGGACCGGTGACCTCGCGCGGTGGCGGGCGGACGGTGTGCTGGAGTACATCGGCCGGGCCGACGACCAGGTCAAGATCCGGGGCTTCCGGGTCGAGCCGGCCGAGGTCGAGGCGGCGGTCGCACGGGACAAGTCGGTCGCCCAGGTCGCCGTGCTGGCCCGCGAGGACCGGCCGGGGGACCGGCGGCTGGTCGCCTACGTGGTCTCCGCCCCCGGCGAGACCTTCGACGCGGCCCGCCTGCGACGTGCGGTGGCGGACGCGCTGCCGGAGCACCTGGTGCCGTCGGCCTTCGTGTCGCTGCCGGCCCTGCCGATCACCGCGAACGGCAAACTCGACCGTCGGGCCCTGCCCGCACCTGTGGTCGTCGCGGGAAACGGCGGCCGTGCGCCGGCCACCGAACAGGAACGGGTGCTGTGCGAGATCGTCGCCCGGTTGCTGGACATCCCCGGGGTGGGGCCGGACGATGACTTCTTCGAGTTGGGCGGCCACTCGCTGCACGCCGCCCGCCTGGTGGCCCGGATCCGCAGCCGGCTGGGCGCGCGGCTCTCCGTCGCGGACGTCTTCGCCAGCCCCACGGTGGCCGGGCTGGCCGAACGGTTGGGCCGCGCTCCGAGGTCCGGGACCGCCCCGGTGCTCCGGAGGAACCTCCGCGCGGCGACCGGCTGACCGCCGTCCGCCTTCATCCTTCTGGCGTTCCGCATGATCACCTCGCCGAACACGCCGCCGGCTGCTGTCCATCGACGGGTCGCCGCCGGTGCGCGCGCCGGTCGGTGCCAGCTGCCGGAGGCAGCCGTGCTCCGGGTGACTCGCGTCCGGCGAACGTCACGGGTCAGGCCGACGGGCCCGCCCGACGGGCCGACGGCCGAGGGCGAAAAGGTTGCCTCCAGCCTGCCTCTGTTGCCGCCCATCGGTCCCGGCGGGCTCGCCTAGTGTGGCAATTCCCGGAGCGGGTCGCAGATCCCGGAGAGCATTTCCCCGCACGATCCGCCGAGTGAATTCGCGGCCGCCAGTACGGCCTTCTCCGTGGTGACCGCGTTCCTCCGGGCCCCGACGAGCGAGTCAAGGAGTGGGTTGTGCGTACGCAGTTGATCGGCAAGATCGACCTGGACCAGACGAGGCTAGCGGCGGATCTGGAGGCCAGCTTCGGCATCAACTTCGCGGAGCCGTATGACGAGTTCGTCTGCGGCCGTCCGTGGAAGAGCGCCATGCTGATGGCACCGGGCGGCGGCGAGGGTGGCTTGCTCTCGCAGTTCGACCCGACCGTGCCGAGCGCGTTCACCGCCGATGGCAAGCGTCTGCCGTACGTGCAGGAGCTGATCGGCAAGCTCTTCGCGACCGAGCACATCACCTTCGTCCGCATGGTGGCGCTCAGCAACAGCGTGCTGGTCCCGCACTGCGACTATGTCGAGCTGTCCGACGACGTGTCGAAGGCACGGATCGCCCACCGCGTACACATCGTGTTGTCCACCGGCGAGGACGCGATGTTCAACGAATCCGACTCGGTCTACCGGATGAAGGAGGGCGAGGTCTGGTTCATCGACGTCACCAAGCCGCACAGCGCCGGTGTCGTGGGCGAAACCCGTCGGGTCCACCTGCTGATCGACGTGGCGAACGTGGACGACGTCAAGGACCTCTTCAAGTTCGAGCACGAACTGTCCGGCGTGATTCCGGAGGCCAACGTCTGTGACCGTCCGACCCTGAGCGACGGCGAGCGCGACGGCCTCCTCGGGCTGTCGAAGATCATCGACGAGGAGAACATCATGGAGGTGCTCGGCCTCGTCATCAGGAAGCACTACCGGCGCGACGGCGGCCCGGACTTCGTGTGGCGCACCATGAGGGACATCGCCCGGTTGAGCAACGACGAGCGGATCGTGAAGAAGGTGGCGGACCTGTACCGCCACACCAATCTCCAGCGCATCGAGAGCTGACGTTCTCCGAGGAACGCGATCTCGACTCGCGGACAGGCCGCGCGGTGGCGGGGGAGCCGTGACCGGCTTTGGCCACCCTGGCCGGCTCACCGCGCCACCATCCGGGCGAGTGACGGGACTATCAATGACTGCCCACCATCACATCGGCATACAGACCGCGGACCTCGACAACTGCGTCGCCTGGTACCGCGACTACTTCGGCGCCCGCGAGACCTGGACGCTGGACACATTCTCGGAGCTGACGCTCAGTCGGCTTCCCGGGATCACCCGACTGACGGAGGTGCTGGCCGGCGGGACCCGCTTCCACCTGTTCGAGCGGTCCGGTCAGGACCAGCGGCTGCCCGGCGGCAACACCGTGCAGTTCCAGCACACGTGTCTCGCCGCTGACTCGCCGGAGCAGCTCCGGCGGTGGCGGGAACGCTGGGTGGAACTGTACGAGTCCGGGAACTACAGCTTCGCCCGGGCGGATCAGCCCACCGACATCGTGATCGACGCGGACGGCGTGCAGAGCTTCTACACCTACGACGTCAACGGCCTCGAATTCGAGTTCACGTACGTGCCGGACGGTCCATGAACATCAACTTCGAGACACCGTCCGCCGAACTGCCCACACCTCAGGGCTGGAGTTTCGCCAACCGTCCCTACGGCCTTGAGCCGCTGATCCTGCCGCCGGCCGCCGCACCCAACGAAGAGATCGAGCGGCTGCGACTGGAGGCCGTGGCCGGTCCGGCGCTGGAGACGCTGTGCCCGTCGCTGCTCGCGCACCGGGACTCCATCCTGCCTTCCGATCCACCGCCCCGGGTCGCGACGTCGCCGCCGAGGCGGACCCGCGGGTGTACTGGTTCCGGTGGATCACCGGCCACCAGATCGCCTTCGTCATGTGGCGGCTGCTCGCCCAGGAGATGCGAACGGCGGCCCTCACCGACGGCGCCCGGCAGGCGGACGCTGTCACGGCGATGTCGTCGTACGTGCGCGGGTACTGCGCGATGCTGCTCTATACCGCCTCGTGCTCACGCCAGATCTACGCGACGCTGATCCGGCCTTCGATGTTCCTGGCGCACCCGGGTTTCAGTGGCACCTGGGCGTCCGACTTCACCGCGGTCCGCCAGGTGTTCCGCAACCGGCAGCTCTCCTGGCTGGGCGACGAGGCCGTGCTGGCCGAGCTGCGCCGCGCGGTCGCGGTGTACCAGTTGGTCCACGCGGGAGTCGCCACCAAGCTCGTCCCGGCGGGCGGCTCGTTGCTCCAGGAGGCCGCGTCGGCCAGCACCCGGGTTCCGGAACTGCGCGGGATCCTCTACGACAACTACTTCATGACCGCGCGCATCCCGGGCTGCGAGGACAGGGTCGTCGCGCAGCTGCTGCGCCGGCTGGAGGCGGTGACCCTCGACCTGGTCACGCAGGGCATGACCGTCGACGACGACGAGCAGCCGCCGCAGCTGCGCGACGAGCGCGTGTTGGGGATCGAACGCGACATGCTCGGCACACTGCTGCGGGTCGCCGAGCACGCCACCGGGCTGGCCTCCAGCGATCTCGCGCTCCAGCCACAGTCGGAATGACCGGGGGCGGCGATGCGATACGGCGTGTTGATTCTGCCCGACCGCCGCTGGGCGGAGTCGAAGCGACGGTGGGTACGGGCCGAGCAGCTGGGCTTCGACCACGCGTGGACCTACGACCACCTCATGTGGCGTTGGCTGCGCGACAAGCCCTGGTTCGGGGCCGTTCCGACGTTGGCCGCCGCCGCCTCCGCCACGTCGCGGATCCGGCTGGGCACCATGGTGGCCAGCCCGACCTTCCGTCACCCGGTCACCTTCGCCAAGGAACTCATGGCGCTCGACGACCTGTCCGAGGGCCGGATCACCTGCGGGCTCGGGGCAGGCGCCGGGGTGTACGACGACGAGGCGGCCGGCGGGAAGTCGCCGACCCCTCGGGAGCGCAGCGACCGGTTCGCCGAATTCGTGGACCTCACCGACCGTCTGCTGCGCTCGCCGACGACGTCGTACGAGGGCCGCTACTTCAGCGCGCACGAGGTGCGCATGTACCCGGGCTGTGTGCAGCGTCCCCGGCTGCCGTTCGCCGTCGCGGCGACCGGTCCGCGCGGCATGCGGGTGGCCGCGGAGCACGGCGACCTGTGGGTGACCGCCGGCGAGGCGGGCAACTTCGAGCGGCAGCCGTACGAGCAGCTTGTTCCGCTCTTCCGCAAGCAGACGGCGGCGCTGGGCCGGGCCTGCGAGGCGGCCGGCCGCGACCCGGCGAGCATCGGACGGGTCCTGCTCACCGGCGGGATGGTCGACGGCACGGTGGAGTCCGCCGACTCGTTCTTCCATGCCGCCGACCTGTATGCCGAGATCGGCTTTACCGACATGGTGGTCCACTGGCCGCGGGAGGAGTTCCCGTACGAGGGTCGGGAGGAGATCATGGAGGAGATCGCCACCCGCTTCCCGGCGAAAGAGGCGTGAATCGTCACGCCGGAGGGCCCCTGGCACGGTCGGCGCTCCATCGGCAATCCGCTCGGTAGCGTTCGATATAAAGGGGGTCGCCCGTCGGTCGGTGACGCCGGCCGTTCACCTGTGCGACAAAAGAATTGGTGGCCACCGTGAGCGGAAGTCTCGAGGAAAGCGAACGGCGACACCGCTGGGGAGGACTGCTCCGGCAACGCGACTTCCGGTTGTTCTTGATTGGTGAGACCACCAGCAAGCTCGGCAGCAGCATGGCGAGCATCGCGATTCCCCTGGTGGCGCTGGTGACGCTGAAGGCCAGCGCTTTCGAGGTCAGCGCGCTGGCCGCAATGGCCTGGCTGCCCTGGTTGCTGATCGGCCTGCCGGCCGGGGCCTGGGTCGACCGGCTGCCCAGCCGCCGGGTGATGGTGGTCTGCAACGTGGTGTCGCTGGTCAGCTTCGCCAGCGTGCCGATCGCCGCCTGGTACGGGGTGCTGACGATCGGGCAGATGGTCGTCGCGGCGTTGGCGGCCGGCACGGCGGCGGTGTTCTTCGAGACCGCGTACCAGGTCTATCTGCCGGCGCTGGTGCGCAAGGAGGATCTGACCGAGGGCAACGCCAAGCTCCAGGGCAGCGCGGCCGCGGCGTACATCGCCGGACCGGGCGCCGGCGGCCTGATCGCCCAGGCCTTCGGTCCGGTGTGGGCGCTGTTCGGCCACGCGCTGTCCTTTCTGGTCTCCACGGCCTGCCTGCTGCTCATCCGTCACCCGGCGGGGCGCCAGAGGTCCACCGCGCGGAGCAACACCGGCCTGGTCCGCGAGATCGTGGAGGGCCTGCGGTACGTCTCCGGCGACTCCTACCTGCGCACCTTCACCGTGTACGGGGCGACGGCCAACCTGACGCTCAACGGTTTCACCGCCGTGCTGGTGGTCTTCATGGTGCAGGATCTCGGCTTCAGCGCGGGGGTGGCCGGCGCGGCGATGGCCGGGATCAGCGTGGGCGGAGTGATCGGGGCGGTGGTCACCCCCTGGGTCGTCCGCCGCTTCGGCAGCGCCCGTGGGCTGCTGATCGGCCAGGCGGCGACTCCGTTCGCGCTGCTGATTCCACTGGCCGGCCCGGGGGCCGGGTTGCTGCTGGTCATGCTGGGCGGGATGTTGATCTCGCTGGGCCTGATCATCGGGAACATCATCAAGGGCACCTTCCGGCAGGAGTACTGCCCCCGGTCCGTGCTGGGTCGCGTCATCGTCAGCATGCAGTTTCTCAACTACGGCGCCATTCCGATCGGCGCGCTGCTCGGTGGCGCGCTGAGCACGCTGCTCGGCGTGCGCACCACCATCTGGATCACGGCGAGCGCATTCGCGCTGTCCAGTCTGATTCTGGTGCTCAGTCCCATCCGCCGGCACCGGCAGCTTCCCTCCGCTCCCGCCGATCAGTTGCCGTCTTCACTGCCGGTCCAGGCCGAGCCCGTCTCATAGAGTCCGAGCGTCGGCGTGAGCAAGCAGTTTTGTGCGACGCGGCGCGCGACTCTCGGGAGGGACCGATGCATCGACTCAACGTTGTTCTCACGACGACGGCATCCGACTCCCACACCTGGAACCTGATCTATCTCGAACTGTTGCTTCAGGAGTGGGGGCACGCGGTGACCAACCTCGGCCCGTGCATGCCCCCCGAATTGCTGCTGCGGCGCTGCCGCGAGCTCACCCCGGACCTCGTCGTTGTCAGCAGCGTCAATGGTCTCGGTTTCGGTGAGGCACGGACGCTGATCCCACTGCTCCGGGACTGCCCGGAGCTGGCCGAGACTCCGGTGGTCATCGGCGGCAAGCTCGGCACCGGCGTAGAGGACGAGGCCGCGGAGGCGGCGGAACTACGCGCGGCCGGGTTCGACCTGGTCGTCAACGACTCCGACGGGCTGGGCCCGTTCCGGGACTTCGTCGAGTCGATGTGTCTGAGGGTCCTGCGTTGACCGCAGGAGCAGGGAACGCCTTCGGCGCGTACGTCGCGCGGGTCGCGCGGGCCGGTCAGCTGGTGGTCCAGCCACGCATGGGCTTCGGTCGCCCGGAGGCGATGCGGGCCGGCCTGCTCGCCGTCCGCGCGGCCTCGGTGACCAGCGTCGGCACCCTGACCGTTGACAGCTTCACCCGGGTCGGCCTGCACGACGCCGCGCGCCGCGCGCTCGACGAGGGGCGGGCTCTCAACGGATACCCGATCGTCACGCACGCCCCGGCCACCAACCGAGCCGTCCTCGACGGCGCGGTGGGACCGGAGTTTCCGGTCCAGGTCCGGCACGGGTCGTCCCGGCCCCAGGCCATCATCTCAGCCCTCACCCTGGCCGGCCTCGACACCACCGAGGGCGGTCCCGTCTCCTACTGCCTGCCGTACGGCAGGACCGGGCTGCGTGAGTCCGTCAGGAACTGGCGGGAGAGCTGCGAGTTGCTCACCAGGGTCCGGCAGCGCGGGGCGGAACCGCACCTGGAGACCTTCGGCGGTTGCATGATGGGGCAGCTGTGCCCGCCGAGCCTGCTGGTCGCGCTCAGCCTGCTGGAGGCGCTGTTCTTCTGCCAGCACGGCCTGCGCAGCGTCTCGTTGAGCTATGCGCAGCAAACCGACACCGGGCAGGACGAGCAGGCCGTCCGCGCGCTGCGGGTCCTCGCCGGGGAACTGCTCGCGGGCGTGGAGTGGCACGTCGTGGTGTACACGTACATGGGCGTCTACCCGCGCAGCCGGGGTGGCGCGCTGCTGCTGCTGGAGGAGGCCGTGACCCTGGCGGTCCGGACGGGCGCGGCGCGGGTGATCGTCAAGACCGTCTCCGAGGCGCACCGGCTGCCGACGATCGCGGAGAACGTCGAGGCCCTGGAGGTCGCCTCGCTCGCCGCGCGCACGGTCGAGCGGGCCGCCGACGACGCCGACAACGAGGTGCTGGTGGAGGCCCGTGGGCTCGTCGAGCGGGTGCTCGACCTCCGCGAGGACGTCGGAGAGGCCCTGATCGAGGCGTTCACACGGGGCTTCCTGGACGTGCCGTACTGCCTGCACCCGGACAACCGGCGCCGCAGCGGCAGCTGCATCGACATCGACGGCCGCCTGCGCTGGACCAGCGTCGGCGCGATGCCCATCCCCAAGCCGGCCGTCATGGGCCGGCCCCACTCGCTGACCGCCGACGGCCTGCTCACGTCACTGACCTATGTGCAACGGAAGTTCGACGGGCTCGCGCTCGCGAGCGGGTGACCGGGCCGCGAACCCAGATGAGGGGCGACTGCATGACCGACCTGCCGCACAGTCCACGCGAGCACCTGCGACGGCCCGAGACGAGGGCGGCCCTGGCGATCCAGAACCAGATCCTCGTGGCGACCCGCGAGTATCTCGCCGAGCGCGACTTCACGGAGCTCCTGCCGCCGGTCATCGGTCCGGTGACCGACCCCGGCAGCCGTGGAGCGAAGCAGGTCGACATCGACTACTACGGCCACCGCTACAAGCTGATGACCAGCGTCATCCTCTACAAGCAGGCCGCGCTGCTGACCTTCGACAAGATCTTCTACATCGCCCCGAACATCCGCCTGGAGCCGCCGGAGACCTTCTCCACGCATCGTCACCTGACCGAGTTCCACCAGATCGACGTGGAGATCGCCGGCGCCTCGCGGGACGACGCGATGGCCGTCGCCGAGGGCATCACCCGACACGCCGTACGCCGGGTCGTCGACCGGGCCGGTGCGGAGCTGGCGGCACTCGGGCGCAGCCCCGACGCCTTCTTCGACCTGGTGGCCGCCCCGTTCGACCGGGTCGCCCACGCCACCGCCGTAGCCGACCTGCACGGGTTCGGCGTGCCGCAGAGCCCGGACGCCGAACTCAACTGGGAGGCGGAGAAGCAGCTCTCCCGGAAAGCGAGCCGGCCGTTCTTCGTGACCGACTACCCCAAGGGCTCGCGCGGCTTCTACGACCGCGAGGATCCGACCATCCCGGGCCGGCTGCGCAACTTCGACCTGCTCGCACCGGAAGGCTTCGGGGAACTGGCCAGCGGCGGCGAGCGCGAGTTCGAGTACCCGCGGTTGGTGGCACGGATGCGCGAGACGGGGGAGAACCCGGCCAAGTACGCCTGGTACCTGGACATGGCCAGACACGGCATTCCCGGCAGCGCCGGCTTCGGTCTCGGCGCCGAACGGCTGACCCGCTACATCGCCGGCCTCGACTCGATCTGGCAGGCCACCGCCTACCCCAAGCTGCCCGGCGTGGTGTCACCGTGACGCTGCGGGCACCCGGATTTCCCGAGGCGCGGGTCCGGGAGCGGGCACGCAGCGGAACGGGCGCGGTGTTCCCCGCGCAGGAGGAGTACGGCAACACCCTGTTCGGCGCGGGCCCCACGGTTGCCGACACCGGGGACGACCTGGAGCACCTGCGCCTCGTGCCGCCGGTGTTCGTTCCCTACCGGTTGGAGAAGCTGCTCGAGTTGGCCCGCGAACCGACCCATGCCGACGTCGGGCTGGACACCGACATCGGCGGGCTGCGCTCGACGCTGCCCGTGTACGTGTCGGCCTTCGGCTCGACAGCGGCGGCCGCCGACACCGATCTCGGTACCGCGGTGAGCCGTCAGGCCGGCCGGCTGGGCATTCCGATGGTGGTCGGCGAGAACATCGTGCCGGTCAACGGCTACCGGCCGACGGTCCGGCGGGCACGTCGGTGACCAATCGGGTACGAACCCGACGGGTCACCGCGGCCGCCGTGCTGAACCAGGCCCGGCAATCGGCACACTCGTCGAGGTGCCCCTGCACCGCCGTCCGTTCGGCGTCGGTCTCCTCCCCGTCCAACTGCGCGGACAGGACCTCCCGCCACTGCTCACACCCCATGTACCGATAGTCGCTCCGGCGGCCGCTCCGGTTCCCGGCGACCCGGGCGTGTTGTGGAATACTCGCCGGACCATGACGCGCTACGGCCTGCTGATCCTGCCCGCCACCAACCGGGTGTACGCCCGTTCCGCCATCGACCTGACCCGGGCCGAGCTGGAGATCTTCGGCCGGTCGGCGCTCGACGGCCGGATCGGCGAGCTGGACACCGAGGTCGTCGGCGGGGCCTCCTACGTCACGTTCAGCGGTGACGGGCTGACCGAGCGGGACCTGGCCGTCCTGGGCAATCTCTCCGCCGGGTACGCGTTGTTCGAGATCGTCGGCGAGCTGCTGCGCCCGATCGAGTGGAGCCGACTGGACCGGTACGACGACGACCTGCTCACCATCCAGAAGTACCCGGGCAAGACCAACGAGCAGTTCACCAAACTCCTGCTCAACGTCACGCTGCTCGCCTCGGACTGGGCCGGCGAGCTGACCAGCCGGCGGTTCCGGGTGCTCGACCCGCTCTGCGGTCGGGGCACCACCCTCAACCAGGCGCTGATGTACGGCTTCGACGCGGCCGGGGTGGAGCGCGACCAGAAGGACGTCGAGGCGTACCGGGCGTTCATCACGACCTGGCTGAAGCAGAAGCGGGTCAAGCACCGGGTGCTGGAGTCGGGGCCGGTGCGGCGGGAGCGCAAGGTGGTCGGCCGTCGGGTGCGCATCGAGGTGGCGCCGACGCGCGAGGAGCACAAGGCCGGCCGGACTCAACTGCTGGACGTGGTCAACGCCGACACGACCCGCTCGGCGGAGTTCTTCCGCCCGGAGACCGTCGACCTGGTCGTCGCGGACGCCCCGTACGGCGTGCAGCACGGCAGCCGTACCGCCGAGCATGGTCTGACCCGTGATCCGCTGGCGCTGCTCGCGGACGCCGCGCCGGTCTGGGCGCGGCTGCTGCGCCCCGGCGGGGCGCTCGGCATCTCCTGGAACACCCACGTCGCGGGCCGCGACGACGCGGCGGCGGCGCTGGCCGACGCCGGCCTGACCGTGGTCGACGCGGAGCCCTACCGCGCGCTGCGCCACCGGGTCGACCAGTCGATCATGCGAGACGTGCTGGTGGCCCGCAAGCCGGCCTGACCCAGCCCACCGCGCGCCCCGTCGCGCCCGCACCGCCGCCGGCTGGCCACCCCGAGTCGAAGATCATCTGGGTTTCCCCGGAATTCGGGGTGTCAGTGGCCGATTGATGCCGCGGCGAGCCGGAGTGACGCGCACCCTACCGCTACCGGCCGTGACCCGTTGACACCCGCTGGCAGAGATTGAAGAATTTCGTCAGCAGCGGCAGCGGCGTGCTTCTGTAACCGTCCCCTTCACCGGTTACCCCTCGGGAGCCCCGCCGTGTCCCTGCCCCTGTCCCGTCGTCGGCTGTTGACCGCCGGCGGCGCCGGCCTCGTCCTGGCCGGTCTCAGCGATCCGTTCCGGGCCGGTCCCGCCCGAGCCGCCGTCACCACCGCCGACCTGGTCGTCTACGGCGCCACCTCCGGCGGGCTGGCCGCCGCGATCGCCATGCGTCGGCTCGGCCGCACCGCCGTGGTGGTGGAGCCCACCAGCCACGTCGGTGGGTTGAGCACCGCCGGGCTGGGCGCCACCGACACCGGCGTCCAGGCGTCGATCGGCGGGCTGGCCGCCGAGTTCTACCGCCGGGTGTACGTGAAGTACCACGGCGGAACCCTCACGCCGACGTCGCCGCTGCGGATGACCTTCGAACCGCACGTCGCCGCCGCCGTCTTCGCCGACCTGCTGGCCGAAACGGGCGTACCGGTGATCGTCGACGCCCGGCTGGCCGGCCTCGGGCGCAGCGGCAACCGGATCACCGAGCTGCGCACCGAGGACGGGTCGATCTACTCCGGCGGTGTGTTCGTCGACGCCACCTACGAGGGCGACCTGCTGGCCATGGCCGGGGTGGGGTTCACCGTCGGGCGGGAGTCCAACGACACCTACGGCGAGACGATCAACGGGGTGCAGTCGCGCAACACCCACCAGTTCGTTCACCCGGTCGACCCGTACGTGACGCCCGGCTCGCCCGCCAGCGGTCTGCTGCCGGGCATCTCCGCCACCCCGCTCGCCCCGCAGGGCAGCGGCGACGACCGGATCCAGGCGTACTGCTTCCGGATGTGCCTCACCCAGGCAGCAGACCGGATCCCGTTCGGCAAGCCGTCCGGCTACGACCCGATCCGGTACGAGCTGCTGCTGCGCCACATCCAGGCCGGCTACACCGGGCCGTACTTCACCACCCACTCGGTGGGCGGCGGCAAGACCGACTCCAACAACAACGGCGCGGTCTCCACCGACCACATCGGCTTCAACCACGCGTACCCGACGGCGAGCTGGGCCGCGCGGGGGAGCATCATCGCCGAGCACCGCACCTACCAGCAGGGGCTGATGTGGTTCCTGGCGAACGACCCCCGACTGCCGGCGTCGGTACGCGACTCGACCGCCCGGTGGGGGCTGCCGGTCGACGAGTTCACCGGCACCGGCGGCTGGCCGCCGCTGCTCTACATCCGCGAGGCACGCCGGATGGTCTCCGCGTACGTGATGACCGAGGCCGACTGCCGGGGCCGGGTGCGGGCCACCGACTCGGTGGGGCTGGCCAGCTACACGATGGACTCGCACAACTGTCAGCGGGTGGTCGTCGACGGCAGGGTCCGCAACGAGGGGGACGTGCAGATCGGGGTGCCGGCGCCGTACCCGGTGAGCTACCGCGCGATCGTGCCGCACCAGGCGCAGTGCGCCAACCTGCTGGTGCCGGTCTGCCTCTCGGCGAGCCACATCGCGTACGGCTCGATCCGGATGGAACCGGTGTTCATGATCCTCGGGCAGGCCGCGGCCACCGCGGCGTCCCTGGCGCTCGCCGGGAACCTCGCCGTGCAGGCCGTGTCCGTACCCGCCCTCCAGGCCCGGCTGCGACAGGACGGCGCGGTGCTGGAGTGGGGCTCCACCAGTGAGGTGATCCTGGACAACGCGGCGTCCAGCGGGATCACCCGGGCCGGGACGTGGCTGCGCAGCACCAGCATCGGCGGCTTCTACGGCCCGGACTACGAGCACGACGGCAACACCGCCAAGGGCGTCAACCGGCTGCGGTTCCGCCCGACACTGCCCACCTCCGGGTCGTGGACCGTGCAGCTGCGCTGGACCGCGGACCCGAACCGGGCGACCAACGTACCGGTGGACATCGCGTACTCCGGCGGGACGGCCACCCGGACGGTCGACCAGCGGCAGTCCGGGGGCCAGTGGGTGCCGTTGGGCACCTACCCGTTCACGGCGGGCACCGACGGGAGCGTGCTGATCCGCACCGAGGACACCGACGGGCACGTGGTCGCCGACGCGGTGCGCTTCGTCCGCGCCTGAGTGCGTCATCGGCCCCGTTTCGACGGGCCACCGCCAATCCTTGGCAACCCGTTCACACGGCTGCCGGCCGGGCACACCGACACGGCGAGTAACGTTCAAGACGGACCAAGATCGGCGTACGAGGAGGCTCGGTGCAGACGACGACGGTGGACATCCCGACCAGCGACGGAGTGGCGGACGCGTGTCTGACCCGGCCGGACGGGGACGGCCCGTTCCCGGCGGTGCTGCTCTTCATGGACGCCTTCGGGCCGCGCCCGCGCCTGGTGGAGATGGCCGAGCGGATCGCCGCCCGGGGCTACCTGGTGCTGACGCCCCACCTGTTCTTCCGGGCCGGTCGGGCACCGCTGTTCGACCTGTCCCGCCTCGGCGAGGCCGACCACCGCGCCGCCCTCTTCGAGAAGATCATGCCGCTGGTCGGCGCGTTGACCCCCGACGTGATCAACCGGGACACCGCCGCGTTCCTCGACTTCCTGGCCGCCCGCGACGACGTCCGCCCGGGACCGGTCGCGATCACCGGTTACTGCATGGGCGGCACGAACGCGCTGCGGGCGATCGAGGCACACCCGGACCGCATCGCGGCCATCGCCAGCTTCCACGGCGGGCGGATCGTCACCGAGGCGCCGGACAGCCCGCACCTGGGCGTCGAGCCGATCACCGGCGAGGTGTACTTCGGGCACGCGGACGCCGACCAGTCGATGACGCCCGAGCAGATCGCCACGCTGGAAAAGGCGCTCGACGCCGCCGGTGTGCGGTACCGCTCCGAGGTGTACGCGGGCGCGCACCACGGCTACACGATGTCCGACACCCCGGCCTACGACGAGCAGGCCACCGAACGTCACTGGGCCGCCCTGTTCGACCTGCTGGACCGAACCCTGCCCGCCTGATCAGGGCGAGCGCCGGTGCTCAGCGGCGCAGCAGCACCGGGCCGGCGTCGATGCGGGTGCGGAACAGCGCGTACGGCTTGCGCCGCAGGTCCTGGCCCCGCTGGTACTGCGGCTGCCGGTGCAGCTGGTTGGCAGTGACGTAGAGGTACCCGTCGGTGGCCACGACATGGTGTCCGGCCAGAGCAGCCGCGGGTCGTGGACCAGGGTCTCGTACTCGCCGTCCGGCAGCCGCCGCAGCACCGCGTTGTGCTCGTACGAGGTGAGGTAGAGCCGCCCCGCGTCGTCGCTCTCCAACCCGTCCGAGGCGGTGCCCCGGTCGCCCTCGTCGACCACGGTCGCCGCGACCGCCTCCTGGGTGACGCCGGGGTCGGCCAGCGCTTCGGTGGAGACGCTGTGCAGCCGCCGGGACGCCAGCGGGCAGTAGTACAGCCGGGTGCCGTCGGCGGAGATGGCGATGCCGTCGGATCCCATGGTCAGCGGCTTCGGCGGCCCGTCCGCCGGCCGTTCGAGGAACGGTCGGCCCTCGACCACCGGGCGGAACGACGTCAGCGGCTCCGCCTTCGTGGACGGGTGGTCGTGCAGCCGCCGCCAGGAGGCCCCGCTGGCCAGGTCCACCACGACGATCCCGTTCGGTCCGGTGGACGCCGAGTCGGTGATGTACGCGACCCCGGACTCGCCCCGCCGCAGGTCGAAGCGGACGTCGTTGAGGTATGTGGTCGGCAGCGCCACGTCCGCCGGGAAGGTGATCACCTGGGCGACCGTGTCGGTGTCCAGGTCGATGCGGACCAGCTTCGGGCCACCTGGCTTCGTCGGCTGGAACATCGGGCTGCCGGTGTCCAGCACCCAGAGCCGGTCGGCCGGGTCCACCACGATGCTCTGCACCGACACGAACGCGCCCGCGTCGTCGTCACCGGACGGGTCGTTCCACGCCTGGTCGGGGTAGGGCATCTCCTGCCCGTCACGCAGCTCGACGACGGTGGCCGGCACCTCGTCGCCCCACTTCGGGAAGTTGACGAAGATCCGGCCCCGGTGCGAGACGCTCACGCCGGTCGGCATCGGGCCGGTGAAGGTGTGCACCAGCTCCAGTTCGCCAATCGGCTCGTCGCCGACCGGCCCGTTCATGACGTCCACCCCACGGTGCTCATCGATTGGCTCCCTACCGGTCGGCTGTTACGGCGTTCCGGTGCGGTTGTTCCCGCCCCGGCGTCCGATATGCCTTCGGTCAGCTCATTGGCGCGCGGCCCGCGCGGTGGGCAGGCCGGGCACCGGGACGTCCACCGCGAGCAGCGCGCCGTCCTGCGGGCCCGCCGTGTCCAGCCCCACCCGGGCGGTGCCGATGAAGAGTCGGCGCAGGTCGGGGCCGCCCAGGCAGATGCCGGCCGGCTGCTTGGCCGGCAGCCGGATTTCCCGGTCGAGGGTGCCGTCGGGCCGGTAGCGGCGTACCGCGGAGCCGCCCCACAGCGCGATCCAGAGGTGGCCGGCCGCGTCGAGGGTCATGCCGTCCGGGCGCCGTCGGCGGGGGCCAGCCGCAGGAACGGCTCCCGGCCGTGCAGGTCCCCGGTGGCGGGGTCGACGGTGAACCGGTCGATCTCGCCGCGTGGCGTGTCGGCCAGGTACATGGTGGTGCCGGTGGCGTCGAACGCCGGCCCGTTCGGGATGGTCAGCCCGGTCACCGCGGGCACCGGCTCGGCGCCCGGGGTGAGCCGGTACAGCGTGCCCCCGCCGGGCACACCGGCGTACGTCATGCTGCCGGCCCAGAAGCGGCCGTGCGGGTCGGCGACGGCGTCGTTCATCCGGGTCGGCTCGGGCGCGTCGCGACCAGGTCGGCGACCGGTCGGGGGTCGCCGGTGGCGGGCAGGAGGGCGACGCCGGTCCCGGCGGCGGCCAGCCACTCGCCGGGCCGGTCGGCCACCGGGGCGACGGCGCCGAGCGGGACGTCGACGCGGCGCAGCCCCCGCAGCGGGCCGGGGGTGTCGCCGTCGGTCTCCAGCAGTCGTCCGGCCAGCAGGTCGACGAGGACGAGCCGGCCGTCGACCCAGCGCGGCCCTTCGCCCAGCTCCAACCGGTCCGCGCTCCACACGGTCGGTTCGGTCAGCTCCATGGTGCTCCTCCAAAGGGTCGTCAGCGGACCGTACCGCCCGGCCCGTGGTCGAGCAGAGTCAGCTCGGTCCGGTCGGGCAGGCCCTCCCAGTCGCCCCTGGTGGCGACCGCGAACGCGCCGGTGGTGACCGCCCGGTCCAGCCGGGCCGCCGCGTCGAGGCCGTCCAACCAGCCGGAGAGCAGACCGGCCACGAACGCGTCACCGGCGCCGACGGTGTCCACCACCGGCACCGTCCGGGCCGGCCGGCGCACCGTGCCGGTCGCGCTGTGGCTGGTCGCCCCGTCGGCGCCGTGCTTCACGACGACCTCGGTGACGCCGGCCGAGAGCAGCGCGGCGACCGGGTCGGCCGCGTCGGTCAGCACGGCCAGTTCGTCGTCGGAGGCGACGACCAGGTCGATCGAGGGCAGCAGCGGTCGCAGCGCGGTGGCGGCCTCGGTGACCGACCAGAGCCGGTTGCGGTGGTTGACGTCCAGGCAGACGGTGCTGCCCGCCGCGCCGGCGCGACGTGCCGCTTCGAGCACGGCCTGGTACGGCTCGGCGCCCAGCGCGCAGGTGATGCCGGTGAGGTGCAGCAGCCGGGGTGCCGCGTCGAGTGCGTCGAAGGCGCGGGTGACGTCGGCCGGGCGCAGCCGGGAGCCGGCGGAGCCCGCGCGGTGATAGGTGACCCGGTTGATGTCGCCGACCCGGGCCTCGAAGAGGATCAGCCCGGTGGGGGCCGCCGGGTCGACCCGGGACCAGGCCAGGTCGACGCCCTCGGCGCGCAGCGTACGGCGGACCAGCTCGCCGGGCTCGTCGGCGCCGGTGACCCCGACCCAGGCCGCCAGGTGGCCGAGTCGGGCCAGGCCGATCGCCACCGTCGACTCCGACCCGGCGACGGAGATCCCGGCGGTGCCGCCCAGGCGCAGCGGCCCGGTGGTGCGGAAGGCCGCCATCGTCTCGCCGAGGGTGAGCAGGTCGGTCATGGCCGTACCGCCGCGAGGAAGGCGGCGGCGCGCTCGCGCAGCGCCGCCGGGTCACCGCCGCGGACCGCGTCGCCGAGCAGCGGCGAGCCGACGCCGACCGCCACCGCTCCCCCGGTCGAGGTAGCGTCGCGCGCCGTCCGCGTCGACCCCACCGACCGGCACGAACGCGGTGCCGGGGAACGGGTCGCGCAGCGCGCCCAGGTAGTCGGGCCCACCGAGGGAGGCCGGGAAGAGCTTGACGGCGGTGGCTCCGGCGCTGTTGGCCTGCACCACCTCGGTGGGGGTGAGCGCCCCGGCGAGCACCGGCAGACCGAGTCGGGCGGGCCTCGGTGACGCTCGGGGCCAGCGCGGGGTGACGAGGAAGCCCGCGCCGGCCTCGGCGGACGCCCGGGCGTCCTCGGCGCTGAGCACGGTGCCCGCCCCCAGGGCGATGTCGGGCCCGAGGGCGGCCCGGGCGCGGCGGATGATGCCGAGCGCGTCGGCGCTGGTCAGCGAGACCTCGACCAGGGCGACGCCGCTCTCGGCCAGGGTGAGCACGGCGGCAAGCGCCGCGGCCGGGTCCGGGCCGCGCACGATGGCCAGCAACCGGTGGGTACGCAGCTCGTCGAACAGGTTCATCGCGAATGTCCTCGGTGGATGCGGTGGGCGGAGATGGTGAGTCGCCAGGTGACCTCACCGGCGGGCGGGACGACCGCCGCGTCGGCCGGCCCGGCGTCGGCCAGGTCGAAGGCGCTGCCGAGCATCGGCTCGACACCGACGCTGCGGTAGGGGCCGTCGGCCGGCCAGCCGCCCAGATTGCGCCAGAGCGCGGTGCTGCGGGGTTGGCCGTCACACTCCAGCTCCAGGATCAGCCGGTCGTCGCCGTCGCTCACCTGGACGCGGGGGCAGTCGAGGAGCACCGCGCCGAGGGCGGTGCCGTCGTCCGGGCCGAGTGCGTCCAGCGTCAGCCCGGCCGGGGAGGGCCACGGGCCGGTGAGCCACGGGTCGCCGTCGGGCCAGGTGCCGGGCGCGAGCCGCGCGGCGGCCTCCGGGTGCAGCCGGGTCGGAGTGTTGGCGGGCGCGTCGAGGCGGGCGGCGGGGGAGAGGTCGAGCAGGGCGTGCGCGGCCCAGACGAAGCGGTGACCGGGCTCGGCGGTCAGGCGGTAGTCGGCCACCACCGCGCCACCGTCGTCGGTGATCCGCCGGCTCAGCGTGAACGTCGGCCGCTGGATCACCACCGTGCCGGGGCCGGCGCTTCGCCAGGGCCGCGACCACACCTCGCCGTGGTCGGGTCGGCCGCGCACGGTGGGCAGGCACTCCTCCAGCCCGCCGGCGTCGACGAACGCGTCGTCGGGGCGTACCTCGTGTCGGCCGGGCTCCGGGCCACGCCAGAGCCACTCCCGACCGCCGCCGTTGAGGCTGGTCCACCGGCCGCCGTGCGCGGCGTCGTACGCCACGCGCAGCGGCACCGGCCTCGCGCCGGTCACCATTCGGCGAACGACCCGTCGGCGTGCTGCCAGACCGGGTTGCGCCAGGCGTGCGGGGTCTGCGCGGCCTTGCGGACCACCGCCTCGTCCACCGTGATGCCCAGGCCGGGCCGGTCGAAGCGGGCGATGTGCCCGTCGACGAAGCGGAACGGCTCCCGGTCGATCACGTAGTCCAGCAGCTCCGATCCGGTGTGGTAGTGGATGCCGATGCTCTGCTCCTGGATCAGGAAGTTCGGCGTCGCGAAGGCCACCTGGAGGCTGGCCGCCAGGGAGATCGGGCCGAGCGGGCAGTGCGGGGCGAGCAGCGCCCCGTACGTCTCGGCCAGCGCGGCGATCCGGCGGACCTCGGAGATCCCGCCGGCGTGCGACAGGTCCGGCTGGACCACGGCGACCCCGGCCTGCAACGGGGCGAGGAACTCGGAGCGACCGTAGAGGCGTTCACCGGTGGCGACCGGGATCGGCGTGCCGGCGACGATGTCGTGCAGGTGGTGGGCCTGGTCGGGCAGGACCGGCTCCTCCACGAAGAACGGGCGCAGCGGCGCCAGCTCGGGCAGGATGCGGCGCACCGCGGCCAGCCCGGCACGGCCGTGGAAGTCCAGCGCGATGTCCCGGTCGGGGCCGAGCACCTCCCGGGCGGCGGCGACCCGGCCGACGACCGCTTCGACCTC
The DNA here is from genome assembly GCF_016802865.1 of Micromonospora parastrephiae. GTDB lineage: Bacteria > Actinomycetota > Actinomycetes > Mycobacteriales > Micromonosporaceae > Micromonospora > Micromonospora parastrephiae. Next base: position 96,539 of record NZ_JAEVHM010000003.1, on the reverse strand, counting down.
GGCGGAGGTGGGGATGGGCGACAGCCGCCCGCAGGCGTTCATCTTGACCCCGGTGAGTCCCGCGGCGACCTGCGCGGCGGCGGCGTCGGCCACCTCGTCCGGGTCGTCCCCGCCGATCCACGAGTAGATCCGCACCCGGTCACGGACCGGCCCGCCGAGCAGCGCGTGCACCGGCGCGCCGTACGCCTGCCCGGCGATGTCCCAGAGTGCCTGGTCGAGGCCGGCGACGGCGCTGGAGAGGATCGGACCGCCCCGGTAGAAGCCGCCCTTGGTGAGCACCTGCCAGTGCTGCTCGATGCGCAGCGGATCCGCACCGATCAGGTATTCGGAGAGCACCTCGACCGCGCTGCGCACCACCTCGGCGCGGCCCTCGACCACCGGTTCACCCCACCCGACGAGTCCGTCGTCGGTCTCCACCCGGCAGAACAACCACCGTGGCGCGACCAGGAAGGTCTCGATCCGCTCGATCTTCACTGACTGCCCCTTCGTCCCCGTGCCTTCTCGACGTCGCGGACGGCCTTGTCCAGCAACTCACGCATCGCGGTCTCCGCCGCCGACTCGTTCCGCTCGCGCAGCGCGTCGACCACCGCGCGGTGGCTGGGCACCGGGTCGTCGTGCGCGGCGCCGCCGTGCACCAACCGGTCCCGTTCGGCGAGCCCGGTCTCCATCACCACCTCCATCCGCTCCAGCAGCTCGTTGTGCGTGGCGGCGAGCAGCGCGCGGTGGAAGGCGAGGTCGGCGGCGACGGCGGCGGCGGGGTCGCCGTCGGCCTCGGACATCTCGGTCAGCGCCCGGTCGAGGGCGGCCACGTCGTCCTCCGTCGCGCGGCTGGCCGCCAGCCGTGCGGCGGCCGGCTCGATGATGGCGCGTACCTCGTGCAGCTTTTCGAGCAGACGCTCGTCGGGGCCCTCGGCGAACTGCCAGCGGATGACGTCACCGTCGAGCAGGTTCCAGTCCGCGCGGGGGCGTACGAAGGTGCCGCGTTTCTGCCGGGCGTCGACGATGCCCTTGGCCGAGAGGACCTTCAGCGCCTCGCGTAGCGCCGTCAGGCTGACGTCGAACTCCTCCTGCAAGGCGACGATGTTCAGGGTCGCGCCGGCGGGGATCTCACCGGTGAGGATGCGACGGGCGATCGCTTCGACGGTCTGCCCGTGGACGCCTCGGCGTGCGTACTGTGCCAATGCTCTCCTGGCCTTTTCGCTGGTTGGTGTCGATCTCTCAGGCCGAGGCTTTCACCGCTGTCCATCCACCGTCCACCACGAGGCTCGCGCCGGTGACGTAGGCGGCGTCCGGGGAGGCGAGGAAGGCGACCGTCGCGGCCACCTCGTCCGGTGTGCCGAAGCGCTTCGCCACGGTCTCCGCGACGCTGCGCTCCCGGTCCTCTTCGGACACGTCCGCCCAGGCAGCGGTGAGGATCGGGCCGGGCAGCACGGTGTTGACCCGCACCTGCGGGCCGTACTCGACGGCGAGTTGACGCCCGAGCGCCACCAGGCCGCCCTTGGCCGCGGCGTACGCGGGCCGGCCGGGCAGCCCGACCAGCGCGTGCACCGACGAGATCAGCACCACCGCGCCGGCGCGTGCCCGCAGGTCGTCGAGGCAGGCGCGGACGCCGAGGAAGGAGCCGGTGAGGCTGACGCCGAGCTGGTGGTCCCAGGACTGCCGGCTGGTCTCGTGCGCCGGGGCGACCTGCACGGCGTACGCGGTGCTGACCAGGATGTCGACCGGGCCGAGGTGCGCCCGTACGGCGGTCAAGGCGGCCGTCCAGTCGGCCTCCGCACTGACATCGCCCATTACGGACAGTGCTCGGCCGCTCGGGCGGTCAGCTCCTCGGCCAGTGGGGCCGTGTCGGCCACGTCGAGCAGCGCGACTGCAGCGCCCTCGGCGGCGAGGCGCCGGGCGGTGGCCGCGCCGATTCCGCCCATCGCACCGGTGACCAGCGCGTTCTTTCCCTCAAGCCGGCGCATAGGCTGATCCACCTGACCCTCGCCTTGGTCTCATCTAATCATTAATTACGAAGATATCTTGACAGCCGGCGAGGGTCGATGCAACCTTCTCGTCACAGCATTCACATGGACGACACATCGTGCGGTGACGCTACGTGTCGTAGAGGAAGGGATACCTCCGTGAGCGACTTCGACCCCGGTCGCCGGCGATTCCTTGGCCACCTCGGGCTCGCCGGCCTGGGCGCGCTCGGCGCCAGCTCGTTCCTCAGCGCGTGCGCCAGCTCCGCCAGCGGACCGACGACGGGCAACGGCTCGGGCGCGGTCACCATCCAGTCAAACCTCTCCTCGCCGCAGGCCAAGGCCGCGATGGAGAAGCTGATCGCGAACTTCAACGCGCAGGGCAAGGGCACGGCGAGCCTCAACACGATCGCCTCGGAGACCTTCCGCACCCAGCTGCCGACGTACCTCACCTCGGCCAACCCGCCGGACCTCTACACCTGGTACGCGGGCTCGGTCGCCAACGACTACGCCAGCAAGAGCCTGCTGCTGGACGTCTCCGACGTCTGGAAGTCGCTCGGCGACTACCCGCAGTCGCTGCGCACCCTCTCCACCGACGCCAGCGGCAAGCAGATCTTCGTACCGATGAACAACTACTGGTGGGGCTTCTTCTACCGCAAGTCCAACTTCGCCAAGTGGGGCGTGCAGGAGCCGAAGACCTGGACCGAGTTCCTGGCGCTGTGCGAGACGCTGAAGGGCAAGGGCGTCCCGCCGATCGGCATCGGTCTCGGCGACACCCCGTGGGTCGCCTCGGCCTGGTTCGACTACCTCAACATCCGGATCAACGGCGCTCCGTTCCACCGCGAACTGCTCGCCGGCAAGCAGCGCTTCGACGACCCGAAGGTCAAGGCGGTCTTCACCCGTTGGCGGGAGGCCCTGCCCTACTTCGACCCCAAGGGCAAGGCGTACCCGTTCCAGGAGGCGACCACCGCCCTGCTGGCCGGCAAGACCGGCATGTTCCTGATCGGCACGTTCTTCGCCGACGCCGCACCCAAGGACGCCCTCGGCGACCTGGACTTCTTCCGGTTCCCGATCATCGACCCGGCGGTGCCACTGGCCGAGGAGGCCCCGACGGACGGCTTCTTCGCCAGTGCGAAGACCGCCAACCCGACCGGCACCAAGGCACTGCTCACCTACCTCTCCGGGGTCGAGGCCCAGGAGGCGTACGTCAAGGCCAGCTCCGGCATCGTGCTCCCGGCCAACCCGAAGGCCAAGGCGTCCGACTCGCCGCTCGTGGTCAAGGGCAAGGCGATGCTGGACGAGGCCAAGGAGCTGACCCAGTTCTTCAACCGCGACTCCAGCGACGCGCTCCAGCCGACCGCGGACACCGCGCTGACCAAGTTCATCGACAAGCCGGACCAGATCGACGCGATCCTGCGGGAGTGGCAGGCCGGCGCCGAGAAGGTCTTCAAGGGCTGACGTGACAGCAACGATCTCCACGACTTCGGTCACCCCCACCTGGCGGCGGCGACGGTCGGCCCGACTGTCGCCGCTGCTGGTGGCGTTCGTCCTCGTGCCGTTCGCGGTCGAGAGCGTCTGGGTCTTCTGGCCGGCGTTGCAGGGCTTCTGGTTCTCCCTCACCCGCTGGGACGGCATGTCGCCGCCGGCCTTCGTCGGCACGGACAACTACGTCGAGCTGGCCGGCGACGCCACCTTCCGGGGCGCGCTGGTCAACACGGTGATCTGGCTGGTGCTCTTCGGTGGTCTCTCCGTGCTGGGCGGTTTCGGCATGGCGCTGGTCCTGCAGAAGGAGCGGCGCGGAGTCGGCTTCTACCGCGCCGCCCTGTTCACCCCGGTGGTGTTCTCGCTGGTGGTGACCGCGCTGGTCTGGCGGGTCTTCTACCAGCCCGACGGCATCGCCGACACGCTGCTGCGGGCCGTCGGCCTGGAGCAGCTGATCCGGCCCTGGCTCGCCGATCCGCAGACCGCGCTGTACGCGGTGATCCTGCCCGCCCTGTGGCGGCAGATCGGCTACGTGATGGTGCTGTTCCTGGCCGGGCTCAAGGCGATCGACCCGGCGCTGCACGAGGCGGCCCGGATGGACGGCGCCAACTCCTGGCAGCGGCTGCGGCACGTCACCATTCCCCAGCTCCGGGGTGTCAACGCGGTGGTGCTGTCGGTCATCGTGATCGACTCGCTGCGCTCGTTCGACATCGTCTGGTCGCTGACCAAGGGCGGTCCGTACCACTCGTCGGAGCTGCTCAGCACGTACATGTACTCGACCGCTTTCCAGAGCCTACGGCTGGGCTACGCCTCCGCCATCGCCGTCGTGATCTTCGTGCTCGCGCTGGCGGTCATCCTCGGCTACCTGGTCCGCGCGTTCCGGGAGGAAGCCTGATGAACAAGCTCCGCACCGGGGCCTTCCACAGCGGCATGATCCTGCTCTCGCTGCTCTGGCTCGGGCCGGTGATCTGGGTCGTGGTGATGTCCACCCGCTCGTTCGACGACATCGCCGCGCACGGCGTGGGCAGTCTGCCCCGGTCGTTCACCCTGGACACCTACCGGCAGGCGTGGACCGACGGCGGTGAACTGCGCGCGCTGATCAACAGCATGCTGGTCACCGTCCCGTCGGTGGCGTTGAGCCTGGGGCTGGCCGCGATGGCCGCGTTCGCGCTGAGTCGCTTCCGGATCCCCGGGCGGCGGACCATCCTGCTGCTGATGCTCGCCGGCAACCTCCTGCCACCGCAGATCCTGCTCATCCCGGTGGCCAAGTTCAGCGAGCTGACCGGCCTGTACGACACGCTCTGGGCGCTGATCGCGGTGCAGGTCGGCTTCGGGCTCGGCTTCTACACCTTCGTGCTGCACGGCTTCATGCGGGACCTGCCGGGCGAGATCCAGGAGGCAGCCACCATCGACGGCGCCGGCACGGCCCAGATCTTCACGAAGGTGATGCTGCCGCTGACCCGCCCTGCGCTGGCCGCTCTCGGTGCGCTCTCCTTCACCTGGATCTTCAACGACCTGCTCTGGGCGATCACCGTGCTGCGTACCGACGACAACATGCCGGTCACCCCCGCGCTGCTCGGCCTTCAGGGGCAGTTCGTCTCGTCCTGGAACGTCATCGCCGCCGGCACGGTCATCGCGGCCGTCCCCACCGTCGCGGTGTTCCTGCGCTTCCAGCGGCACTTCGTCTCCGGGCTGGCACTCGGAGCGGTCAAGTGACCGCCGAGGCCAGCCGGCGCTGGACGTTGCGCGGCGCGCACACCGAGTACACCGTCACCGTGCCGGCGCACGGCCGCTGGCTGGAGCTTGTCGCGTGGGGCCCGCACGGCGTCTCCGACGGGCCGTCCCCGGTCGCCTACGACGGCCCGGTCCCGTTTCTCACCGCCGGGGACGCGGCCCCCATCGAGTACGCCACCGACGCCGACCGCCCGTTCACCGGCGCGGACCTTGTGATCGAGACCTCGAACGGGCAGCGCCGGGTGGGCTTCGCGCACACCGACGCGCGGGTCGACGCCGACCAGCGGGAGCTGGCCGTCGAGTTCGCCGACCCGGTCACCGGGCTGCACGCCACCGTGCACTACCGGGTGCCCACCGGCACCGACGTGGTGCAGCGGTGGGTCGAACTGGTCAACGACGGCACCGACGCGCTGCGGGTCATCCGGGCCGGATCGGGCGGGTTCTGCGTACCGACGCCGCACGGCGCGCTGCTCAGCCACCAGTGGGGCCAGTGGGAGCAGGAGTTCCAGCTCTCCCACGTCGAGCTGGGCCACGGCGCGTTCAGCATCGGCAGCTCCCAGGGCGTACCCGGGCATCTGCACGTGCCGTGGCTGGCCGTCCGCGACACCGCCGGCCCGACCGGTCCGGCGTGGGGGATGGCGTTGGCCTGGACCGGCTCGTGGGAGATCAGCGCCGAGCGGGACACCGGCGGCCTGACCCGGGTCCGGATCGGCCGCCAGCTGGTCGACGGCCCGCTGGAGTTGGCCCCCGGCGACCGGCTGACCCTGCCGGTGGTCACCGGCGCGTACAGCCCGGACGGCCTGGACGGGCTGGCCCGCGTCTGGCACACCCACCAGCGACTGCTGGCCGCCGACCGGCTCACCCCGCGCCCGGTGCTCTACAACTCCTGGGAGGCCACCTACTTCGCCGTCGAGGCGGAGAGTCAGCTGGCGCTCGCCCGGATCGCCGCCGAGCTGGGCGTGGAGACGTTCGTCGTGGACGACGGCTGGTTCGTCGGCCGTAACGACGACACCGCCGGGCTGGGTGACTGGACGCCCGACCCGGCGAAGTTCCCGGCCGGGTTCGACGCGTTCATCGCCGACGTCCGCGCCCTCGGGCTGAACTTCGGGCTCTGGGTCGAGCCGGAGTGCGTCAACCCGAGATCGGCGCTCTACGCCGAGCACCCGGACTGGGTCTACTCCGTCGACGGCCGGCCGATCACCCCGGTCCGCAACCAGTACCTGCTCGACCTGGGCCGGCCGGAGGTCGCCGAGTTCGTTCACTCCACCGTCGACGGTCTGCTGCGCCGGTACGACATCGACTACCTGAAGTGGGACTTCAACCGGCCGCGTACCGAGCCGGGTCGGCCCGGCGGGGTCGGTCCGCTCGACCTGGACGGCGCGCACGTCGCCAACCTGCACCGGATCTACGAGCGGCTGCGCCGCGACCACCCCGGCGTGCTGATCGAGGCGTGCGCCGGCGGTGGCGCGCGGACCGACCTGGCGATGGCCGCCCGCGCCGACGTGTTCTGGCCCAGCGACAACACCGGCCCACTGGACCGGCTGGCCATCCAGTACGGCTTCCTGCACGCCAACGCCCCGCACCTGCTCAGCTCCTGGGTCACCGACGCGCCCGGCCTGTTCGACCCTCGACCCCGAACGCTTGCGTTCCGGTTCGTGCTCGCGATGGCCGGTGTGCTCGGCATCGGCGCGGACATCCGCGCGTGGACCCCGGCCGAGCGGGCCGAGGCGGCCGGCTGGATCGCGCGGTACAAGGAGATCCGGGACGTCGTCACACACGGCGGGGTGCACCTGATCGGTGGCCCCGACCAGGCCCGCTGCGCGGTGCAGTACACCGCGCCGGACCAACGCCGGGTGGTCGTGCTGGCCTGGCACACCGGTCGGCTGGACGGTGCCGGTCTGCTCCCGTCCCGCCCGGTGCGCCTGCCGCTGCGCGGCCTCGACCCGGCCGCCCGCTACCGCCACGGTGAGCGGCACTACTCCGGCAGCCACCTCGACGCCGTCGGCCTGCCCGTGCAGTGGAGCCCGACCCACGACGCCGACCTCATCGTGCTGGACCGCGACTGAGGCCGGAGCACCACCGCCCCCACCCCCGAGGGACAGGAGTACCTCCATGCGCCTGAACCGACCGCTGACCGCAGCCCTGGCCGTTCTCGGCCTGGGCCTGGCCAGCCCGATGCCGGCCATGGCCGGCCCACCGCACGCCGACCCGACCCCGGTCGGCGGCCACGGCCACGGCCATGGCGGACCGGGTAAGCCCGGCCACGCCCCGGCCGCCGGCGCCGAGGACCAGGGCGCGCCGACGTTCTTCAACAGTGGGCTCGCCCCGACGCCCTACCAGGGCTGGAACACCTACTTCGGCCTCGGTGGCGATCCCACCGAGCGAGGTCCGGTCGGTCACCGACTTCATGGTCCACAGTGGTCTCCGCGACGCCGGCTACACCTACGTCTGGATCGACGGCAACTGGGCCGCGCCCACCCCCCGGGACGAGGCCGGCAAGCTCGTCGCCGACCCCGCCCGCTTCCCGGGCGGGATGACCGCGCTGGCCGCGTACATCCACAGCAAGGGCATGAAGGCCGGCATCTACACCGACGCCGGACCGTACCTGCCGGGCCAGTGTGGGCTCGGCAGCAACGGCCACTACCAGGCCGACATCGCTCAGTTCGCCGGCTGGAGCTTCGACGCCCTCAAGGCCGACTGGCTCTGCGGCCGGGCCGCCGGCCTCGACCCGGAGAGCACCTTCCGCGAGCTGGCCGAGGCGGTACGTCAGTCGCCCCGACCGATGCTGCTCAACATCTGCAACCCGGTCAGCTCCGACTGGGGTGGTGGCCCGTACACCCCGGAGCAGCTCTCCACCTGGAGCTACACGTACGCGCCCACCATCGCCGACTCCTGGCGGACGTACACCGACGTGGGGCTCACCGACCCGAGCCCCCAGTGGGCGTACCCGTGGGTGCTGCGCAACATGGACGTCAACGCGTACCACCCGGCGGCCACCGGTCCGGGGCACTACAACGACCCGGACTACCTGCTGCCGATGCGTCCGCTGCCCGGCGGCGGGTACGAGTTGAGCCTGGAGGAGTCCAAGACGCAGCTCGGCATGTGGGCCATCATGGCCGCGCCGCTGGTGATCGGCTCCGACCCGCGCGGCCTGCCGAACGAGATGATCTCGGCGTTGACCAACCCGGAGATCATCGCGGTGGACCAGGACCCGCTGGTCCGGCAGGGCGTCAAGGTCGCCGACACCGGCACCGACGCGCAGGTCTGGAGCAAGGTGCTCGCCGGCTCCGGTCAGCGGGCGGTCGCGCTGCTCAACCGGCACGACACCGCCCAGCAGATCACGGTGAACTTCGCCGACGTCGCGCTCGGCGGGTCGGTCCGCGTGCGTGACCTGTGGTCCCGCGCTGACGTGGACGCCCAGCCCGGCACCGCCGGAGTCGAGCCGTTCACCGGCTCGTACACCGTCGAGGTCCCGGCGCACGGCGTGGCCATGCTCGGCCTGACCGGCACCGACCAGGTCGCCGGCGCCGACCTCGGCGGCACCGCCAGCGCCAGCCCCGCGCTGGTCCGGGTGGACGACACCCACGCCACCGCCTTCGTCCGCGACGCGCAGGGTGCGCTGGCGGTCAACACCCGCTCCGGCGCGGCTTGGGGGACCGGCTGGACCTCGCTCGGCGGCCCGATCGGCGGCCGGATCCTCGGCCAGCCGGCGGCGTACGGCTCCGCCGACGGGCGGATCGACGTCTTCGTCCGCGGCACCGACAACGCGGCCTGGCAGCGCGGTTACGTCGCCGGGAAGTGGGGGCCGTGGCGGAGCCTCGGTGGCACGCTGACCGACGCGCCCACGGTGGTCTGGACCAGCCCGACCCAGTGGACCCTCGTCGTCCGCGGTGTCGACGGCAAGCTCTGGTCGCGCACCCCGAGCACCGGCTGGACCGGGATCGGCGCGCCCGACGACCGGCCGTTCTACGGCCGGCCGAGCGCGGTCGTCGACGACGCGGGCGTGCTGCACGTGGCGGTCCGCAGCCGCACCGACGAGGTGTGGTGGCGCAGCCGAACCGGCACCACCTGGTCGGCCTGGACCAACCTGGGCGGCACCACCAGCGGCAGCCCGACCCTGCTCGCCACCTCCGGTCGGGTCTACCTGTTCGCGTTGGCCGCCGACAACCGGCTCTGGCAGCGCAACCTGACCGATGGGGCGTGGGGCGGCTGGTTCCGACGCGGTGAGTTCGCCACCGACGCCTTCCGTGGCGCGCCGGGGGCCGCCGCCGGCGCCGACGGCAGCGCCTGGCTGGCGGTACGCGGGGTGGACGACCGGGTGCACCAGATCGTCCTCTGATCCGACAGGGTGGCGGGCCGTCGACCGGCGGCCCGCCACCGCACCGTCCCGGCCCGCCGGCGCGCACCGGCCAAGATCCGCGCAACTTCAGGACCTCGCGTCGTCGGGAGCCAGCACTTTCCCGGAAGTTGCGCCATCGCGGGTCCGGAGCGCGGCGTCAGGCGCGACGGATCAGGCCCGGCCCGGCGGTGATGTCGATGGTGCCGCTCTCGACGTCGTGTCCGGCCGCGCAGCGGAGCACCGCACGCACCGGCTCGCCGCAGTCGTGGTGGGTGGCGACGATGGCGGGGCCGGCGTCGTCCGCGCTCCAGGTGTCGCCCCAGTTGCGCAGCGCGGTGATGACGGGCAGCAGCTCGCGGCCCTTGCGGGTGAGTTGGTACTCGTGGCGGGTGCGCTGCCCCGGCTCGCGGTACGGAATCCGTTCGAGCAGGCCGGCGGCGACCATCTCCTTGAGTCGGGCCGCCATGGCGGGCTCGCCGACACCGACCCGGCGGACGAAGTCGTCGAAGCGGCGCGTGCCGAGCAGCGCCTCGCGCATGATCAGAATCGTCGACCGGCTGCCCACGATGTCCATCGCCCGTGCGACCGAGCAGTTCGTCATCGACCAGGATTCGCGGTCTTCGCGGAGGTCCTCCATGTCGTCAAGCGTACCTGGCTTGCGTTGTAGCTAGCCAGGTGGTTCACTTGGCGACTGCTGGCTTGCCCTAGCAGAAGCCAGCGGAACTCCGACCTCAAGGACGCCCCGTGACCACTGACACCACCGCGCCGGCCGCAGCCGGCCCGGCCGTCACCGCCCACTCGTCCCTTCGCGGCTCCCGGCCGGTGACCCTGCTCGCCATGTGCCTGGGCGCGATGATCACGTTTCTCCAGATCACCGCGACGGTTTCCGCCCTGACCGCCATCCAGCGCGACCTTCGGTCGACCCGACCACAGTCATCTGGATCCCCAGCGCCTACACCCTGGTCGTGGCGAGCGTGGTGCTGTCCGCCGCCACCCTGGGCAACCGCTACGGCCGCAGGCGAATATTCGGCGCAGGCGTCGTCGCCATGATCATCGGCGGCGCCGTCGTGGCCGGCGCCCCCACAGTCGCCTGGGTGATCGCCGGGCAGCTGATCGCGGGCCTCGGCGGCGCGCTGATCCTGCCGAACAGCCTGGCGATCCTGGGCGCGACATTCACCGAGCCGCACCGCCGCACCGAGGTCATCACCGCCTGGTCGGCCGCCTCCGGCATCGGACTCGCCGTCGGCCCGCTCATCGCCGGCGCGCTGCTGCGGCACCACCCGTGGCACAGCGTCTACCTGTCGACAATCGTGCTGGGCGTGATCACCCTCGTCGTCACCGCCGTCGGGGTGGCCGAGTCCCGGCCGGACGCGGGCCGGCTCGACCTGCCCGGTCTTGTGCTCGGCACCGTCGCCATCGCCGCCGCCGTCTACGCCATGATCCAGGGCGGGCGCGACGGCTACACAAGCCCCGTCGTGGCGACCACCTGGGTCGTCTCAGCCGCCGCGCTCGTCGCGTTCGTGCTCGTCGAGTTGCGGACCAGCGCGCCGATGCTCGACGTACGGCTGCTCCGGTCGCCGTCGTTCAGCGCCGTCATGGTGGTCGCCGCGGTGTCGCTGTTCGGCTTCACAGGTGTGGCGATCCTGCTCGTCCTCTTTCACGAACGTGCCCAGGCGCTCAGTCCGCTGGACACCGGCTGGCGGATGCTTGTGCTCTTCGGCACGTACGCGCTCGTGGCCTTCGGCGCCGGCCGGACGATCCGGCGCACCGGATTCAAGGCGCCGCTCACCCTCGGCCTGGTCCTCGGCGCGGTGGCCAGCTTCGGGCTGGCGGCGCAGGGGCCGACCACGGCGTTCGCGCACCGGTGGGCGCTGTTCGTCCTGTTCGGTGCCGCCTCCGCCCTGGTGGTGGCTCCGGCGACGGCGGCGGCGTTGGCCAGCGTCGCGCCCGCCCAGGCCGGCATGGCCTCCGGCGCGGTCAACGCGGCCCGGCAGGTGGGTTCCGTCCTCGGCTCGTCCCTGCTGGGCACCCTGCTCACCACCACGATGCTTGCCGACCTGCCCGACCGCCTCGCCGCACACCAGGTCGGCGAACCCACCCGTACCGCCGTGCAGGCTGCGGTGGCCGCCGGCGCCACCGGCGACCAGCCACTGCCGGGCCCGGTCCGGTCGGCGATCGCCGAGGCCATGACCTCCGGGGTTCAAGCAGGTCTGCGGGTCAACGGCATCGTCTTCCTGGTCACCGCCGTCCTCGCGCTCACCCTCATCCGCAACCGGCCGCACCAGCACTAGGGAGCGGCGAGGGCGACCTGCTGCGACGAGGCGCCCACCCGGGAGGCCACCTCGTCCAGCGTGTCGGACTGCAACGGCGTGAACCCGCCGAGCGGGAAGAACGCGGCGAACGCGATGTTCTCCGCCGCGCACCGGTCGACCAGGGCGTCGTCCTGGCGGTTGGTGAGGTTGTAGAGGTTCTGCACCGTGACCACGGGCGGCATGGCCTGCGCCTCGGTGAGCTGGTTGAGCGTGACGCCGCTGAGCCCGAGGTGGCGGATCAAGCCCTCCTGCCGCAACTCGGCCAGGGCGCCGAACTGCTCGGCGAGGGGCGCGTCGCTGGTGCTCTCCGCCGCGCCGACCCGCAGGTTGACCACGTCGAGGACGTCCCTCGTCCTCGCAGGTCAGCCCTACCGCCTGGTCGGTCGTCATCAGGTGCCCGCCTACGTGCTCCGGACGCCAATGCTAGTGACATACCGGCCGTAGCTCGGGCAAAGCGACTGGCGGGCCTCTTTCGGACGAGTCCGCCAGTGCGGCGGTCGGCGGCCACGAACCATGTCTCGTCCGACGGTGGAGCGGTGGAGCTGACGATCGGCGCCGCTGTGCAGGCACTTTCCCGGCGACTCCGCCGTCGGGTGCCGATGCACCCCGCACCGCGAGGGCGTACGGTGGACATGTCGCCCAGGGCTTCCGGTGGCCGCCAGATGCCGTCGCCACCAGCCCGTCAGGGGCGTTACCGATCCCATCCCCATCGCCGCGACGTACTGGTCGTGTTGGTTCATCACCGATCACGTCCCGGCCGCCGGATTCACCGATCACCGCACATTCTGGTTCGCAGCGGTGGCCGGTGCTCGGATCCGACCCACGCGTGCACGCCGCCGTCCATCCGCACGACCGCACGCCCAACCAGGGGAGAACCCAGTGAGAATCGCCCGGCACAGGATCGTCAGCGCACTTCGCGACCGGGGCCAGCAGGCCCGGGCCGACTGGGTGGAGCGGGAGCTTCCGGAGCGGGTCGACCCGGCCAAGCACTCCGGGCTGCTCGCCACCCTGCACCTCGACCCGGCCGACCTCGCCGACGCGCCGTCCCCGTGAGGGTGGCGCTTCTCGGACCGATCGCCTGGCGTACGCCCCCGCACCACTACGGCCCGTGGGAGCAGGTCACCGACTGACTGTCGCCGAGCGGCCCGGCCCGCTGGCCGTGGGGCAGTGGCTGGGCGTACGGCACCGACGGGATCTGCTCGTTGCCGGTCTGGCCGAGGCGGACTGCGACAACGAGGTCACCGCGACCGTGCTGGACGCCCTGCCCGAGCGGTACGACGAGGCGACGTTCGAGCGGGTGCTCGGCCGCCTGCCCCCGGATCTGCTGTCGCGCTGCACGGGCCTGGGCACCCTCGGACAGGTACGTCGCACCAACGCCGGCAGCTATGCCACGGCGTTCCCCGCCGACTCGGCCTGCACGAAAGGGTGCTGTGGCCGACCACCCCGGCGGAGAGCAACGGCATGGAGGACGCCCGTTTCGTCAGGTTCGTCGACGACTCGGTGCCGGTCTACCGGGCGACCTACACCGCCTACGACGGCCGGAACATCGCCACCCGGGCGCTGGCGAGCACCGACCTGCGCCATTTCGAGATGTCCCCGATGCGCGGGCCGGGCGCCCGCAACAAGGGGATCGCGTTGTTCCCCCGTACCGTCGGCGGCCGACACCTGGCGCTGTGCCGCGCTGATGGCGAGACGATCGGTCTGACCGAGCTGGATGGCGAGAGCCGCTGGCAGTCGCCGGTTCCGCTGCACGCTCCCCGCGACAGTTGGGAGCTGATCCAGGTCGGCAACTGCGGATCTCCCGTCGAGACCGACGCCGGCTGGCTGGTGCTCACCCATGGCGTCGGGCCGATGCGTCGGTACGTGATCGGCGCGTTCCTGCTCGACCTGCACCGGCCGGAGCGGGTCGTCGCGCACCTTCCGGGCGTGCTGCTGTCGCCCGACGAGGACGATCGGGACGGGTACGTACCCAATGTCGTCTACTCCTGCGGAGGGCTCGTCCACGATGGTGACCTGTGAGGTCGGCGGTTGAGGGTAGTGCCCCGGCGGCCGGTTGGTTACCGACCGCCGGGGCCTACCGGTCAGGACTCGGAGGTCCGGCGTCGGTAGAGGAGCAGCAGGGCGGCGCCGGTGGCGACGGCGATGCTGCCGATTCCGGTGAGGACAGGCAGCAGGCCGCTGCCCCCGCTGCCGCCGGTGACGGGAAGCGCGGTGCGGGTGGGCGCAGCCGTGGGCTGTCCGGTCGGCGTGCCCGTGGGCTGTCCGGTCGGCGTGCCCGTGGGCTGGCCGGTCGGTGTGCCGGTGGGCTGGCCAGTCGGTGTGCCTGTCGGTGTGCCAGTGGGCGTTCCAGTGGGCGTTCCAGTGGGCGTTCCGGTGGGCGTTCCGGTGGGCGTTCCGGTGGGCGTTCCCGTGGGTTGGCCGGTCGGCGTGCCGGTGGGGGTCTGGGTGGGCGTTCCCGTCGGTTGCAGACAGACGGGGGCATTGATGGTGTTGGTGTCGAGGGTGACGGCGCCGGTCTGTGCCAGGGCGCGACCCTGGAGGGTGGCGCCGGTGTTCATGGTGATCGACGTCTGGGCCAGGATGTTGCCCATGAACCGGGTGCCGGTGCCGATCGTGGCCGAGCTGCCGACCTGCCAGTAGACGTTGCAGGGCGAGGCGCCGTTGATGAACACGACGCTGCTGTTGGAGGCCGTGGTCAGGGTGGATTCGATCTGGAAGATGAAGACCGCGGCCGGGTCGCCCTGACTGTTGAGCGTCAGCGTCCCGGTCAGTTGCGCGGCGCCGAGCCGGTAGACCCCGGGGGTCAGCGTGGTGCCGCCCAGCTCCGCGGGCAGGATGGTGAACGGGGTCCGACCGGCCGCGTCGTTGTAGGCGGTGGTCAGATCGTTCTTGGCCTGCAGTGCGACGGCGTCGGCGAGATGGATCTCGCCGGCGACGATCCCGGGCGGAAAGCCGGGCGCGGTGTTGCCGGGGCTGACGCCGAGGCTCTGGGCGAGGAAGCTCGGCCCGGTGTTGGTCACGGTGGAGCCGGCCAGTACGGAGAAGTTCGCCGCCGTTCCCAGGTTCACCGGTGCTTCGGCGGCGCTCGCGCCGGTGCCGTTGACGAGCAGCACGGCTATCGCCGTGCCGCTGGCGGCGACGGCTGCCAGTGCGGACAGGGCCGCACGTCGCGGATGGCGGATCAGTTTGGTTGTCACGATGTGCCCTTTCGCGAAGGCATCTCACCAGACGCCGGTGGTGCGGCGGTTGGAAACCGCATGAAAACACTAAATGCAACAAAACGGACTTTTGCATACCTGCTCGCACGAGGTAGGCGTAATGCCTGAGATCCATGGGGCGAATGGGAAGAGCGGGGTGACGCGAGGCCCGTCGAACGGAGCAGGGCCGGGGCAGGGCAGGATGGCCGCACGGCTCGCTGGCCCACTGGCCAGCGCAGATCAACGCGGCCAGACGGACCGCGCGGTGGTGGCACGCTCGCCCTCGTGCTCCTACGGTGGGCAGGACACGGGGAGGTGGAGCTTGGTTGACGCCGGCAACGCGGTGCGGTCCTTGCAGCTCAACGCACCCCGGGGCGGGCCGGACGACCTGTCTCTGCTGGTCACCGGCACCGCGTCGGCGATCAACGCCACCGAGATCGTGGTCTATCTGGCCGACTACACGCAGTCCCTGCTCGTGCCGCTGCTCGGCGCCGGCCTCGTCCGGGACGAGCTGTCGATCGAGACGACACTCGCCGGCCGGGCGTTCACCACCCTCGGCGTCCAGCGCGCCCCCGACAACCCCGACCGGATCTGGGTTCCGCTGCTGCTCGGGTGTGAACGGATGGGCGTGCTCGAGGTCGTCACGCCGGCCGCCGCCGACCGCGCCGTGGAGGCCCCCGCCTGGGAGGTGGCGGTCACCGTCGCCCAACTTCTGGTGAACCGGCGGCTCTACGGCGACGTGGTCGAGCGGATGCGGCGTCGACTCCCGATGCAGGTCGCCGCCGAGATCGTGTGGGGGCTGCTGCCGCCGTTGACCTTCGCGACCGACGACATGGTGGTCACCGCCATCCTGGAGCCGTGTTACGACGTCGGCGGGGACATCTTCGACTACGCGTTGAACGGTGACGTGCTCAGCGTCGGGTTGTTCGACACGTGTGGGCACGGGATCAAGGCGAGCACCCTGGCGTCGCTGGTGGTCAGCGCCTACCGCAACGCCCGCCGGTGCGGCCTCGACCTGGTCGACACCGCGATCAGCATCGACCGGTGGGTGCGTTCCGAGCATCCGAACCTTTTCGCGACCGGGTTGCTCGCCGAGTTGGACCGGACGACCGGGCGACTCCGGATGATCAACGCTGGTCATCCCGGGGCAATGTTGCTGCGGGACAGCAAGGCCATCCGGGAGCTGCCGGGACCGACCGCGTTGCCGCTCGGCCTGGGTCACCTGTCGAGCCGGCGCCCTCGGGTGCACGTGGAGGATCTGCACCCCGGCGACCGCGTCCTCGCGTACACCGACGGCATCACCGATGCACGCAGTGCCGACGGTGAGCAGTTCGGGCTGGACCGGCTCGTCGACTTCGTCAACCGCGCTCTCAACGACGGTCTGCCCAGCCCGGAGACGATGCGCCGGTTGGTGCGCGCCGTCGTCGCCTACCAGGACGACGAGCTGGACGACGACGCCACGGCAGTGTTCCTGGAATGGCGGCCGCCGCACACCCCGCTGGCTCACCTGCGCGATCTCGACGCGCTGACCGCCGAGTCGCCGTAGCGAATGGGATTTTGCACTCCCAGTGCACTTGTCTCGTCTCCTGGTGCTGTCTAGCGTCAGGCCATGGCTGCCTCCTGGACATTCGCCGTGGCCCGCGCAGATCTCGGCCGGAGCACGCTCGTCGACGGCACGACCGCCGCTGCGTCCGACGGACAGGCGCTCCTGCGGGTCGACCGCGTCGGCCTCACGGCCAACAACGTGACCTACGCGGTGCTCGGCGACGCGATGCGTTACTGGGAGTTCTTCCCGCCCGGCCCGCGCGGACTCGGGCCGCAGTGGGGACTTCCCCCACTCTGGGGCTTCGCCGAGGTGGTCGCGTCGGCGGTCGCGGGGGTCGAGGTGGGGCAACGGGTGTACGGCTACCTTCCGCCCGCCGGCCACCTGCTGGTACGGCCGGACCGGGTGGACGCGTCCGGATTCCGCGACGCGAGCCCGCACCGGGCGGGGCTGCCCTCGCCGTACAACGCGTACCGGTCGACCAGCGGTGACCCGGCGTACCGGCCGGACCAGGAGGACCTGCTGATCCTGTTCCGGCCGCTGTTCTTCACCTCGTTCATGCTGGCCGACCGGGTAATCGACAACGGCTTCCACGGTGCGAAGTCGCTGCTGCTGTCGTCGGCGTCGAGCAAGACCGCGTACGCCGCCGCATCCGAGCTGCACGGTCGCGGCCCGCGCCTGGTCGGGCTCACCTCACCCGGCAACCTCGCCTTCACCCGGTCGCTCGGCTGCTACGACCAGGTCCTCTCGTACGACGACATCGGCGATCTCGACGCCGTCCCGACCGTCTACCTGGACCTGTCCGGTGCGCCCTCGACCCGCTCCGCCCTGCGCCGGCACCTCGGTGACCACCTGGTCCGGGACATCGCCGTCGGCCTCACCAACCAGACCCCGAACGCCGACGCCGCCGAGGAGGTGTTCTTCGCGCCCGTCCAGATGCGCAAACGCAGTCAGGACTGGGGGCGCGACGGCCTCGACCAACGGTTCGCCGAGGCATGGCGGCGGTTCACCGGTGTGGTGAACGGATGGCTCGACGTCCAGGTCGGTGTCGGGCCCGAGGCACTACGGCACGCGTGGCTCGACGTCCTCGCCGGCCGTACGCCGCCGCGGGTGGGTCACGTCGTGCAGTTCTGACGGCCAGCCGTCACGGGACGATCGCGTCGACGTAGCCACCGTCGACGCGGACGGCGGCGCCGGTCGTGGCGGAGGCGAGCGGCGAGGCCAGGTAGGTGACCATGTTGGCGATCTCCTCGGGCTCGATCAGCCGCTGAAGCAGGGACTGCGGTCGGTGCAGCCGCATGAACTCCCGCTGCGCCTCCTCCCACGGGAGTTCGTCGCCCACGAGTTCGGCGACGAAGTCCTCGACACCGCCCGTGTGGGTCGGCCCGGCGAGCACCGAGTTGACGGTCACGCCGGTGCCGGCGGCAGCCTTGGCGAAGCCACGCGAGACGCCGAGCAGGGCCGTCTTCGAGACACCGTAATGGATCATCTCGGCCGGGATGACGACCGCCGAGTCACTGCCGATGAACTGCACCCGCCCCCAGCCGCGTTCCATCATGGCGGGCAGGTACGCGCGGGTCAGCCGGACGCCGGCCAGCACGTTCACCTCGAAGTAGCGACGCCACTCGTCGTCGGAGATCTCCAACGCGGGGGTCGGCCCGAAGACGCCGAGATTGTTGATCAGGATGTCGACGCTGGGCAGCAGGTCGAGGGTCCGTGCCGCCCCGTCGTCGGTGGAGACGTCGGCATCCACCTCGACCACGTCGGCGCCCGGGACCTCCCGGCGCAGCGCGCCCGCCGCCCGTTCGACGCTGGCGGCGGTGCGGCCGTTGACCGCCACCCGGGCGCCGGCGCGGGCCAGGCCGGCGGCGATGGCCGCTCCGATCCCCTGGGTCGACCCGGTGACCAGCGCGGTCCTACCGGAGAGATCGATGTGCAGGGTCATCCGCTGTCCCGTTCCTAGAGGGCGCCGTCGTCGGAGAGGTGGTGCCGCAGTGTCGCCAACGATCGGGTGATCAGCCGGGAGACGTGCATCTGCGAGATGCCGATCCGGTCGGCGATCTGGGCCTGGGTCAGGTTGCCGTGGAAGCGCAGGCTCAGGATCTCGCGTTCGCGCTCCGGCAGCGTGGCGAGGGCGGGGCCCAGGGCGACACGGATCTCGACGATGTCGAACTCGTGGTCGTCGCCGCCGAGGGTGTCACCGAGTTCCCGGTTGCCGTCGGCGCCCATGGGTGTGGACAGCGACGTGGCCCGGTAGGCGCGAGCGCCCTCCAGCCCTTCCAGCACTGTCTCCTCGGACACGTCGAGGTAGGACGCGATGTCCGCCACCGTGGGCAGGCGGCCGAGGGTGTGGGTGAGGATGCTGTTGGCCGCGCTGATCGACAGGCGCAGCTCCTGGAGGCGGCGGGGCACCCGAACGGCCCAGGTGCGGTCCCGGAAGTACCGCTTGATCTCGCCGATGACGGTGGGGATGGCGTACCCGCTGAAGTCGACGCCCCGGGTGGGGTCGAAGTTGTCCACGGCCTTGATGAGCCCGACCGCGGCGGTCTGGGTCAGGTCGTCGTCGGGTGCGCCGCGCCCGGCGTAGCGGCGTGCGAGGTGCCGGGCGAGCGGTAGCCACGCCTCGATGGTGCGGTCCCGCAGCGCCGGGCGGCGCGGGTCGTCGGCCGGGGTCGCCGCGAGGGCGGCCAGGAGGTCGTCCGGGGTCTGGTCGCTGCGTCGCTGGCCGACGCGAGTGTTGATCGTCGATCCGAAGGTGGTGGCCATCGGGTGGTCCCTCCCGCACGTGCCCGTCGATCGAGTCGACCGGAAGATCTCCGAACCGGCTGCCGCCGGGGCGCACGTACGGGCGAGGTGCGCTGTCGTAAGGCCACGAGCACGGGCCTCACCACCGCGTCATGTCGTTCACTTGATGACCCGGACACTACCCGAAAGAGCTACTGATTACTAGCCGAAAGTACGATGTTGCGCTGGTGGGGTCACCCGCCTGTAATCGTCGGGTCAGTTGCGGTGATCCGGGTCGTCCCCGGTGTCGTTGGTCGGCCCGGCCGGCGTCACCGCGAACGGGTGGCGTAGCCGCCGCATGGCCTCCTCGCTGCCGTCGAAGGTCACCGCCGACCCGTCGATCCCGTCGCCGTTCGACGTGGTGAGAAACAACGCCTGTCGATCGTGGTCATTCGATGTCATGCGGGATTCCTGTCTTCCGCGAAGGAGTGTGTTCTGGCCTCGGCAACTCTCGCCGCACGACCTGGTGACGACCCGGCGCGCACACCGGCGCCCGATCAGCGTGTGTCGTTCACGGGCGAGCGCCCGGCGACACCGACACACCGCACCATACCCGGCGTCGTCGCCGTCATGCGCCGCCGGCGGGACCTACCAACCGCCCCGGGTCGCATCCGGCCCACGGCCGGCCGCAGAATTTTCGTAATCCGACCGACCGTCGTCCGTCTCCGATGAGGAGGCGGTCGGCACGCACCACGCGACCGCCTTCGGTGCGGAGCACAGGAGGAGTGGGACCCATGTCGTCAGCCGGTCGGGGACTGCCCGACGTCGGGTCGGTCGCCGCCGCCCGCCAGGGCGACCAGCGCGCTCTGAACGACCTCGTAGCGGCCTCGCTCCCGCTGGTCTACAACATCGTCGGGCGTGCGCTGCGCGGCCACGCCGACGTCGACGACGTGGTCCAGGAGACGTTGGTACGGGTGATCCGGCACCTGCCCGGGCTCAACGACCCGGCCGCGTTCCGGTCCTGGCTGGTGGCGATCACCATCCGTCAGGTGCGCGACTGGGAACAGCGCCGACGTGTCGCGCTCAGCCGCGACGCCGGGCTCGACGCGATCCACAACGTGCCCGATCCCGCCTCCGATTTCGCGGGAATGACAATCCTCCGGCTCGGTCTCACCGACCAGCGACGCGAGGTCGCTGAGGCGACCCGCTGGCTCGACCCGGACGATCAGGAGTTGCTGTCGCTCTGGTGGCTGGAGGAGACCGGCGAACTCGACCGGACCGAGGTCGCCGACGCGCTCGGGCTCTCCCCGGGGCACGTCGCGGTGCGGATCCACCGGATGAAGGACCAGATCCAGACGGCCCGCGCCGTCGTCCGTGCGCTACGGGCGCGCCCCGGCTGCCCGGACCTGCGCACCGTGACCGCAGAGTGGGACGGCGTCGCCAATCCGTTGTGGCGCAAACGGCTGGCCCGGCACGTCCGGGACTGCGCGTTCTGCGGACGGCTGGGCGCGACCCTGCTGCCGATCGACCGGCTGCTCGCCGGTCTGCCGATGCTGCCGCTGCCGGCCGGTCTCGGCGCACACCTGCCAGGTGCCGCTCTGCCCCCGGACGCCTCGCCGGTCGCCGGGTACCACCCGCCGGACCCGGCGACCGGGTACGCCGCCGGCTCGACCCCATCCGGCGGGGTGCCCACCGACGGTGACGGCGGGCACGGGCTCGTCAACCTCGCGTCGAACCGGCCTCGCGGCCTGCTCCCATCGCTTGCCGTCGGGGTCGCCGCCGTCGTCCTCGCCATCACCACGCTGGTGGTGATCCGGCCGGACGATCCGCCCGCGCCCTCGTGGGCCGCTCCGCCGTCCGCGACACCCACCACCGTCACCGCATCGAGCGCCGCACCCGCGCCGAGCGCGCGGCCCTCCTCGCGGGCGCCGGTCGTGCCCGCGGTCAGTTCGGCGCGCAAGGGCGTCGGGGTGTGGAACTTCGCCGGTGTCGACCGGGCGTTGGCGAGCTCGAAGGCCGGCTGGTACTACACCTGGGGCACCCAGCACCAGGGCATCACCACCCCACCGGGCGTGAACTTCGTACCGATGATCCGTGGCGCGGAGAACGTCACCGCGCCCGAGTTGGCGCGCGCCAGGGCGGCCGGGCCGTACCTGCTCACGTTCAACGAGCCGGACCTGCCCGAACAGTCCAACATGACCGTCGAGCAGGCACTGGACCTGTGGCCGCGGTTGCTGGCCACGGGCAGCAGACTGGGCAGCCCGGCGGTCGCCTGGGGCGGCGCCGATCCGCAGAGCTGGCTGGGTCGCTTCATGTCCGGTGCGGCTGCCCGTGGCCATCGGGTCGACTTCATCACCCTGCACTGGTTCGGCGCCGACTTCACCACCACCACTGCCGTCGACCAGCTCAGGCGGTACCTCCAGGACGTGTACCAGCGGTACCGGAAGCCGATCTGGCTGACCGAGTTCGCGCTGATCCGCTTCGACGGTGGCGGCCAGCAGTTCCCCACCCAGGAGCAGCAGGCCGCCTTCCTCACGGCGGCCACCACCATGCTGGGGCAGCTCCCGTACGTGCAGCGCTACGCCTGGTTCGGCCTGCCCGCCACCGACAAGGACCGGTCCGGGCTGTTCCGCGGCGGGGCCGAGCCCACCCTGGTCGGGCGCGCTTTCCAAGCGGCGCGATGAGAGTGCCTTGCGGGTCGCCGGTGGCGGGCTGGTCGTCGCCGGGCTGTTGCACCGGGCAGATCGGTCCCCATCCGCCCGATAAGGGTAGGTTCACCTCAGCACGACGATCGTCGAAGTCGACGGAGGCGGTATGCGGCTGTACATCACCGCGCTCAACCCCACCGACGCCGTACTGGACGGATTCCTTCCGGCGGCGGCGTCGCTCGGGCTGCCGGTCACCGTACTGACCGACCGGCCCGGAGAGTGGCCGCCCACGGCGCCGGTGGCGCGCTGCGCGGTCCGGGAGGCGGCAGCGGTGGTCGCGGCGACGACATCGGACCGGCCGGCGGCGCTGCTGTCCAACAGCGACCACCTCCAGGAGGTCACCGCGACCGCCGCGCGCGAGCTGGGTCTGCCCGGCAAGGACCCCGACGCCGCCCGTCTCTGCAAGGACAAGGCGGAGGCCCGCCAGGTGATCGCGGCCGCCGGGCTCGAACGGGTACCCACCGTCGCCCTCGACCCGGGTGCGCCACCCGTCGTCCCGGGCGGGATGTTCCCGGCGGTGGTCAAACCCCGCGCCGGGGTGGCCAGCGAGGACGCCTACCTGGTGGCCGACGACCGGGAGTTGGCCGCCCGGGTCGCCGAGATCCGCGACCGGCGGCCGGACGTGGCGCTCGTGGTCGAGGAGTACCTGACCGGGGAGTTGCGGACCTACGACACCCTCGGCGACGGCACGGCCCTGACCTGTGTCGGCGGATGGCGCACCCACCTCGGGCCGCCACCGACCTTCACCGAGGAGAGCCTGGACTG
The DNA here is from genome assembly GCF_016802865.1 of Micromonospora parastrephiae. Classification (GTDB taxonomy): domain Bacteria; phylum Actinomycetota; class Actinomycetes; order Mycobacteriales; family Micromonosporaceae; genus Micromonospora; species Micromonospora parastrephiae. The sequence goes on along the minus strand of NZ_JAEVHM010000003.1, from coordinate 73,774 downwards.
GTCGCCCCCGGCCGAGCAGACCGAGGTCCAGCTGCGGGCTCGGCTCGACGCGCTCGGTGTCGGCTTCGGCGCCTGCCACACCGAGTACGTCATCCAGGACGGCCGGGTCCGGCTGATCGAGGTGAACTACCGCCTCATCGGCGACCGGATGGACCTGATCCTCGCCGAACTGCTCGGCGTGCCGCTGTTCGAGTACGTCATCCGGCTGCACCTCGGCGAGCCGCTGGCCGCCCTCGACCTGCCGACCGCCGTCGACCGGCACGCGCGGGTCGAGTACGTCTGCGCGGACTCCTCGGGACGGCTCGTCGCCGCACCCGGCGGGCTCGACCTGGTCCGCGGTGCCGTCCGGCTGGGCTGCCGCCCGCTGCGCGAGGTGGGCCGGGTCGCCGACCACACCGGCACGAACCGTGACTATCTCGCGGTCCTGCACGCGATCGGCCCGGACCGGGGCAGCGTGCGAGCGTCCCTGGCCGCCTTCCGACGCGATCTTCAGTGGACGATTGCCGAGTGAGCGACGACTGCGAGCGCGAGGTGTTCTCGCGGGTGCTCGACGCCCTGTTGCGGGAGGACCACCTCGGCCTGCTCAGCCGTGGCCGGCTGGACGGGCCGGGCTGGTGGCAGGTGCCGCACGGCGCCGGCCTGCTGCGCATCCCCGTCCGGGTGGACGGCTTCCAGCAGGCCCTGCGCACCGCCGCGCCGACCGTGTACACCGTCGACGAGGCGGGCAGCGACCGGACCGACACCGTGGACGGCCTGCTGACGCTGCTCGCCCCGGACGGTGACGTCGAGGCCGAGGCCGGCTGGCGGGACTTCGGCGCCGAATGTCGCGCCGACCTCCGCGCACGACGACTCGCCGTCGGTGCCCGGCCACGGGTCTTCGCCGTGGTGACCGCCGAGCGCGCCACGACCCCCACCGGCATGCCGGCGGCGGTCCTGGACGACGTGCTCGCCGCCCACCACGGCCACCCGGTCTACCCCACCGACCGCTGCCGGCACGGTCTCAGCGACGACGAACTGCTCCGGTACGCCCCGGAGCACGCCCCGCGTTTCCCACTGCGCTGGTACGCCGCCCCGGCCGGGCAAATGCGGCTCGCCGGCGCGCTCCCGTCGTGGTGGCCGCCCGCACCGCGTCCGGACCAGGTGCTGATGCCGGCACATCCGCTGACCGCGGCACGTGACGGGCTGCCGGTGGTCGAGCTGCCGACGATCCCCGTACGCCCCACCCTGTCCATGCGGACGGTGGCGCTGGACCACGACCCGTACCTGCACCTGAAGCTGCCGCTGCCCACCGCGAGTCTCGGCGTCCGCAACCGGCGGACGCTGCACCCGGCCGCACTCGCCGACGGCGCGGCCGTCGCCGGGCTGCTCGACCGGATCGCCACCGCGGAACCGGCGTTCACCGGCCGGATCCGGCACGCCGACGAGAGCACCCACGCCCACGTCGACGGCGACGAGCGGCGAAGTTTCCTGCTGCGGCGGTTCCCCCGCGATCTCGACGGGGTCCAGGTGGTGCCGGTCGCGGCCCTCGCCGCACCCGATCCGGTCGCCGGCACCGTCCTCGAACGCATCAGCTCCGGACGGCCCGAGGCGCTGTTGGAGTCCTACTTGGACCTGCTGCTCGACTGGCACGTCTTCCTCTGGCTACGCCACGGCGTGGCCCTCGAAGCGCATCCACAGAACATCCACCTGCTGGTACGTCCGGACGGCACGCTCGGCCTGCTCTACAAGGACAACGACGGCGCCCGACTCGATGTGCGGCACCAGGGACCGGCCGGGCCGCCACTGGCCGACGACCGGATGTGGGTCCGCGATCCGCAGGAGCTGGCCGACGTGTTCATCACCATCACCCTGCACCTCGCCGCGGCGGCGCCCCTGATCGCCCTGGCCGCCCGGGGCCTGCCCGTACCGTCACCGGCTGCGGCGCTCGCGCCCCGGCTGGCCGCCGCCCGCGACCGCTGGGGCGACGGGTCGCAGCTGCGATCCTTCACCGAGCGGGTACTGCGGGCCGCCCGGCTACCCGTCAAGGCGATGCTCACCGCCGGCACCCTGCTACCCAAGCAGCGGCTGGGCTGCACCGACATCAACAAGTACTACCTGCACACCGGCCCGAACTACCTGCGGGAGGCACCATGACGAGCGCGCGGGTGCGCTCCCGGCCGGGTGTCGACACCCGCCAGTTCGCCGACCTGGCCGCCGCCCACGCCGTCTACGGCTGCCTGGTCCGGGAGATCGGCGTCCCCGCCGGCGACACGACCGTGCTCGACGGTTCCGCCCACCTGCTGCTGCGGCACCTCGACGTGTCGTTGCGGTGCGCCGTCACGCGGGCATCGCCGCTCGGCGCCCACCGCTACGTGGGTCCGGTGCAGCGGATGACCGACGGCGACCGGTGGGAGGACCTCGACGCGGACACGCTGGCCGGACTGGTCGCGGCGGAACTCGCCCCGCGTACCGGCCTGGCGAACGACGAGTTCGTCGGTCAGGTCCGGGCCAGCCGCGACACCGTGGCCCGGCTGTTGGCCGAACGACCGGCGCAGGATCCCACCCCCACCGGCGACGCCGCCATCGACGCGTACGTCGACTCCGAACAGTCGCTGGTCCTCGGCCATCCGCACCACCCCGCGCCGAAGTGGCGCAGCGGTGATCCGGATCGCTGGTCGGGGTACGCCCCGGAGCTGCGCACCGCGTTCCGGCTGCGCTGGCTCGCCGTACCGGATGATCTCGTGGCGGGCGACGGACCGTTCGATCCGCTCGTCGCGGCCCTCGACCCGCCGCGGCCCCCGGCCGGGCACCGGGTGCTGCCGGTGCATCCCTGGCAGCTCTCGCTGATCCCACCGACCCACCCGCGGCTGCGCGACCTGGGGGAGGGCGGCGTCCCGGTACGGCCGACGGCGAGCGTCCGCACCGTCTACGCGCCCGAGGCCGACCTGTTCGTCAAGACCAGCCTGCACGTGCGGATCACCAACTGCCTGCGCAAGAACGCCCGCTACGAACTCACCGGCGCGGTGGCCCTGACCGACCTGCTGGCCGGGGTGCCGATGCCGGCCGGGGTCGGGCTGCTCGCCGAACCCGCCTACCGCACGGTCGACGTCCCCGGACTCGACGAGGCGTACGGGACGATCCTGCGCACCGGCCTGCGCCCGCACCTGCGATCGGGGGACAGCCCGATCCTGGCGGCGGCACTGGCCGCCGCGCCGCTGTCGGTGCCCGATCCGGTGGCCTGGTGGCGGGAGTACGCCGAGCTGCTCGTGCCGGCTGTCCTGCGCTGCTGGATCGGCCACGGCGTGGTGCACGAGGCGCACCTGCAGAACGTCGTCGTGGTGCTGGACCGGGAGCGCAGGCCGGTCCGGATGCTGCTGCGCGACCTGGAGGGCGTCAAGCTGGACACCGCTCGCTGGGTCGCCTGGCCGGAGCACGTCCCACCGCAGGTCGGCTACGACGCGCGCGCCGCCCACCGCCGGGTGGTGTACTGCCTGTTCGTCAACCACCTCGCCGGCGTGTGCGGGGCGCTCGCCGACGCGCGGCCGGGAATCGAACCGCGGCTGTGGCGGGAGCTGCGTACGGTCGTCGCGGCGGTGGCCGCCGACCTCGACGACCCACCCGAGCTGCGGGCGCTGCTGACCGGGGAGCCGCTGGTGGCCAAGGCGAACCTGCTGGTCCGGTGGCGACGCGACGCCGACCGCGCGGCGCCGTTCGTGCCGGTGCCGAACCCGCTGGGCGGGCCACGGTGACGCGACCGGTCTACGTCCACGACCTCGACGCGCTGGCCGCGCACGCCCGGTCCGTGCGGGACGCGCTGCCACGGCGGGTCGAGCTGCTGTACGCGGTCAAGGCCAACCCCGATCCGGGCGTGCTGCGCACCCTCGCCCCGGTCGTCGACGGGTTCGAGGCCGCCAGCCGTGGCGAGCTGCGCCGACTGGCCGAGGTGCTGCCCGACCACCGGCCGGCCGCGTACGCCGGGCCCGGCAAGACCGACGAGGACCTCGCCGCCGCCCTCGCCGTCGGGGTGCGCCGCATCCACGTCGAGTCACCGGCGGAGCTGCGGCGGCTCGGCGCGATGGCCACCGCCACGGGCCGGACGGCCCGGGTGCTGTTGCGCGTGAACCTGCCGGTCGACGCTCCGGGCGCGAGCCTGGTCATGGGCGGCGGCCCCAGCCCGTTCGGCATGGACCCGGCCGACGCGGTCGACTGTGCCCGCCGCCCGCCCGCCGGCATCGAGGTACGCGGCGTCCACGCCCATCTGGCCAGTGGGCTGGACGCCCCACTCGCCGGCGCGGTCGCCGCCGCCGTGGTCCGCTGGGCGGCCGCCGAGGTCGACGCCGCCGAGGTCGACGTCGGCGGCGGCATGGCCGTCGACTACACCGACCCGGCGGCACGGTTCGACTGGGTCGGCTACGGCCGAGCGCTGACGGACGTCGTCGACGCGTACCCGCGCCTGCGGCTGCGCATCGAGCCGGGTCGGTCGGTCACCGTCTACTGCGGGGCGTACCTCACCGAGGTCATCGACGTGAAGCGTTCCTACGGCGAGTGGTTCGTGGTGGTGGCCGGCGGCACCCACCACCTGCGCACGCCGGCGGCCAAGGGCCACGCGCAGCCGTTTCGCGTGCACCGCCGGCGGGATGTCGACGGCCCCCGCACCGACGGTGGGCCGGTCACCGTGGTCGGGCAGCTCTGCACCCCGAAGGACGTGCTGTCCCACTCGGCCACCGCCGGGCCGATCGGCGTGGGTGACGTGCTGGCCTTCGCGATGGCCGGCGCGTACGCCTGGAACATCAGCCACCGCGACTTCCTGATGCACGAGCCGCCGCTGTTCCGGACCGGTGACCCGGACAAGGTGGCAGCCGTCTGGGCGGCCGGGGCACCAGCGTCCTGACCACATGCCCGCACCCAGGGCGGCTACGTCAGCGCTGACGACTCGTTCCTCATCGCCGACGACCTCATGAGTGGACGGGCGGGGGAGCACGTCGTGCTGTGTTAACGCGAACTGCTTGTGGCGGACCGCTCCGATCCTTCTGCGGAATGCGCACGGTTCAGCATGTTATCGATAACATGCTATTTTCGGAGCGGGGAGCGAAGGGCACGCTCCCGGTCACCTGAGCCAGCCGGCGAGAACGCGCCGAGGGCATTCGCCCTCCCGCCGCCTACCCGGTCGGTGACCAGTCCGGGCCACTCCGTCGATGCCGGGCGACCCCAGTTGGTCGCCGGACGACGTCGCTTCGGCCGCATGCCCAACTTCCGACGCCCCGCCGCGGGCAGCCCTCGGCGCGACCCGGTTGTTGGGTCCAGGCGGACCGCGGGCGACCGGCAACGCATCACCACCGGCACATGACGCCCAATCGCAAGGAGTCACGCAATGCCGAAACGAAGGCACCTCCTCACATCCATCGCGGCCGCGGCGGTTCTCCTCGCGGCCACCGCCGGCGGCGCACTGAGCGGCAGCTTCCGCGGAGCGGCGGCGGCGACGAACGGCACCCTCGCGGCCACCGCCGGCTGCGGCAAGGCCCCCACGCTGACCAGCGGAACGCGCACGATTCAGAGCAGCGGCCAGAGTCGTACCTACAACCTGCGGATCCCGGACGGGTACGACCGGAACCACCCCTACCGACTGATCTTCGCCTTCCACTGGTTGAACGGCTCGGCCAACAACGTCACCTCGGCCGGCTACTACGGGCTCCAGCCCCTGTCCAACAACAGCACGATCTTCGTCGCGCCGCAGGGTCTGAACGCCGGCTGGGCCAACACCAACGGTCGGGACCTGACCCTCTTCGACGACATCTCCCGGCAGATCGAGAACGACCTCTGCGTCGACACGAGCCAGCGCTTCGCCCTGGGCTGGAGCTACGGCGGGGCCATGAGCTACGCGGTGGCCTGCGCCCGGCCCGACGTCATCCGCGCGGTCACCGTCCTGTCCGGCGCCAACCTCAGCGGATGCAACGGCGGCACGCAGCCCGTGGCCTACTTCGGTATCCACGGCATCTACGACAGCGTGCTGAACATCTCCCAGGGCCGGCAACTGCGCGACACGTTCGTCAGGAACAACGGCTGCACCGCGCAGAGCCCGCGCGAGCCGAGCCGGGGCAGCCTCACCCACATCACCACCACCTACTCGGGATGCCGTGCGGGTTACCCGGTCCAGTGGGCGGCGTTCGATGGTGACCACACCCCCAGTCCGGTCGACGGGTCCAGCAGCCCCAACGACTCCCGGACGTGGACCTCGGGTGAGATCTGGAGGTTCTTCAGCCAGTTCCAGTCGACCACGCCTCCGACGACCCCGCCGCCGACCACTCCGCCCGCGCACCACCCCGCCGCCGACCACTCCGCCGCCGACCGGCGAGCCGGGCGCCTGCGCCGCCACCTACCGGACGGTCAACACGTGGCCCGGCGGCTTCCAGGGTGAGGTGACCGTGGCCAACACCACCGCCACGACCCTGAACGGCTGGACCGTGGGTCTGACCCTGGCCAGTGGCCAGGCCATCAGCAGCGTCTGGAGCGGGACCAACACCGGCACCACCGGCAGCGTCACCGTCAGGAACGCCGCGTACAACGGCGCGTTGGGCTCGAACGCCTCGACCACGTTCGGATTCACCGCCACCGGCGACGGCGCCACCCCACCCGGCACCATCACCTGCACCAGCCCCTGAGTCGGGGGCAGTGACCGGGCCCGGAGCCGGTTGGCTCCGGGCCGGCGGGTGGCGGCGAAGGCGTGGCCCGCCGGGATGACATTCCAAAAATCTAGGTGGAAAGACCTAGACTTCCTCGGCGAGCTGGCATACTCTTCTTCGAGTCGAGAGTAAAGATCCGTCAAGACATGGACGGACCGTCCGGCCGTGAGGTCACGACGGGCGGTGTGAAAGGAACGATCTTCACCGTTCCTTTCACGAGAGGTGAGAGCAGGCGGGGCCAAGGCTTTCTTCAGGGCTCCACCTGATGTTCGCCGTAGAAGTGGGAGCCAGGAAGTCGCGTGGGCTCCGACACCGGCGGACCGCACGACAGCAAGGGAAAGAGAAGGCAGAGGAAAGGGAGGGCCGTACACCGTTGGATCGCCCGCCGTCGGCCGTCATGTCAGGCCGGGCGGACACCGCAGTTTCCATCGAACGAGAGGTGGTCTCCGGTCACGCATATGCGATCCTCGCACCCGAAGCCGTCAGTAGCGGCCGGTGCGGATACGACGAGCCGACGAACCTGTCGGCAGATGGTGTTCTGACCCATAACCCTGGGCCCCGGCGCTGAAGCGCCGGGGCCCTCGACGTGGAGGTGACGTGGCGCAAAGCTCCGACGACATGTTCGGCGACGAGAACTACCCGGCCTACACCATCGGCCAGGCCGCGGAGATGCTCAGCACGACGCAGGACTTCCTGCGCCGCCTCGACGAGGCGAAACTGATCAACCCACACCGCTCGGCCGGCGGGCACCGCCGCTACTCCCGCTACCAGTTGCGCCTGGCAGCCCGGGTCCGCGAGATGGTCGACCAGGGCACCGCCCTGGAAGCCGCCTGCCGGATCGTCATCCTCGAAGACCAACTCGACGAAGCCCTGCGGCAGAACCAGAGCCAGAACCAGCAGCCTGGCGCACGGCAACGCGACTGAACGGCCACCTTCGGCCGCGGTCGTCGGCCAGGAGCCGATGATGCGGGCGGAGGGCGCCGCCGGGGGCTGTCAGTCGGCGACGACGAGCGCCTGGGGCGCGGCGGCCTTCATCCGGGTACGCAGCCACTTGAGCTGGATCGCCGTCTCCCCCTCGCAGCGCCGCACGACCGCAAGCAACTCATCGTCACGGGCGCCGTAGGCGGCCTGACCGACGACGGTCCAGGCTATGTCGCACTCGGCCGCCATCAGGTAGAGGTCCTGGAGGTCCCGCAGGAGGCCGATGCCGCCGGTGCGGGTGCCGGTGAACAGCTGCGAGTGCAGCCGGTCGGGCTCGGCCGGAGCGTCCTCGGAATAGCGGGCGGCGAACGGACGCAGCTGTTCGGCGTACGTGTCGCACCGTTTCGCCTGCTGCTGGCAGAGGTGCTGAATGTCAGGTTCCTCGGCATGGGCGTCGGCGACCTGCCGGAACGCGTCGGCCAGGTTGACCTGCGCGCGGTGCAGGAGACCGAGGTAGTGGGCGAGCTGCACGGCTCACTCCTTCCCGCTGGTGGCCTGGGCCGCCGGCCCTCCGACGGTGGGCGGCACGTCAGCGTCCGTCGGCGGCGCGCTGCCGCCGACCGTCGGTGCCGGCGACGGTTCGCCCCGCCCGTCGGCGAGTTTCGCCACGGCGACGGCGGCGACCTTGAAGAGGGGCTGCTTGGAGACCGGGTCCCAGGCGGTGATGGTCAGCTCGTTCGCCGCTCGGGGTGTGCGGTCGGCGGGATTCTGGTCGAAGTAGCCGTAGTGGAACGGCAGGAACACGACGCCGGGGCGGATGCCGCAGAGTCGGGCGCGGGCCTGGATGGCGCCGCGCGCCGAGGAGACGCCGACAAGGTCGCCCTCGGCGATGCCGAGCCGCTCGGCGTCGGCCGGGTTGAGTTCCACCCACACGTCCGGAGCCGCCCGGTTGAGCTGCGGGGCACGGCCGGTCTTGGTGCGGGTGTGGAACTGGTAGACGGTGCGGCCGGTGGCGAGCAGCATCGGATGGTCGTCGTCGGGCACCTCGGGCGAGGGCTGGTAGTCGACACTGTGCAGGAACGCCCGGCCGCGCGGCTCCTTGGCCCGGTACTCCGACTCGGTGAACTCCGCGCCGGTGGCCAGGTCCTGGCCGTATGTCTCGCAGTAGTCGGGGTCGGTGTTGAAGTGCCCGTCGGTGTAGAGACGCTCGGTGCCGTCGGGCTGCTCCTGGGTGCAGGGCCACTGGATGCCGGAGCCGCCGCGCAGCTTCTCATAGGTGATGCCGGTGTAGTCGCAGGGCCGACCCCGCGAGCACTCCTTCCACGCCTCGAACACCTCCTCCGGCCCGGTCCACCGGATCAGCGGGTTGCCGTCGCGGTCCCGGAAGTCCATCCGGCGGGCGTAGTCGAGGAAGATGTCCAGGTCGGGCTTCGCCTCGCCCGGCGGGTCGACGGCCTTGTCGGAAATGTGCACCGTCCGGTCGACGCTGGTGAACGTGCCGGTCTTCTCGCCCCACGTGGCGGCGGGCAGCACCACGTCCGCCAGTTCGGCGGTCTCGGTGCGGAAGAGATCCTGCACCACCACGAACAGGTCCGGCTTGGCCAGGATCCGCCGGATCCGGGACAGGTCCGGCAACGAGACGGCCGGGTTGGTGGCGCTGATCCACAACAGCTTGATCGAGCCCTGCTCGGCGTACCGGAAGATCTGCATGGCGTGCGTCGGCGGCGCCCAGTGCGGGATCCTGTCGACCTCGACGTTCCAGAGCCGGGCCAGTTCCTCGATGTGCCGCTCGTTGTCCCAGTTACGCAGACCGGGCAGGTCGCCGTCGGCGCCGGTCTCCCGGGTGTTCTGAGCCGTCGGCTGGCCGTTCATCTGGTAGATCCCGGCGCCGGGATGGCCGATCATGCCCCGGATCAGGTGCAGGTTGTTGACCGCGCAGGAGGCGGCGGTGGCCTGGTTGGACTGGTAGAAGCCCTGCAACACGGTCGACAGCAGCCGCTGTGACGAGCCGAGCAGCTCGGCAGCGCGTTCCACGTCGGCGGCCGGCACGTCGCAGATGTCGGCGACCCGGTGCGGTGGGTAGCCGTCGACGATGTGGCACAGCTCGTCGAAGCCGAGGGTGTACGCGTCGACGTAGTCGCGGTCGTACCAGCCGCGTCGGATGATTTCGCGGAGCAGGCCGTTCAGCAGGGCCACATTGGTGCCGTTGCGGACCGCGAGGTGCAGGTCGGCCTCCCGGGCGACCGGGGTGGCCCGCGGGTCCACCGCCAGCATCGCCGGCGGGTTCGGCCCACGCCGACGGTCGAGCATCCGCATCCACAGCACCGTCTGGGTCTCGGCGACGTTGTGGCCCCACAGCGCGATCGCGTCGCAGTGGTCCACGTCGGTGTACGACCCGGGCTGCCCGTCGGTGCCGAAGCTGGCCTTCATCGCCGCCGCCGCCGTCGCGGTGCACAGCCGGGTGTTGCCGTCCATGTGTGGCGTGCCCAGCCCGGCCTTGCCGATCACGCCGAGCGTGTAGTACTCCTCCAGGAACAGCTGCCCCGTGGTGTAGAAACCGAAGTGCCCCCAGCCGCCGGGCCCGTCCAACAACTCCTTGGAACGGGCCACGATCCGGCCCATCGCGGTGTCCCAGTCCGTCTCGACCAGGCGGTCGCCGTCGCGGACCAGCGGTCGGGTCAGCCGGTCCGGGCTGTGGTTGGCCTGCCAACCGTAGAGGTCCTTGGGGTCGAGCCGGCCCCGGTTGATCCGGTCCACGGCGCGACCGCGTACGCCGACGATGCGGCCGTCGGCGACCGCGATGTCCATGGCGTCGCCGTTGGAGTGCAGCACCGACGCCGACTGCACCCACCGGTCCACGTCCGCCTCGCTCCGGCCACCGTCGAGAAAACGGTCCACCCGCACCGGCCACTCCTGCCCCGGACCGTACGGGGTTCGCTCACCCCACGGGTCGGCGATCCGGTCCACCATGACGCCCTCCTTCCGGCGACTGCTCGGGTGCCGCCAACAGCGGCATGGCCGGCACGACACCGCCCGTACGGCCGGTCAACGACGCTGACCAACGCACCGGCTCGGTTCGGCGATACTTCTCCCAGGTCCGGGCCGTTCACACCTTCCACCGTCACCGCGGGTCGTCGAAGCCCTCGCTTGCTCGCTCCCGGCGCAGGTGCGCCAGCGCACGCCGGCCCAGGTCGGTGTCCTCCCGACCGAGCGCCTCGTACATCGTGGCGACCTTCTCGTACGGCTGCGCGGGCGGAAGCAGCGGGATGGCGGGGTCCACGATCGCCTCGATCAGCGTCGGCCGGTCCGCCGACAGGGCCCTGTCCCAGGCGGTGTCGACCTCGCCCGGGGTGGTCACCCGGAGGCCGTGCAGGCCCAGCAGCTCGGCCCAGAGGGCGTACGGTGCGTCCGGCAGGCGCTGCGAATCGACGAAACGGGGATCGCCCTCCATCTCCCGCTGTTCCCAGCTCACCTCCGCGAGGTCGCGGTTGTGCAGCACCAGCACCACGAACCGGGGGTCCGCCCAGTCCCGCCAGCGGTGCGCGACGGTGAGCAGCTCGGCCAGCCCGCTCATCTGCATCGCCCCGTCTCCGGCCAGCGCCACCACCGGTCGGTGCGGGGCGGCGAGTTTCGCCGCCAGCCCGTACGGCAGCGCCGAACCCATCGAGGCCAGGGTGCTCGACAGGTGCGCGTCGACACCGACGGGCAGCCGCAGGTGCCGCGCGTACCAGTAGGTCACCGACCCGACATCCACCGACACCTGCGCGTCGCCGGGTAGCCGGTCGGTCAGCGCGTGCAGAACGTACTGCGGGTTGACCGGCTCGGCCTCGGCGGTGGCCCGCTGCCGGGCGATGTCCCGCCAGCGCGTCACCTCGCCCTCGACGCGTTGCCGCCAGCTCCGGTCGGACCTCGGCGTGAGCAGCGGCAACAGCGCCCGAATGGTTTCGGCCGCGTCGCCGAGCAGCGGCACCTCCACGGGGTAGCGCATGCCCAGACGCCGGCCGTCGATGTCGATCTGCACCGCCCGGGCCTGCCCCGGCGCCGGGTAGAACTCCGACCAGGGATCGTTGCTGCCGACGATCACCAACGTGTCGCACTCGCTCATCAGCATGCTGCTGGCGGTGCTGCCCAGGTGGCCCATCACCCCGGTGTGGAACGGCAGACCCTCGTCCAGCACCGGCTTGCCCAGCAGCGACGCGGTCACTCCCGCACCGAGCGCCTCGGCCAGCTCGACCACCTCGCCGGCGGCGGCTCGGGCGCCCTGCCCCACCAGGATCGCCACCCGCTCCCCGGCGTCGAGCAGGTCGGCGGCGGCCCGCAGATCATCGGCGCGAGGTCGCAGCTCCGGCACCGGCAGGCCGGGGTTGGTCACCATGATCCCGTGCTGATGCGCGTCGAGGTCCGGGGCCGGGGCGGTCTGTACGTCGTGCGGCAGGATCACGCACGTCGGGCTGCGGGTCGCCAGGGCCGTGCGGATCGCCCGGTCGAGCAGCATCGGCAGCTGTTCAGCGGTGTACGCGGTCTGCACGAACTGTGCGCACACGTCGCCGTAGAGGCGAACCAGGTCGATCTCCTGCTGGTAGCCGCTGCCCAGCACCGACGTCACCTGCTGACCGACCAGGGCGAGCACCGGCTGGGAGTCCAGCCGGGCGTCGTAGAGGCCGTTGAGCAGGTGCACCGCGCCCGGCCCCTGAGTCGACAGGCACACCCCCAGCCCACCGGTGTACTTCGCGTGCCCGCACGCCATGAACGCGGCCGTCTCCTCGTGGCGTGCCTGCACGAACTCCGGCCGCCCGGCCCGCCGCAACGCCCCCATCACGCCGTCGATGCCGTCCCCGGAATAGCCGAAGACCCGGTTTACACCCCAGTCCGCCAATCGGGCCACCACCAGGTCCGACACCGTCGCGTCCGCCACCGCCGCCTCCTTGCCCTCGACCGTCCCTCCCAGCATGTGGCCCTACCCCCAGGCAGGAACGCCGAACCGCCAGACTTCGAGGCATCACCGGGATGTCCAGGCAAGCGCTTCGGGGTACTATCTGCCTGTCGGGTCGAGAGGCGCTGCGACGGGCGGAGCCCGCCACGCTCGGCCTTCATGTCGTCAACAAGGGCGCCTCCGAGCTTCGGAGGCGGCTGCTTGAGCGCGTTACTGGACCAGAGAAGCACTGCGTCGTCGCTGCGGCAGTTGATGTCGCAGCGTGTTCTGGTGTTGGACGGCGCCTGGGGAACGATGTTGCAGGGCGCGAAGCTCACCGCCGCGGACTATCGGGGCGACCTGATTGTCGATCATCCGCGGGACGTCAGCGGTGATCCTGACCTGCTCAACCTGACCCGGCCGGACGTCATCCTGGACGTACACCGGCGGTATCTGGCCGCCGGCGCCGACATCACCACCACCAACACGTTCACGGCGACGAGCATCGGTCAGGCCGACTACGGGCTCCAGTCACTGGTTCGTGAGATGAACGTCCAGGGTGCGCGGCTGGCCCGGCAGGCGGCGGACGAGTTCGATGGGCGGTTCGTGGCCGGGTCGGTCGGGCCGCTGAACGTGACGTTGTCGCTGTCGCCGCGGGTCGAGGACCCGGCGTATCGCGCCGTCGACTTCGACGAAGTGCGCGCGGCGTACGCGGAGCAGATCTCGGCCCTGGCCGAGGGCGGTGTCGACCTGCTTCTGATCGAGACGATCTTCGACACGTTGAACGCGAAAGCCGCGATCGCCGCGGCCCGTGAGGTCGCGCCGCAGCTGCCGCTGTGGATCTCCGTCACCATCGTCGACCTCAGCGGCCGGACCCTGTCGGGGCAGACCGTGGAGGCTTTCTGGCGCTCGATAGAGCGGGCCGAACCGCTGGTCGTCGGCGTGAACTGCTCGCTGGGCGCGGTCGAGATGCGCCCGCACGTCGAGGAGCTTTCCAAGATCGCCGAAACCTATGTGGCGTGTCATCCCAACGCCGGTCTGCCGAACGCCTTCGGCGGCTACGACCAGACTCCGGAGGAGACCGCCGGCCTGCTCGGCGAGTTTGCCGCATCCGGCATGGTCAACATCGTCGGCGGTTGTTGCGGCACCTCACCGGACCACATCGCCCGGATCGCCGCCGCCGTGGCCGGCACACCGCCACGGACGGTCGCCGCCTCGCCTGAAACCACCCGGTTCAGTGGGCTGGAGCCGTTCGCCATCGGCCCGGACACCGGGTTCGTGATGATCGGTGAGCGCACCAACGTGACCGGCTCGGCCAAGTTCCGCCGGCTCATCGAGGCGGACAACTATCAGGGCGCGGTCGACGTGGCCCTGGAGCAGGTCCGCGGCGGCGCCAACCTGCTCGACGTCAACATGGACGCCGACCTGCTCGACAGCGAGCGCGCCATGACGACCTTCCTCAACCTCATCGCCACCGAGCCCGAGGTCGCCCGGATCCCGGTGATGATCGACAGCTCGAAGTGGACGGTCCTCGAGGCCGGCCTCAAGTGCGTGCAGGGCAAGGGCGTGGTCAACTCGATCAGCCTCAAGGAGGGCGAGGAGCCGTTCCTGGCTCAGGCCCGCCGGATCCGCGATTACGGCGCCGGCGTGGTGGTGATGGCCTTCGACGAACAGGGCCAGGCCGACACCACCGAGCGCAAGGTGTCCATCTGCGGCCGGGCCTACGATCTGCTCGTGGAGCAGGCCGGGTTCGCGCCGGAGGACATCATCTTCGACCCGAACGTCCTCGCCGTCGCCACCGGCATCGCCGAGCACAACGGGTACGCGAAGGCGTTCATCGACGCCCTCCCGCTGATCAAGGCGCGCTGCCCGGGTGCCCGCACCAGCGGCGGCATCTCCAACCTGTCCTTCTCCTTCCGCGGCAACGACGTGGTTCGCGAGGCCATGCATTCGGCGTTCCTGTTGCACGCGGTCCGCGCAGGGTTGGACATGGGCATCGTCAACGCCGGCCAGCTCGCCGTGTACGCCGACATCCCCGCCGACCTCGTCGACCTCGTCGAGGACGTGATCTTCGACCGGCGCCCGGACGCCACCGAGCGCCTGGTCACCTTCGCGTCGACCGTCACCGGTTCCGGCACCAAACGCGAGGTCGACCTGTCCTGGCGGGAGGCGCCGGTGACCGAGCGGCTGTCGTACGCGCTGGTCCACGGCATCGTCGACTTCATCGAGCAGGACACGGAGGAGGCCCGGCAGGGTCTCGCCCGACCCCTCGATGTCATCGAGGGTCCGCTGATGGACGGGATGAAGATCGTCGGCGACCTGTTCGGCGCCGGCAAGATGTTCCTCCCGCAGGTGGTCAAGAGCGCCCGGGTGATGAAGCGCTCGGTCGCCTACCTCGAGCCCTTCATGGAGGCCGAGAAGGAGCAGGCCCGCCTGGAGGGCCGGGTCGACCCGGGCCGCGGACAGGGCAAGGTCGTGCTGGCGACCGTGAAGGGCGATGTGCACGACATCGGCAAGAACATCGTCGGCGTGGTCCTGGGCTGCAACAACTACGAGGTAATCGACCTGGGTGTGATGGTTCCGGCCGGCCGGATTCTGGACACGGCCGTCGCCGAGGGCGCTGACGCCATCGGCCTGTCCGGCCTGATCACGCCGTCGCTGGACGAGATGGTCACAGTCGGTGCCGAGATGCAGCGCCGCGGCCTCAAGCTGCCTCTGCTGATCGGCGGGGCCACGACCTCGCGTCAACACACCGCCGTCCGCATCGCTCCCTCGTACGACGGCACGACCGTGCACGTGCTCGACGCGTCCCGGGTCGTCGGGGTGGTCTCCGACCTGCTCGACGATGGCCGCGCCCGCGAGCTGGACCGTGCCAACCGCGTCGAGCAGGAGCAGCTACGCGAGGCGCATGCCAGCCGGCACTCCCAGCCGATGCTCGGCCTGGCTGAGGCTCGCGACAACCGCGAGGAGGTCGACTTCAGCGACCTGCCGACCCCGGCCTTCACCGGCCGGCGCACGGTGCAGCCCACCCTGCCCGAGCTGCGCGAGATGATCGACTGGCAGTTCCTGTTCCTGGCCTGGGAACTCAAGGGTAAGTTCCCGGCGATCCTGGATCAGCCGGTCGCCCGCGAACTCTACGACGACGCCAACACCCTGTTGGACAAGATCACGAAGGACGACCTGTTCCAGGCCCGAGGCGTCTACGGCTTCTGGCCGGCGCACTCCGAGGGCGACGACATCGTCCTCGGCAACGGGGTGCGACTGCCGATGCTGCGCCAGCAGACGGTCAAACCGGCCGGCCGCGACAACCGCTGCCTGGCCGACTACGTGGCCCCGGCCGGCGACCACCTGGGCGGCTTCGCCGTGACCATCCACGGCGCCGACTCCCTGGCCGCGCACTACGAGGCCCAGCACGACGACTACCGCGCGATCATGGTCAAGGCGCTGGCCGACCGACTCGCCGAGGCCTTCGCCGAGTACATCCACCTGAAGGCCCGCCGCGACTGGTTCGAGCCAGACGCCGAGCCGGACCTCGCCGACCTGCACGCCGAACGCTTCCGAGGCATCCGACCGGCGCTCGGCTATCCGGCCAGCCCTGACCACAGCGAGAAGCGGGAACTGTTCGACCTGCTGAAGGCCGCCGAGCTCGGCATCGGCCTGACGGAGTCCTTCGCGATGACGCCGGCCGCCAGCGTCAGCGGGCTGATCTTCGCCAACCCGGCGGCGAAGTACTTCACCGTGGGCCGTATCGGCAAGGACCAGATCGAAGACTACGCCGCCCGCCGCGCCATGAGCGTCGCCGACGTCGAGCGGTGGCTGCGACCCAATCTGGCCTACGAACCGTCCTGACGGGTGTACCGGCCAGGCGGGAGCGCCACGCCGTGGCGCGGTCGGTGACGACGAGCGCCGGCGCTGCGGAGTTGCTGTACGGATAGACTAAACTGGATGCACTCCAACGTGTGGTCGTCGGGCGGGGAGGTTCCCCGGGTCACCGCAGGCAGCCGTGGGGTCCGTCTCTGCCAACGCGGGTCGACTCGCAGGTCGTTACACTGACCACCCGCGCCCTCGTAGCTCAGTGGATAGAGCACCGGTTTCCTACCCGGATGCTCCGCCCGCGGTCGTAGGCTGATGACCGGCGTTCTGTTTCTCTGCCCTTGTGTGCCGGTCGCCACCGGGTTTTGCTGTGGTCGCTTGCTAGAGATCAGCCAGGCGGTGTTCGCCCACTACTGCGGACGGCCAAGGCCCGCGGCCGTTTCCGAACGAGCAGGCCGCGTTGAAGTGTCTGTACCTGGTGACCCGGCCCCTGGACCCACCGGAGCAGGCTGAGCCCGATGGACGACGCGCTTGAATCCCGCGCTGAACGCCGTCGCCATCACCTTCAGCGACCGCTTCCCGGCGGCTGAGGCCTACTAGCCAAAATCAGCCCCTTACCGGAATGGTACGAGGAATTCTCACTGCGGTAAGCGCCACCGCAGCCAGCATGCAGCTGCCGCCGATCGACACCAGCGCGACCCGATAGCCGCCAGTCGACGAGTTGATGAAGCTCGCAGCCAGCGGCGCGCCCGCCTTCGCCAGCGTCATTGGTATGGCGACCACTGCGGCGAGAGTGCCGTAGTCCTGCGTGCCATAGCGCTCGGACAGGAGGATCGGTTTCGCGATGGTGCCGACGCCGGCACCGATGCCGAAGCCGATCACCGCACCGATGGCTCCGACCGGACTCGTGGCGATGACGGGTAGCAGGAACGCGGCCACGGCCTGCAGACCGAACACGGCTGCGGTCATCACGGCCGTCGCGCACCAACGTCGTAGCCCGGTCGTCACAAGACGCCCGGCGACCGAGAATACGCCTATCAGCCCCGCAATCCCCGCCGAGAACGCCGGGCCGTGTCCCCAGTGGCCCAGAGCCGAGACGATATGCACATTGAAGGCGTTGACGGCGCCCGCCTCTAGTGTGAGGCCCACCGCGATCAGCCAAAATGCCCTGTCGCGTAGCGCCACGGACCGGCCCGGCGCAGGGGCCGGTTGCGGTCCGGCGGTGCCGATTCGGCGATGCGGTCGGCGTACCAGGGTGTGCAGCGGAATGGTGCTGGCATAGAGGAGGCCGAGAATCATGACGCTCGTGCGCCATCCGTGGTGTTCGACGAGCCAACCGGACAGCGGCAGGAAGATGGTACTGGCGAAGCCCGCCGCCACGGTGACGGTCAGGAGCGCACGGGGTCGGGTGCGTGTGTCGTACCACGACACGACGACTGGGATGGCCGCGTCGTAGAGGGTCGCCGCGCCGACGATGCCGATTCCGCACTGCACGACGTACAACTGTGCGACGGTCTCGACCCGGGACCAGATGAGCAGGAGCATGGCGCCGCCCATCGAACCGGTAGTCATCAGGGCCCGCCCGCCATGCCGGTCGAGCCACCTCCCGAATGGTACGGCGACCACCGCGCCAGTGAGGATGCTGGCGGTATAGGCACCCGTCACCACGGCTGGCGAGCTGTTCAGATCGCGGGTCATCGGTTGGAGCAGCACAGCGAACGAGTAGAGAAGGATGCCGTAGCCGATGGTCTGGGTGATCGAGAGTGCGGCCAGGACGGTACGTCGTCGCCGACTGCCGGAGCCTTCTTCTCCGGTCATCACCGGTTCTCGGAGCCCACCGCGCGAGCGATGCCGTGCGATGGCGAGATGATCGATCGCATCGGGATCGGCTCCAGAATGATCGGATCCCGGTACCGTAGTATCCGTCCATGCCTGACGAGTTTCCCTCCAAGATGGCCAAGGCCGGTCTCGCCTTCGATGACGTGTTGCTCATTCCGGCACATTCGCGGGTCACGCCCGCGTCTGCCGACACCCGCACCCGCCTCACACCCTCGATCGAACTGGCTATTCCGCTGGTGTCGGCGGCAATGGACACCGTCACCGATGCCCGGATGGCCATCGCGCTCGCCCGGCTGGGCGGCATCGGCGTGCTGCACCGGAACCTGAGCGTCGAGGATCAGGTCGCCGAGGTCGACAAGGTCAAGCGGACCCAGTCCGGAATGATCACCGACCCGGTGACGCTCACCGCCGACCGTGATGTCGCGGAGGCGCTCGAGATCATGGCGCATTACAAGGTCTCGGGCGTACCGATCGTGGACGGTATCGGCCGGCTGATCGGCATTCTGACCAACCGGGATCTGCGTTTCGTGGAGCGCACCGACGTGCGGATCGCCGAAGTGATGCGGGGCCTTCCCCTGGTGACCGCGCCGGTGGGGACGAATCTCGAGGCCGCGAAGAAGCTCCTCGGCGAGCACCGTGTCGAAAAGTTGCCCATCGTGGACGACGCGGGGATTCTGCGCGGCCTCATCACGATCAAGGACATCCTGAAGAAGACGGACTTCCCTGCGGCTACCCAGGACGCCGAGGGTCGCCTCCGAGTGATCGCCGCGGTCGGGGTCGGCGACGACTCGGTCGACCGGGCCAAGGCTCTCGTCGCGGCCGGCGTCGACGCCCTGGTCGTCGACACGGCGCACGGGCATTCGCAGGGTGTGCTGGACACGGTCGCCGCGATCAAGAGATCCCTCGACATCGAGGTGATCGGTGGCAACATCGCCACCGCCGAGGCCGTCGAGGCGCTCGTGGACGCGGGCGCCGACGCGGTGAAGGTCGGCACCGGCCCGGGATCCATCTGCACGACCCGGGTCATCTCGGGCGTGGGTATGCCGCAGATCACAGCGATTTACGACTGCGCGCAGGCGGCCGCTCGTCACGGGGTCCCGGTCATCGCCGACGGTGGCATCAAGCTCTCCGGCGACATCCCCAAGGCCATCGCGGCCGGGGCCGACGCCGTGATGATCGGCGGCCTCTTCGCAGGCGTCGACGAGGCGCCCGGCGATCTGATTCTGGACCAGGGAGAGAGCTACAAGCAGTACCGGGCGATGGGCTCGCTCGCGGCCATGCGTGCCCGTTCCTTCTCCAAGGATCGCTACTTCCAGGGTGAGATCACCCAGGCCGACAAGCTCGTGCCGGAGGGCATCGAGGCCCGGGTCTCCTACAAGGGGCCGCTGTCCGGCGTCGTCTACCAACTGGTCGGCGGTCTGCGCTCCTCGATGGGCTACTGCGGCACCGCCACCGTGCGGGAACTCAAGGAGCGTGGCCAGTTCGTCCGGATCACCGGCGCCGGACTGCAAGAAAGCCACCCGCATGACGTGGTCATCACCTCCGACGAGCCCAATTACCGTCGACGTTGAGGGGGACGGGACGACCCCGGAGCGGAGTCTTCCACTCCGGGGTCATCCCGTCCTGTCCCGCAGCAGGGTCGCGCTGAGGTCGGCGAGGAACTCCGGCAGGCGGTCGCGAAAATAGAAGTGCCCGCCGGGGAAGCTACGGAATGTGCATGCCGCCACGGTGTGGTCGGTCCACGCTGCGAGCCGATCCTCGGTCTCCCCGTCGTCCTGACCGGACAACACAGTGATCGGGCAGGTGAGCGGCCCGTCCTCGGCGTAGCGGTGGGTGGCGGCGACGATCATGTCGGCTCGCAGAGGGCGCAGATGGAGCTCGAGGGCCTTCGGATCACGGCGCAACTCGTTTGGAATCGCGCCGAAGAGGCGTGCGACGGCGTTGACAAGGTCCGGACCATTCGCTGTCTCGAGAGAGATGGGCGACCGGTGCAGGTGTGGCGCGGCGTAGGAGGACGCGATCAGCCGCGTCGGCTCAGGAAGCGACCTGTCGCGGAGGAGCCGGGCGGCGTGGTAGGCGATCCCGGCCCCGAGGCTGTGGCCGAAGAACGCGTACGGAGCGGTCAGCCGGGCCTCAGACACGAACGCCTCGACGATGTTGTTCAGGTCGGTGATCGGCTGCTCCGCGCCCCGGCTTCCCCGCCCGGGCAGTTGGACCGCCCAGACCTCGATGCTGTCGGGGAGACCATCGGCCCACCGCACGTACTCGCCTGGCGACCCGCCGCTGTGCGGGAAGCAGTAGAGCCTCAGGGCCGCGGCAGGCCGCCGACGGCGGCACAGCAGCCAGCGTGGTTCACGGGCGGTCATCGGCTGCTTCTCTCGTCCGCGCGGTGTGAGCCTGCGCCGCCAGCATGTCGACGCCGCGTTGATCGACCTTGCCGTTGGGAAGCGTCGGCAGCTGGCCCCGGATCTCGATCCGCCCCGGCACGGCGACCCCGGGCAGGTGCCGCAGCGCGTGCGCCCGCACTGCCGCCGGAGTGAGTAACGGATCCGTCACGGTGACGACGCCCAACACGGCGGACCGGCCGTTGCGTTCGGCCACGCCGACCGCGGCCTCCGCCACACCTGGGCAGGTCGCCAGCACGGAGCTGATCTCGTTCCGTTCGATCCGCATCCCGCCCAGCTTCAACTGGTCGTCCACGCGACCGTGGAAGACCAGCCGGCCCTCGGCGTCGACTGAGACCAGATCTCCGGTGTGGAATACACCTGCGGCCCGATACTGCTCGGCCAGGCCCTGGCCCCCGATCACCAGTTCTCCCGGTGCGTCGCCGGTGCTCTCCACATACAGGGTCGTGCCGGGGATCGGACGACCGATGGGTACGCTGCCGGCGGAGGCATCCTCCGGTCGGCAGCGGTGCACGGTGCTCCAGACCGTGCACTCGGTTGGACCGTACTCGTTG
Source organism: Micromonospora parastrephiae (assembly GCF_016802865.1). GTDB lineage: Bacteria > Actinomycetota > Actinomycetes > Mycobacteriales > Micromonosporaceae > Micromonospora > Micromonospora parastrephiae. The sequence goes on along the minus strand of NZ_JAEVHM010000003.1, from coordinate 52,671 downwards.
AACAGTTCGCAGTCCGGTACCGCCGCGAAGTGCTGCCGCAGCAGGTCCGGTGGGCATGACTCGCCCGCCACTATGACGTTTCTGGGCGCGACGGCGTTAGTGAACAGTTCTCCGCGCAGCATCATCCGGTACAGCGACGGCAGCGTGAGCATGTGCGAGGCGCCGGCGGCGGCGCGGGCGATCGCGAGGACGTCGGTTTGGCGGTCGCTGGGAATGACCAGTTCGGCGCCGGAGGCCAGGGTCCAGTAGATGCCCGCCACTGAACTGTCGAACGAGATGGAGGAGCAGAGCACGAACCTGGTGACGGGTGCGTCGTAGTAGTGGAGTCGGGCGGCCGTCGAGGCGGCCAGGGCCCGGGCGCTGATGGTGACGCCTTTGGGGGCCCCGGTCGATCCACTGGTGTAGCAGGTGTAAGCGAGAGGGCCCCGTACCGTGGCGGCCCCGACATCACGGACGTCCGCCGGGATCATCACCGGAGTCGGTGGCACGTCGGTCAGGCCGTTCTCCACCACGGCGTACCGGGCCCCGCTGGCCCGGGTGATGTGCTGCCGGCGCCCGGCGGGGAAGGCCGCGTCGACCGGTACGTAGGTGGCGCCGCTGCGCAACACGCCGAGCATCGCCACCACCGCCCACCGACTGAGCCGAGCGTGTATCAGAACGTGGTCGCCCGGCCGCACACCCTCCGTGAGCAGAACCCGCGCGATCATCGCCGACCGCTCGTCGAGCTCCCGATAGGTGAACGTGCCCTCGCGGTCGGTCACAGCGGGGGCATTCGTGCCGAGGTGCGGCTCCACCAGGTCGAGAATGTGCTCCGGTGCGTCCAGGGTGGCTCCGCAAAGCTGATGGTGGCTCGCGGCCCCGGCGGGCGTCGGCGCTGCGGTCACGAGCGCCGCCGGGCCGGGCTACCGGTCACCATGAGTTTCTTGAAGCCGCTTAGGAACGTCGAATGCACCCGTACGGCCTCCCCGGTCACCGCGAGGTCGTCGAACGTCTCGAACAGCTCGCGAAAGAAGCGCCGTAGCGTGTACCGCGCCAGGTGCGAGCCGACGCAGTAATGACGGCCGACACCGAAGGCAAGGTGACGGTTCTGTTGTCGTCTGATGTCGAACGTCTCGGGCTCGGGGAAGGCCTCGGGATCCCGGTTCGCGGAGCCCAGGTAGGCCACGACGGCGACGCCCTCCGGAAGCTCCCGGTCAACCAGTGTCACGGGTCGCCGGGTGTAGCGCATGAAGTTGCTTGCCGGGCTCGCCCACCGCAGGGCCTCCTCCACCCCGCTGTCGAGGAGTTCGGGCCGCGTGGCCCAGTCGCGGTAGCCACCGGTACGCGAAAGCTCGGCGACGGCGGCGGTCGGCACGTGCGGCACCGTGCCCGCGGCACCGAGCAGCATGCTGTAGCAGTTCGAGACGATCGACCCGACCGGCGGCGCCTCACCGTTGACCTCGGCGGTGAGCAGGTAGCTGACCAGGTCGTCACCGGGCCTGCGCCGGCGGACCCGTACCAGGTCGGTCAGATAGGCGAACAGCTCGCGGTGGCCGTGCCGCAGCGTTGCCTCCGTGGCCCCGCCGATCTGGTACTCCGGGTCCTCCTCAGCGTTGCACATCGAGACCAGGCGGATAAGGTCGGCGGTGTCGGCAGGCGGCAGCGCGAGCATCGGTGTCATGGCGACCATTGGTAGACGAGCCGTCGCCGCGGCCAGGTCGAAGGGCTCGCCGTCGATACCGGAGGCCAGTAGCCGCCGGATGCCGGCCGCTATCTCGTCGCCGTACGCCTCGATCGGGCGGGCGCCCAGGGCCTTCTGCAGAGGCGCCCGTAGCTGGTCGTGCAAGGGTGGATCGGTGGCGGCGAGCTGGGCGCCGGCCGCGGGATCGCCCTTGCCCAAGAGGTTGACGAGGGTTCCGCGTTCGGACGTGAACGACTCGTGGTCGCGAATCACCCGCTGGACATCCGCGTACCGGGTGACGGCCCAGAAGCCGGCATCCTCGCCGCGGTTCGGCAAGGGTTGCCACCACACCGGGTCGTGCTCGCGTAACCACGCCCAGGTCGCATACTGCCGGCCGTCGGCGTAGAGCGCCGGGTCGGACAGATTCACCGATGCCGGCGGCGTCTTCCTGGCCTCTTCGATGGCCGCCGCAACCGCCGATATGGTCGGTTGCCGGTAGAGCACGGTAGACGGGATCTCCACTCCGAACGCGTCGTCCACCTGTAGTTGCAGCTCGGCGGCGAGCAGCGAGTCGCCACCCAGTTCGAAGAAGTCCTCGTCGTGCCCGACGTCGTCCAAGTCGAGGAGCTTCGCCCAGAGTGTGACCAACTGCGCTTCTACCGCGCTCGACGAAGGAAGTTCACATGGTTTGTAGGCAGGGTCCACGGCGCAACTCCATGAGGGTCGAAGAATCCATCAGGAAGTGGCCAGTTGTTCACAGCCGGCCCGATCGTATTCGTCGCTGAATAAGACCGATAACCGGCTCGCCAGCGTGGCCGGTTATGCAGGAATCCGGGCCGGTGAATTCGGTGGCGAATTCACTGAACCGGTGCGCAAGAAGTAAAGGTGTCGAGCGACTGCCCCCCGCAGTTTATTGATTGTCAGGCCTTCCGGTATTGGAAAGGTGATCTGATCAAGGTGGACCTTACCCACGTCTATCCACTTTGACAAGAGAACGCGGCACCGACCCTTTGCGAGCCATGATCAGGCTGGCTGGTGCCACGTTTTGCCTGCTCAGCGGGCATATGGCCTGGATTGTTGTCGATGATAGCACTCCGTTCGTGGGCTGGGGGGCACCGATTGAACGCTGGCGAGCGCCGCTGACGAACACGCTCCGTATAATCGAAGGTGGTCAACCTGGCGTGATCGAAGCGGTTGTCGATGAAAACGCCCAGGTAGGGGAGGGGTATTCGTTGCTATGGGGGTCCGCCGAGGAGTAATGATGTTTTTGACCTTGTGCTTCGGTCTTAGACTGATCTACGATCGACAATGACGGCCCGATGGGCGACTCATGCGGTCGCGCGGCTCCACATCTCCGATGTTGCATGCCGAGGGGAAGTCACGGGGGTCATCCTGTCGTCCTCTAGCCGTGGGGGAACCAATGGCACGCGAACTCGTGGATTTACGTAGTGAGACGGTGACGAAGCCGTCGGCCGCGATGCGTCAGGCGATGGCGAGCGCCGAGGTCGGCGACGACTGTTACGCCGAGGATCCCACCGTGGCGCGTCTCGAGGGCATGCTCGCCGACGCCTTCGGATTCTCCGCCGCTCTGTACCTGCCGACCGGCGTGATGGCGAACCATCTGGCGCTGCGTCTGCTCGCGGCGCCGGGGCAGGAGGTGTTGTGCGATGCCGACGCGCACTTCCTGCTCTACGAGGACGGCGCGCTGGCCTGGCACGCCGGTATACAGACGCGTACCACGCTCTCCTCTGACGGCGTGGTCAAACCGGACGACCTACGGAAGATGATCAGGCGGCCGAAGCCGTTCAGCATCGGCACCACGGCGGTGGCGGTGGAGAACACGCACAACCGCTCCGGGGGTCGGATCTTCCCGCTTCCCGAGTTGCAGGAGATTCGCAAGATCGCGGACGAGGGTGGGATCGCCGTGCACTGCGACGGTGCCCGGATCTGGAACGCGCACGTCCGGACCGGCGTCTCTCTCGAGGAGTACGGCCGGTGCTTCGACACCCTGTCCGTCTGCCTGTCAAAGGGCCTCGGGGCGCCGGTCGGTTCGGTCCTGCTCCTCGACCGGAGCCGGCTCGCGGAGGCGCGGGTCATGAAGCACCGCATGGGTGGAGGCATGCGGCAGGCAGGCATCATCGCGGCCGCCGGGATCTATGCGTTCGAGAACAACATCGATCGGCTGGCCGAAGACCACGAGAAAGCACGCCTCGTCGCGGAGATATTGCGTGACGCCGGCATCGACGTCCAGGAGCCGGAGACGAACATGGTTCTCGTGCCGGTCGACGACCCGGACTGGGCCGTGGCGGCCTGCATGGAGGCGGGGGTGCGGGTGTCGGCGATCAGCGCCACCGAGATCCGGATGGTGACGCATCTCGATGTGTCCGAGTCCGACGCCAAGCATGCCGCACGCGTCGTATCCGAAGTGCTCTGCCGGCTCTAGGTCGCCTTCGACGAGGAGCTGGGCAGGGAATGGATGGTGATGCTCCGGGCGGGCCTGCCGGTCCGATCCGAGCCGCGCCTCCACCAGCAAGGCCGTGAACTGACATCGAAATCGGGGGCAGAATGACGAGTCCGCAGTCACCAGACGATCTCATGCGCTTTCACCAGACCATCCCTGCTCTCGCCGGCTTCCGGGAGAACGTCAAGTTCCGAGACATCATGCCGATGCTCGCGAATCCGGAAGCACTGGCGTTCACCCAGCGGCAGCTGCTCGACTGGGCGCGACCCTTGGAGCCGGACTACGTGGCGGCGGTCGACGCCCGCGGGTTCATCTTCGGAGGCGCCCTGGCACTCGGCCTGAACTGCGGATTCCTCGCCATCCGCAAGAAGGGGAAGCTGCCCGGGGAGACCGTGGGCAAGGAGTTCACCGGTGAGTACGCGACCGACTACATCGAGATGCGTACCGACCTCTTCCCGCCGGGTGCCAAGATCCTTCTGCACGATGACATCGTGGCGACCGGCAACTGCACGAGGGCTGCGGCGCAACTGATCGAGAGCCTCGGCGGTGAGGTGGTGGGCATCTGCTCGATTCTCGAAAAGGCTTTTCTCGGTGGTCGGAAGAAGATCTCGGGCTACAAGTTCAAGCCGGTCTTCGTCTATGAAGCGTGATCCGCGACCCGGCGCCGGATTCCGGTTCGGGACGCAGCCGTCCGACAGTTGGCGCTTCAGGTAACCACTTCGCAGTCAGCCCGTGGCTGCGAACGGCACGTTCGATCGTTCCGCCCTTCCCGCATCGGCGCGGGACTGCCGTGTGGCCGCGGGGCGGTGTCAGAGGTACGGGCGGTTGCCCTTGCCGAGCCGGCGACCGATGCGAAGGTCTGCTCCGGCGCGCCTCTTCGAGGAGGATCAATGAAGAAGAGTCTTCGCGCACTGCTGGGCGAGCTCCAACCGGTGAGAGTGATGGGTGCCCATGACGGCATGACCGCGGTCCTGGCGCAGAACTACGGCTTCGAGGCCATCTGGGCCGGTGGCCTGGGTATCTGCACGGCGGCTGGGGTGCCCGACGCCGGTTTGCTCACAATGACCGAACTGCTGGACGCGGCGGTGACGATGCGTCGCCGGGTCGACATCCCGATCATCGCGGACGTCGACTCGGGCTTCGGCGACGTCAACGTGGTCCGGCGGATGGTGCAGCTCTACGAGGGTGAAGGCATCGCGGCTATCTGCATGGAGGACAAGCAGTACCCGAAACGCAACAGCTTCCGCGACGGGAACGTCCTGGAGGACGCCGGGGTGTTCGCCCGCAAGATCGCGGTGGCGAAGGCCGCGCAGCGGGGCGACGACTTCATGGTCATAGCGCGGCTGGAGTCCCTGATCGTCTCGGCGGGCCTGGATGACGCGATCAAGCGGGCCGAGGTGTACTGCGAGGCGGGGGCCGACGCCCTGCTCATCCACAGCCGGGCGCGGACCGCGGACGAGGTGGCGGAATTCGCCACGGCGGCCCGGGCGGCCGACATCACCGTTCCGCTCTTCATGATTCCCACCACCTACCCGGGTGCCAGCGCCCGGGAGCTACGCGCGTGCGGAGCGGACGCGGTCGTCTACGCCAACCAGGTTATCCGGGCGGCGCTCCAGGCCATGACCGCCGTGCTGGACCATGTCGCCCAACAGGATTCCACCCGGCTGATCGAGGGCGACATCGCCACCGTCGCGGACCTGTTCGACCTGGTGAAGACCGACGAACTTCTCGACGATTCGCCCTGGATCGGTTTGGCCGAGAAGGCCGGGAGCCCGGCATGAAGGCGGTAGCACAGCCGACGACACGGACCGACAGCTCAGAAAGGGACGCCATGCGCAACGACATCATCATCGAGGACACCACCCTCCGCGACGGGGAGCAGACGCCGGGCGCGGCGTTCTCGTTCCATGTCAAGACCGACATCCTCAACGGTCTGTTGGACGCCGGCGTTCGGTGGCTTGAGGTCGGCATCCCCGCGATGGGCGGTGAGGAACTCAAGTTCGTACAGTCCACGGTCGAGCGCCAGGACGAGAACACCCACCTGGTCGCGTGGCACCGGGGTGTCCGGGAGGACGTCGAGAAGTCACTCGACATGGGCTTCAAGACGATTCACATCGGTTTGCCGACGTCGGACAACCACCTCAAGGCCAGCGTCCGCAAGGACCGCTCCTGGCTGCTGGGAACCGCGAAGTCGCTCATTAGTATGGCCAAAGACCGCGGCGCCTTCGTCTCGGTCAGCGCGGAGGACCTGGCCCGTACGGAGGGCGGCTTCCTTCAGGAGTATGCGGGGGCGGTGCACGAGGCGGGCGCCGACCGGCTGCGGCTCTCCGACACGATCGGCATCATGACGCCGGAACAGTACGGCGAGCGCGTCCGCTTGGTGCGTGAGGCGGCCCCCATCGACCTGCAGTGCCACACCCACAACGACTTCGGACTGGGGCTGGCCAACACCATCGCCGGTCTGAAGGCCGGTGCCCGCTACTTCCACGTGACGATCAACGGCATCGGCGAACGGGCCGGCATGACGGACATCGCCCAGGCAGCGGCCACCCTGCAACTGCGGTACGACGTCGACCTGGGCATCGATCTCACCAAGCTCACCCGGCTGAGCCGGCTCGTCAGCGCGGCCACCGGCCGTCAACTTCCCCCCTGGCAGCCGGTCGTCGGTGACAACGTGTTCGCGCACGAATCCGGGATCCACGCCAACGGCATGTTCCGCGACACGTCGAGCTTCGAGCCCTTCCCGCCGGACCTGGTCGGCGGCAAGCGTCGGTACGTGCTCGGGAAGCACTCCGGCCGGGCTCTCGTCGCCTGGGCGCTGGAGGAGGCCGGTGTGACGCCGCGCCCCGAACTGCTCGTGCCGTGCCTGGAGGAGATCCGGTCCCGGTCCATCGAGATCGGTGGTGAGGTCTCGCCAGCCGAGGCGGTCGAGATCTACAACCGGCTCGCCGCCTGAGTCTGCGCAGCCGATGCTCTCCCAGCTCCCCGGCTCGCCGGGCGACCGCGTCGTTGACCTCGGCGAGCTGCAGAAGCGGGTACCCGCTCTCAGCACGGCACCGCGGGTGACCCGGATCTTCGCCGAGAACATCGTGCGCGCGGCTCTCCGTGCGCCGGATTCGTCGCGGCCGTCCTCCGTCGCGGAAGCGACGGAGGCGGTGGCGGCCCTGGTGGCCGCGGGACCGTCCGGCGAGCCCGTCGAGTTCGACCTGTGGCCGACCCGCCTGGTGCTGCAGGACCATTCGGGCATACCCGTCCTCGCCGACCTGGCTGCCCTGCGCTCACAGGTTGCCGCCGCAGGCGGTGACGCGGCGGCGGTGCGGCCGGCGCTGCCGGTGGACCTGGTGGTCGACCATTCCATCGAGGCGCATCGGTCCGGGAACGATGCCGCCCTGGACCGGAACATGGACCGGGAGTTCGCGCTCAACGACGAGCGGTACCGGTTCCTGCGCTGGGCCGAGGGCGCGGTTCCGGGCCTGCGGATCGTGCCGCCCGGCGGCGGCATCGTCCATCAGATGCATCTGGAGCACCTCGCCGCCGTCGTGCTGCACGATCAGAGCGGCATCCTGGCACCGGACACGGTCCTCGGTACCGACTCGCACACCCCGATGATCAACGCGCTGGGCGTCCTCGGCTGGGGCGTCGGGGGGGTTGAGGCTTCGTCGGCGATGTTCGGTCACCCCGTCTCGGTCCGGAGCCAACCGGTCATCGCCCTCCGGCTCACCGGTGCACCACGCCCAGGCATCATGTCGACCGACATCGCCCTGACCCTGGCGCAGTTCCTGCGCGAGCGCGGGGTGGTCGGCACCATCATCGAATTCGTGGGGACCGGCATCCGGGCACTGTCGGTCGAGGACCGATCCACCATCGCCAACATGGCGCCCGAGTACGGCTGCCTGGCGGCATACTTCCCGGTTGACGATGCCGTCCTCCGCTACCTGACGGCGACGGGCCGATCCGCGTCACACGTCCGTACGGTCGCCGACTACACCCGCTACCAACGCCTTTTCGACGACGGCGAGACGATGCCGTCCCTCTCCGGCTACACAGATGTCTGGTCCTTCGACCTCGCCGCCGTGCGGGGGAGCACGGCCGGCCCGCGCCGACCGCAGGACCGGCTCCACTTCGCCGAGGTACCCCGGAGCTTTCAGCAGTCCCGCCAGGCCCGCGCCGAGCGCTCCGCCGGGGCCGACCGGACGCACCCGCACGAGGGCGCTATCGCCATCGCCGCGATCACCAGTTGCACCAACACCGCAAACCCGAGGCTCATGATCGCCGCCGGGCTGGTGGCGCGGAACGCGGTCCGTCGCGGGCTGTCGGTGCCGGACTGGGTGAAGACCAGCCTGGCACCCGGTTCGCGCCGGGTCACCGACTACCTGGCCGCCGCCGACCTGCTCGAACCGCTCGCTCGCCTGGGATTCGATGTGGTGGGTTACGGCTGCACCACCTGCATCGGAAACTCCGGCCCGCTGCACGACACCGTCGAGGAGTGGGTTGCCGCCGGCGCCGGGACGGCCGCCGTGCTCTCCGGCAACCGGAATTTCGAGGGCCGGATACATCCGGCGATCAGCGGCGCCTATCTCATGTCGCCGCCCATGGTGGTGGCGTACGCCCTGGCCGGAACCGTGCTGATCGACGTCGAGCGTGACCCGCTCGGGCACGACCCCTCCGGTGAGCCGGTCCACCTGGCCGACCTGTGGCCGCCAGAGGAGGAACTGACCGCGTCCGTGTCGTCGGCCGTGGCGCACCTGTCGGGGCAGTCGCGCGACGTCTTCCGTGGTGACGCGCGCTGGAACGCGATCAAGGCCCCACCCGGCGATTGTTACGACTGGCCGGCGAACTCCTCCTATCTGATGCCGTCGCCCCTGGTGTCGCCGGACGGTTACGGCGGCTACGGCGATGTCACAGACGCCCGGGTGCTGGTCTTCGCCGCGGACTCGACCACCACCGATCACATCTCACCGGCGGGGCGGATCGCCCCCGACTCCGAGGCCGGCCGTTACCTACTCGACCTGGGCGTGCCGGCGGCGGAATTCAACTCGTACGGGTGCCGTCGGGGCAACCACCACGTCCTGGTCCGGGGCACGTTCGCGAATGTGAAATTCCGCAACCGACTCACGCCCGACCGGGCGGGCGGGTGGACCCGGCTGGCTTCGTCCGGCGAGACGGTGACGGTGTACCGGGCGGCGCAGGCGTATGCCGCCGCGGGTGTTCCGGTGATCGTTCTCGCCGGTCGGGACTACGGCATGGGCAGTTCCCGGGACTGGGCGGCCAAGGGGCCTCGGTTGCTCGGTGTGCGGGCCGTGCTGGCGACGAGCTTCGAGCGGATCCACCGGAGCAACCTGATCGGTGTTGGCATCGTGCCGCTGCAGTTCCTCGACGGCGACGACCCCGACCGGCTCGGGCTCATTGGGACCGAGTCGTTCACGGTCCGGGGGATCGATGCCGCGGAGCCGCTCTCGAAGGTGTCGGTGAGCGCGACCGACGCGGTCGGAGGCGTCAAGAGATGGCAGATGCTGGTCCGGATCGACACGTCCGCGGAGCTGCGATGCGTGCGGCAGGGCGGCTTCCTCAGTGTCCTCGCACGCGAGCTGACGCCTGACTCAACCGAAGCGGAGGACTGACATGACCTCACCGAAACCCGCGCCGCCCGGCTTCACCAAGTCCGAGTGGGAGGAGTTCGAGGAGAACGGGCTCATCCACCTGGATGACCGCATCGACCCGGAGTCGGTCGATCGCTACCTCGACATCGGCCGGCAGTTGGTGGCCGGCATGGTGCCCTCCTCCAAGAACACCAACAAGATCGAAGACCTGGTGCTGAGGCATCGGGATCTACAGGAGCTGATCGACCACGAACGGCACATCGGCTTCGCGTACGACATTTTCGGCGACACCGTGCGCCTGTCACAGAACGACATGATCGTGCGCCAGCCGGGGGCCGTCGTGAACCACTGGCACATCGACGGTCCGCGGGCCGTCCCCTTCCGGGTGTTCTCGCCGGTGCTGCCGCTCAAGCTTCGCATCGGGTACTGGCTGACCGATGTTCCGCATGACGAGATGGGAAATCTGGTCTACCTGCCCGGCAGCCACCGGGCCGGATACGACGGTGAGCACACCTCTACCGGCACGTTGCCCGGTGAGCGGGTGCTGCGAGCGCGCGCGGGCTCGATCACCGTCTTTCATGCCAGCCTCTGGCACCGGGTGCAGCCGAACAACAGCACCTCGACCCGGGTGAACTTCTTCCTGTCGTACACGCCGAGTTGGATCAGTGGCTATCGCTTCTACGACCCGCAGTGGGCCGCGTCGCTCACTCGGGAACGTCGCATCATCGTGCGGCCCTACGGTGAGGACCAGGAGCGCTTCATCCGGCCGCCGGCCGCCGACCTGCCGCTCTTCGACGACCCGGACAGCGCCCGCACGGTCGACGGGGTCGAGAAGCACAAGGTGCGCCGGCTGACCCGCTACGAGAGGGAGTTCGCATCGTCTCATCGCAGGCAGCCGTGAGCCGTACGGTCCGGGCGGCGCTCGGCCCGCTGATGGCGGCACTGATCCGGGACGATACCGAGGAGGCGCTCGCCGATCTGCTCCGGCGGGCGCTCCCGGCCGGATGGTCGGACCGTGCGGCGGCGGAGCACGTGGTCCTGGAGGACACGGGGGTTGACGCGGGCGCGGCCATGGCCGCCGCTCTTCCCGTCTGGGCCGGGCGAGGGTTCGTCCCGCTGCGCGTCAAACCGCTACGTCACGGCTCCGTGGCCCGGGAGATCCTGCGGGTGGCGCTGGCGACGCTACGCCGGTGCGGCTTCGACGCCGCGGTGCCACAGTGGATTGTCGGCGACACGCTGGTGACCCTGCAGCAGCCCACCGCGGTGGACCTGCGGTTCCTCTCGGGTTGCGTTCCGGACGTCGCCGGCCGGGCTCGCCGTTGCGGGCTGGATCTGCTGGACGAGTTCGTCGCCGTGGAGGGCGCGATGCGCGATGCGACAATCCGGCAAGACCTGGGCCCGCCCCTACCGTTCCCCGTCGCGAACCGGTACGCCGCAGCGCTGGCGCGGATAGAGCACCTGATCGGCGGCGATGTGGCGGCCCGGCTCCCGGCCGTCATCGAGGACGCACCCGGTCCGCGGGTCTTCTTCTGTGATCCGAAGCCGGCCAATCTCGTCCTGCCGGCGTCGCAGGTGCAGGGATGGCGGGAGACCGGTTCGCCGGCACCGATCGGGGTGGATCTGGATTTGATCCACCACGACAGTTCGTATGTTCTGCAAGCGGTGCTCGCGACCTTCTCCGCACCGCTGCCCACCGACGACGCCGAGTTCGCCGCGTGCCGCGGACAGGCGCACGACGCCTGCGCGCGGCACGGGGTCGACCCGGACGCCGTGGATCTGATCGTGGTCTACCATCTCGTGCGCAATCTGACGACCGCGCTCGAGCGAGCGGACCTGCCCAAGGCGACGGCCTTCGCCGAGGCGCTGGTGCTGGCGGACGGCGCGCTCGGCCTCGGCTTGGGCTCTTCGGGCAGGGATCGGCTGCGTGACGCCGCCCGGTCGCTGGTCCGATTGGGAAGCTAATGCAGGCCGAGCGCCGAGCGGAACCCGGCATCTCCGATAACGATCTCCCCCGGGGCCCACTCCCACGGGGAGCCGTCGAGCGAGGAAACGGGGTAACCGGTTTCCTCGGTGATGAGCTGACCGGCGGCGAGACCCCAGGTCGACAGGATGCCGTTGCGCTCGGTCACCGGTTTGACGAGCCCGGCGATCCGGCCGTCGACGATCCAGCAGAGCTTCAGCGAGGTGCACGCCATCCCCTCGATGACGTAGCCGTGGCGGATCAGCTTCTCGGCGGCGAGCGCCATCGACCCCGTCATGTCGCGTTGCCGGATCGCCACCCGCCGAGAGCCGGTGGGGCGCGACTCCAGCCGCCGGATGCCGCGGTACGCGCCGAGGCCCCGGGCCGCGGCGTAGGTGACCTGTTCGGCGGGGTGGTGTACGAGACCGAAGAGAGGTCGCCCGTCGAGCAGCGCGGCCAGCGTGATCGCGTACGTGGTGCTGCCGTCGGCGTACGAGCGCGACCCGTCGACAGGGTCGAGCACCAGTTGGAGCCGTCCCGGCGTCCCCACCGGTCGGCCGGTGCGGTGGAAGGTTTCCTCGGCGAGCACGCTGACGTCACCGAACTGCGCCTGCAGCAGCTCGATCAGATCACACTCCAGCTCGTACTCGAAGGCACCGAACGCCGCGGCGTCGCTCATGAACGTGTGCTGACGGAGCACCAGCAGCCCGCCCCAGCGGGTCAGACGGGTCAGCAGCGCCGGCCAGTCGATCGAGGTGGGCGTCGGAAGATCCACGAGACAGGGCGGCACATCATCGGCGGGCATGAATGGAGACTATCGTGACCAATGCCATTCCACTGGTACTTATCGGTGCGGGGCGGGTCGCACACGCCGCCTACCTGCCGTCGCTGGCCCGGATGCCCGACGAGTTCCGGCTGATCTCGGTCGTCGAGCCGGATCCGGCCCGAGCAGCCGAGGTGGCCGCGCTGTACCCGGCGGTACGGGTCGACCTCGGTGTCGCCGCCGCGGTGCGGGCAGGCGCCCGGGCGGCGATCTGCACGACACCCTGGTACACCCACCTTGCCGTGGTCGGCGAATGCCTCGATGCAGGCATACCGGTCCTCTGTGAGAAGCCGGTCAGTGTGGATCCGGACGAGATCGACCAGTTGCGCCGGCACAGCGCGCGCACCGCCGTCCCCGTCGCCGTCGGGTACATGAAGCGTCACTCACGGGCGGTCGCGCGCTTCCTCCAGCAGGCGGAGCCGCTGATGGAGGAAGCCCGGGAGCTGACCGTACGGGTGCTCGACCCCAACTCGCCCGCGCAGATCGAACACCTCGTCCCCGAGATCGTGCAACGCCGGGGGTTACCGCCCCCCTCGGCGATCGAGGTCGCGGCGCGAGTGTCCGGAGCAGAACGAGCCGAGGTCCTGATGCACGGGTTGGGTGGTTCGCTGGTTCATCACGTGAACCTCGTCCATGTCCTGCTTCGGAAAACGGGTCTGGACCTGATCGGAGGGGCGACGTACGGGGCCTCCTGGGCGGACGGCTCGGCAGTGACGTGCGGCTGGCGTCCTCGCCCGGACCTCATGGTCCGGATGAGCCACACCAGGGTGCCGGAACATGGACGCTACCGGGAAGTCGTGCAGCTCGTCGCCGGCCGCACCGTGGTGAAGCTGACCATGCCGTCACCGTACGCGGACGACGGTGGCGAATGCTCCGTCACGCACTGGGACGCCGCGGGACGGGAGGAGACCGGCGTTTTCCGATCCACTCGGCCGGAGTCCGCCTTCGCCCGCCAGCTCCGTGCCTGGGCCGCGATGATGCGAGGGAACGGCCCCGCCCTACCGGACCTGACCGAGGCGTGTACCGACGCGCTGGCGATCCGGGAAGTCGCGAGGAGCATGGCGTGAGCAGGTCGTCCATCCGCGTCATCGTGTTCGGGCCGGATGACCACTTCCGCGTGCGTGACCTTCCCGAACAGTTCGAAGCCGTGTTGGCTGACCGGCACGTTTTCCCCGACGGCGAGCAGCTCGTGACCGTCCCGGACGGCACAGACCTGTCCGGCCGCGATGTCCTGGTCGTGCACTCGATGTCCGGCAGCCAGGACCGCGGACTGATCAGCTTGCTCCAGTTGCTCGACGCGGTGGCCGGTGTCGGGGGCGCCGAGCCGACATGCTTCGTACCCTACCTGGCGTACCAGCGGCAGGATCGGAGGATGCGCCCGGGCGAGCCGCACAGCGCCCGGATGGTGCTGGCCCTGCTCAAGGCGGCCGGCGTGACCAGGCTGATCACGGTCGATCGGCACAGCGTGGGGCCGGCCGTGCCGGGCCTGGTCGTGCGGGACATCTCCGCCGGCGAGGAGTTCGCCCGCCGGCCACCCGATTGGGTGCGGGAGGTCGATCTGGTCGTCGCCCCGGACGCGGGAGCAGCGCTGCGGGCTTCGGGGGTCGCGCGGCTGCTCCGGCTCCCGTTGGTGGTACTGGCGAAGCACAAGGACGCGTCGGGCACGTTCTACGCCCGGATCGGGAACGAGGTGCGGGGGCGGCACTGCCTCGTCGTGGAGGACCTCTGTTCCAGTGGGTCCACCCTGGTTCCGCTGCGCGACGCGCTGTTCGCGGCCGGCGCCGGGATGAGCGTGTTCGTCGCGCACCTGCTGGCGGGGCGCGAGGTGATTCGCGTCCGGCTCGCCCGGCCGTGCGGGTGGCGACCTCGGACAGCGTCGGCGACAGCAAGGCCGAGGTGGCGCTGCTGCTCGCGGCAATCGACGAATGGTGTGGGAGCCCGCCCGGCGCGTGCCGGGTGGGTGGTGGCAGGGACGAGGAACAGGGGGCGCCGTAGTGCGTACGATCGTGAGAATTGCGGGTGACGGTGTCGGCCCCGAACTCGTCGCCGCCGGGAGCCGGTTGGTCGAAGCGACCGGGCTGCCCGTCGAGTGGCTCGACATGCCGGCCGGTCTGGGCGCGTACCACCAGTTCGGCGTTACCGCCCCGCCCGAAACGATCGAGGCGGTGCGACGCCACCGGGTGGCCCTCAAGGGACCTTTCGCCACGCCAAGTGGCGGCTCCGTGCGCAGCGCCAACCATTATCTGCGACAGCAACTCGACCTCTACGCGTGCATCCGGCCGATTCCCGTCGACGCGTCGCGACCGATCCTGCTCGTGCGCGAGAACGTCGAGGACATGTACGCCGCTATCGAATGGTGGGCGGCTCCCGGCGTCGCTCAGGCGGTGAAGATCGCGACCCGGCACGGCTGCGAACGGATCGCCGAGACCGCCTTCGCGCTGGCACGGCGGCAGAACCGCAAGAAGGTCACACTTGTGCACAAGGCCAACAACCTCAAGCTCACCGAGGGGCTGTTCCTCGAGGTGGCCCGTGAGGTGTCCGGCCGCTATCCGGAGGTGGCGTTCGACGACATGCTGGCCGACACCGCGTGCTCCACGCTGGTACTGGACCCCGGCGCCTTCGACGTCATCCTCACCTCGAACACGTTCGGCGACCTGCTGAGCAATCTCGGCGCGGCGGTAGCCGGCAGCCTGGGCCTGGTCGGAAGCCTGAACAGCGGTGCGGGGGTGCACATTGCCGAGGCGGCACACGGGGACGCCGGCCACCTCGCGAACCGTCGGCAGGTGAACCCGCTCGCCTTGTTCGAGAGCGTCGCCATGCTTCTATCCGCGCTCGGGGAGGACCGCCGCGGGGAGGCGGTCTCAGCGGCCATCCTCGCGGCGAAGAAGGACGGTCCGACCACGCTCGACCTCGGCGGCGACGCGACCACCGACGCGGTGACCGACTTCGTCTGTGACACCGTCACGGAAAGGTTGGCAGAAGATGGTTGAACGGCGGCAGGTCAATGTCGATCCCTCCTGGCCGCTGGCCGGTGCACTGGCATCCGTGGCACGTGAGCGGGGCTGGGACGTCACACCGGCCGAAGGCTCGGCGAGCGTCCTGTCGATCGACGAGCGCCCGGTCGAGCTGCCGGACGGTGTCGACCTTGCGAGGTTGCGCATCGAGGTCATCCTCGGCGCGCTCATCGATCGTCTGGGTATCGAGCCCGTATTCGGCTCGGCCACAGTGATCGCACCAGCGGCGGGGATGTGCGGGCCCGCAGCGGCGGGACCTGTCGATTCCGTACGGATCGGAAGTTTCTGGTCGGGCGACACGGTCGGTGTCAGACCAGTCGCCTGGTCCGCGCGGGTGGTCACGGCCCAGCAGTCGCGGTGCTGGCTGGTCGTAGCCGACTTCGTCGGCGGATGGCCGGACGGGACAGTGGTCACCGGCGATCTGGCTGTGTTGCCGGCGGTGGTGTCCACGGACACCGCCCGGGCGAGCCAGTTCCAGCTCGACCGGGGCCGAGGCACCGCGTGGCCTGAGGTCCTGCTGCTCGACACGCCCCGGGCGCGCCGGGGACGGCTACCTGTCCTAGCCATGTGCAGCGACGGGCTGGTGGCGGATCAGCTCCTCGACGAGGCCCTGACGAGTGCAAAGACGGTGGATCAATGAAGATCGCAGTACTGGGAATGGGCGTCATCGGCAAGCGCCTGGTGGACGCCGTGACCGAGCATCCGGATCTCGAACTGGTCGGTGTCGGGATCCGTCGGGTCAACGGCGGGGTGGCCGCCCGACCGGACCTGCCGTACTTCCTCACCGACGACGTGCCTCAGGAGCGGACCGAGGACACGGGGATCACTGTCGCCGGCTCGTGGAACGACGCGCTCGAACAGGCCGACCTGGTCGTCGACGCCGGGCCGAGCCGCAGCGGTGCCGGACGTGCGGCCAGCTATCGGGCGGCGGGCGTCGCGGTGCGGTACTGCGGCGGCGAGCGCGATCGCTCGCTCGGGCCGGTCCTGCACCCGGCCCTGAATCGGGAGATCGGGTTCGGATTGCGAAGTGCGCGGCTGGCGAGCTGCAACACCACGGCGATCGGGCGCGCTCTGGCCGCGATCGGGGTCGACCGCATCGCGCGAGCACACGCCACGATCATCCGATGCTGCACGGACAGCGACAAGGCGGCCAAGGGCGTGACCAACAGTGCGGTCTTCGATGCCCGCCCCTCACACCACGCCACGGACCTGCGGGAGATCGTCCCGGAGATATCGCTGTCGACCAACGCGGTGACCGTGCCGATGGTGTCTGGTCACGTCATCCTGTTGCGACTGCACCTGGCCGACCGCGACCCCGACGCGGCGGCCTCGCGGCTCGGCGCGGCTCATGGCGTGACGCTGCTGTCGGAGGGTCCGCAGGACAGCGCACTCATCCGGGACCGGGCGATGCGCAGTGGCGCTCCGCGCGGCGACCGGTACGACATAGCCGTACAGGCGTGCCGGGACGGTGACACGCTGAGCCTCGCGGTATCCCTGGACAACGAGGCCATCACCATCCCGGAGACGATCGACGCGATCCTCGGCTACGCCACGGAGCCAGCGGTTTCGCAGCCGGTGAGCTGACGTCGGGGCGGGCTTCGGAGCGCGGCGTGCCGCGCGGGCCGACCGCGGGTATCCACCGTTGGCCCGACCCGTTCATGACCAGCGGCGGGCCGCCGCTATCAGCTCGTCGATGCCGGCTTGGCGGTCCCGCAGGTGCAGCCGGACGACAGGCCGCCCGCGGCGGGCGAGCGCGAGTCGATCGCCCTCGGCCTGAGCGGCCTGAAGCTCAGCGAGCCCGAACGGCCGGCCGGGCACCCGCACGTCGCCGGCCACCGCGGCAGTAATCTGCAGGAAGGTGCCCGTGGGCGGGCCGCCTTTGTGAAGTTGACCGCTGGAGTGCAGGAACCGCGGCCCCCAGCCGAAGGTGACCGGCCGGCTCGTGCGTTCGCGTAGCCGGTGCACCAGCTGGGCGACGCGCTGGTCGCCGGACCGGTCCAGGAAGGCCATGACGGCCAGGTAGCCGACCGGTTCCGACATCGTGAGAAGCCACTGGAATACCTCCTCCAGGCGCTCGAACCGCGCGGGGCCACCGGTGCGACCCGGGTTCAGGTGGACCTCCACGGCGTCGGTCACCAGCACGGGCGCCTCACCGCTGTCAGCATGTTCGCCGGCCAGCACCGCTCGCGTGTTGATCTTCGACTCTTCGACGTTCGGCTGGTCGAACGGGTTCACGCCGAGCCGGTGCGAGGCCACCGTGGTCGCGTACTCCCAGAGGAGGAACTGCGCACCCAGCGGGGCGTCGACGACGATGTCGGCAGTGCCGCGCGGGCTGACGCCGAGGACCACCCGGACAGCGTCCGCGGGCGCGGCCGTCTGGGCCGAGCCGATCACCGGCAGGATGCCCCGGCCGTCCTTGCCGGTCGACTCCGACACCAACTGCTCGACCCAGTCCGGTAACCCGCGTGCGGTGGCGCCCTCGGCGTACAGGAGCAACTTGTCTCGCCCACGTTCGGCCGCCGCGACCAGCGCCGCGCCGAGCAGTAGCCCCGGGTTGTCCGCGTCGCTCGCCAGCGACGGTCGTACGGCTGCGGCCTCACGGACGACGGCGGCGATGTCCGCACCGAGCAAACCGGGTGCCACCAGGCCGAACGGTCCCAATGCGCTGAACCGACCGCCCACCATCGGATCGCTCAACACGCAGGCGTAGCCCGCCTGCATCGCGGTGGCGTGCAGGTGGGATCCCGGGTCCGTGATCGCAACGATGTGACGTGTCGCCGCGGCCTCACCCAGGTGCAGGCGCAGATGGTCGACGAACACCCGGCTGAGGCTCTCCGACTCGATGGTCTCACCGCTCTTGCTGGCGAGCACCACGAGGAGGCGTGCCGGCTCCTCGGCCATCACCGCCAGAACCTGGTGCGGGTCGGTGGTGTCCAGAACCCGCAGGGGTTGCTCCGCGGCTACCGCGATGACCTCTGCGGCCAGCGACGAACCACCCATGCCGAGCAGCACGACGCGGTCGAGTTCGGCGCGCTCGGCGGCGAGCCCGTGCACGACCGAGGGCAGGTCGGAGGACGACGTGGGGAGGTCGAGCCATGTCATGCGAGGCACGACGTCAGCAGCCACGGAGGGGGGCCACATCGACAGTTTCCGTTCGGTGATGCCGGTCGGCACTCGGTCGTCGATGAGTTGGTCACGCAGCGTTTCGGCGTCCTCCGCGAGGGGTCCGTGCACACTGACTCGGGCACCGCCTACGGCCGCCTCGATCACTCGGCAACCATCCTTCCACTGGGTCCGTCGATTGCGGCCGGCGGGTGACGCGCGTGCGTGCGCGGACGGCGGTGACCGGCTCGCGGACGACCGTCATCACAGCATAGCTTCGTCGATCCGTCCTTTCCGGACCGTAGGCGGGAATCTAGGCTCGTACGGGTTCGGCGCGGACAAGGACCCGGTGATGGGTCCCGCCCGCACAGGGCCGTCGGCGCCGCTCGACAACACTTCGGGGGTGTCCGTGGGAGCAGCTCAGCCATTGCCGTACGACGTATGGACGGAGGCGACGGCCGATAACCAGGTACGGGTCGAGATGGACGACGCCGCGCTGGGACGGACACGAATCGCCATCAGCCCCCTGTGGGAGCTGGCCGCGAGTCTGGTCAGCCTCCGCCGTGGCCCCCACTACATGCGCTGGCCGTTCAGTGACTGGGCGCGCGCCGCCTGGCAGCACTTCCCCACCGATCTCGCCGAGCTGTACGCCGTGACGGCGCCACAGCTACCCGGATTCGTCGCCCCCATCCCCGACGGCTCGGGCAACGCGCTCCTCGACGAGTTGGCCAGGTCCGCGGCGACCGCGCCCGACGAGGTACGCGCCGAGATCGTCCGGCTCTTTCCCGGCGAGGTTCCGGCCCCACTGGTGCGTTTCGCCGCTGACCCAGCTGGCTCGCTGCGGTGGTACACCGAGGAAGTGTCGCGCTTCTGGGACCATGCGCTGGCCCCGCGGTGGGCGGCAATACGTTCCGTCCTCGACGAGGAGTTGCTGCTGCGGTCCCGGATGCTGGCCACCCGGGGTGGGGCCAGCCTGCTCGCCGACCTGCACGGCACCTTCAGGTGGAACCCGCCCCTGCTCGAGGTGCCCGGGGTCCGGGGCGCAGCCCTGGTCCGAGACGCCTGTCCGGTGCTCGTGCCGATGGTGTTCGCTCGCGGACTGATGATGTCGGCGACGGATTCCCATGGTCGGATCGCGATGCCCTTCCAGGCCCGGGGCGCTTCGGTGCTGAGCGACAGCCCGGACCTGACCCGGCGGCTGCGGGAGGACTCACTGACCATGCTCATCGGCGGTGGGCGGGCCTCCATCATGCGCGCCGTGGTCGTTCCCAGCACGACGTCGGTGTTGTCCCGTCGGCTCGCGCTCGCGAAGAGCACCGTCTCGGAACACCTGAAGACGCTCCACGCCTGCGGCCTGGTGCTCCGGAGAAGGGTGGGCGGGCAGGTCCTCTATGAACTTGACCAGGCAGGACGCTCGCTTCTCGACCTGCTGGGCCCCTACTGATGACGGCCCTGCCGCGTCCGGGCCGTGTTCGGCGTGGGCCGAATCGCTAGTCCGGGTTCAAACGGCCGGCATAGGGTTTCGTCGTCCCCGAGACATCGAAGGGAGGAATACCATGAAGAAGTACCAGAAGCCGGCCGCCACCAAGGTGACCTACGGCACCGTCCTGCGCGACAACAAGTGATGTATCCGGCGCTGCGGCTACCAAGCCGCAGCGCCGGTACATTGTGGATTACGGCACGATGTACTGCCCACGGAAAAGGGGTGCGACCATGTGCGGTCTCGGAGGGCTTGCGCGTGTTGACGGGTGCCCGCTGGCGGACGATGCGGATGCCATTCTGAGCGCGATGGCGACCACCATCGGTCACCGCGGCCCGGACGACCGCGAGGTCACGCGCGAGGGCGCCGTGGGGCTCGCGTTCACGAGGTTGTCCCTGGTCGACCCGGAGGGCGGCGCGCAGCCCTTGGTCAGCCCCGACGGGTCGTTGGTCCTGATCGCCAACGGCGAGGTCTACAATCATCGCCAGCTCGCAGCGGGTCAGAAATTGCTGACCGGGTCCGACTGTGAAGTTCTCCTGAGCCAGTACGCCCGCCACGGCATCCGGTTCCTGGAGAATGTGCACGGCATGTTCGCCATCGTGCTCTGGGACCGGCGGGCCAACAAGCTCGTCCTCGCCCGGGACCGGTTCGGGATCAAACCGCTCTATTACCACCGCACCGCCGAAAGAATCGTCTTCTCCTCCGAGATAAAGGCGCTATTCGCCGATCCGGAGACGCCGCGAAAAATCGACTGGGGTCGCGCCCTCATCCATCCTATGATGTCGTCCGCCCCGGTGCTGGTGCCGATGAAACAGACGACCTGGTTCCAGGAGATCCAGAGCGTCCCCGCCGCCACCGTCATTGAGATCGATCTCGGCACGGGCGCCACCAGAGAGCGGCGGTACTGGGACTTCCCCACGGCAGGCGCGGGCGAGAGTATGTCGGACAGTGAGCTCACCGAGCGCTACGGTGCGCTGTTGGCGGAGTCCGTGGCGGACTGCGCGACGGCTGACGCCGAGCTCGGCCTGTTCCTGTCCGGTGGCATCGACTCGAGCGCCGTCGCGGCCCTGGCCGTGGGGCAGGGCACCCAGCTGCACACGTTCACCGCCCTGACCGGTAGCACCCACGTCAACGGCGACGCGGAGAATGCCCGTCGAGTGGCGAACCATCTGGGACTGCCGAACCACCAAGTCGTGTTCGACGCTGCCCGAGTGCCCTCCGTCGAGGAGTGGAAGCGGCTTCTGTGGCTGTTGGAGACCCCGCTCTGTGGTGTCGAGCAGTTCTACAAGCACGAGCTGCACCGGTACGCGCGCGCCGAACGCCCCGAGCTGCGCGGGATGCTGCTGGGCGCGGCGTCGGACGAGTTCAACGGCGGCTACTCGGTGGACTATGGCCTCGGGGAGGGCTGGGACTCGTTCGAGGGCTCGCTGGCGGCGATGTTGCGCAACGGCGCCCTCTACCGGCGGCCCGAACTCGCCCCGTGGTGGAGCCAGCTGTCGGAGCCGATCTTCCAGGACGACGTCGTCTTCCGGATGGGGGCCACCACCCCGGCCGATCCTTACCAGGTCTTCCTCGAGCGCGAGTACGCCAAGATCCAGCAGTACAACTGCTGGCACGAGGACCGGACCGCTGCGGGCAGCGGCATCGAAGCGAGAGTCCCGTTCCTCGACCATCGTCTCGTGGAGCTCGTGGTCGGTGTCCCTGCGGCTCAGCGCAGTCGCCTCTTGTGGGACAAGCGCATCCTCCGCGACGCGACCCGTCACCTCCTGCCAGCCTCGATCGTGGATCGGCCGAAGGTACCGTTCTACTACGGCGCGGGCGAGCAACACACCTACCGGATGCTGGCCCGCATGTTGTCGCAGGACGGCTACGCGCTCGTCGAGGAGGCGCTCGCGGGATCGGATGCCGCCGATTACTTCAACGCCGCCGGGGTTCGCAAGCTCCTTCACCGGCTCACGGATCGGCCCGAGAGCCAGGACGTCGAACTCGCCCTTCAAGCGATCAACGTCGGGCTGCTCGCCTCGATGGCTGCGGAGCTGCCGGCGCCGATCGTCAAGCGGCCGGTGGACATCAGGCTGAGTGCCGTCGACGTCGATGACCTCTCTGCCGAGAACGGGCACGTCGTGGAGCACCTGGGATACCGACCGGTGGTGCACGACAAGGCGGTGCTCGAATTCGGTGCAGAGGCCCTCCTGCTGCGCTCGATGGACGACGACGACTGGTTCCTCGTCCTCAATGGCGAAATTGAGTACGTCATCGACAACGAAAACCCCGTCTGGCGTCGGTTCCTGGCCGGCGTGGACGGCGTCCGGTCGGTGGAGGACCTGCTGAACCTCGCGGGCGGTTCCTGGACAGATGTCGAGTTGTTCGTCTACGAGGCCGTGGAGCAAAGGATTCTGCAAGTGACTGGAGCGACGGTCGATGGCTGAGGACTACTCCGACCATCTCCTGGCGCTGGTGGAGCATGACCTGCTGCCGTCTTCCTACGAGGCGGTCTTCGTCGCCGGCTCCGTGGTGCAGGGCTGGGGCAACACCGGTAGTGACATCGACATCTACGTGATCTGCGATGAGGCGCCGAGCGGGGTGGTGAGCGCGCATCGGGTGGGTCTTCAGCCCGATGCGGTGGCCGTATCCCAGCTGACGACGAATGATCACAAGCTCGACATCGAATATTGGCAGGATGGTCAGGTCGACCAACTACTGGACAAGGTTTCCTGGAAGGAGTTCTACTCCAGTGACGTGTCGGGCGACCGACTCAGTTGGCCCGAGCTGCGTCTCCTCGAGCGGGTCGACCACGCCGTGCCGCTCGCGGGCGCGGGCTGGCTAGAGCGCCGCCGCGAGCAGACTCGGTCGACGGCCATCCGGTCGCTCATGGTGTCGCGGGCGTTGAACTACACCACTCTGTTCATCGAGGACGCGATCGGCCAGCTCGAGTCCGGTGACGTGGAGAGCGCCGTATTGTCGGCCCGCCTGGCGTTCGGCAATGTCATCGACGCGCTCCTGGCTGGTGAGGGCAAGTACGGGCAGAGCGGAAAGTGGCGCGCCCGCCGCTTCCGTGCGGTGGAGCAGGACGTCATCTCGTTCGAGGACTACTGGGCCATCGAGACGATGCAGGACTTTCAGCCGGACGAGCCCGCGATCTGGGTTCGGCGGGTCGTGACGACCTGCCGTCAGATCGCCCGGCAGGTCGTGGTTTGAGTGATGAAGGACTCCACGGCGGCCGACAGTTGGGCGCGTCGGACGTTCGCTCCCCTGCGGGACAGGCGATTCCGGCTCTACTGGACCGGCCTCTCGGTGTCCCAACTGGGCAATGCGGTGAGCGCGATCGCTCTCACCCTGGGGATCATCGGCGCCACCGGGTCTGCGGCGGATCTCGGTATCGTGCTCGGCGCCGCGGCGCTGGCCGAGCTTTCGATGACGCTGATCGGCGGGGTGTGGGCCGACCGGCTGCCCCGACAGAAGATCATGATGGCGGCCGACGCGCTGCGGGCCGCGGCGCAGGTGATCGTGGCGATCGAGCTGTTCTCCGGCCACCCGGATATCGCGCACATCGCCGTGGCGTCGGCGCTGGCCGGTGGCGCATTGGGCGTGTATCTGCCGGCTGCCAGCGGCATCGTGCCCGCGACGGTGGATCGCGAGCATCTGCAGCAGGCGAATGCGTTGGCGAGTCTGGCGAGACGTTCGGCCTTCCTCCTGGGCCCCGTCATCGGGACGACGCTGGTCGTGACCGTCGGGGCTGGGTGGGCCCTTCTGTTCGACGCGCTGACGTTCGCGGTCAATCTCACCCTGCTGTCATTGCTACGCATTCCGCACATTTCCCGGGAACGGTCGACGTTCGTCAGCGACCTGATCCAGGGCTGGCGGGCGGTGAGTAGCCGCACCTGGCTGTGGGCCAACCTGATTGTCTACTGCATCTGGAACCTGATGCGATGTTTCTACTTCGTCGTGGGGCCGATGGTCATCATCAGCGGTCACCACGGGGAGATGGGCTGGGCGACCATCGTCCAGGGCGGAGCCATTGGTGCCCTGGCGGGCGCGCTCATCGGCTTGAACGTCCGTCCGCGGCGGCCGCTGGTGGTCAGCAATCTCGCGAACTCGCTCGGGGCGCTACCTCTGATCATGATAGCCGTCGGCGCGCCCGTGCTGGTCATCGCGGTGTCGGCAGGTCTCATGTCGCTCGTGCTGGGCCTGGGATCCATCTGGAGCACGACGTTGCAGCAACACATTCCGTCGAGCGAGATATCACGTGTCTTCTCCTACGACTGGATGGTCTCCGTAGCACTCATCCCACTCGGTATGGCCGCGGCGGGTCCCGTGGCGGAGGTGATCGGCGAGCGGCTGAGCCTCCTGGGCGCTGGTGCGGCCATCCTCGTGGCCAGTCTCGGCGTCCTGGCCGTTCGGCAGGTGCGGGAGTTGGCCCCACATCCGGAGACCAGCGTCCGCGAGGACGCCGTGGTTGGTGGGCACTGACATGGCCGAGGCGGTGCCGCATGGCGCGGTTGTCAGCATGGAGGCGAGGATCGCCGAGATCGCGGCCACGGTGCGGGAAGAGCCGGTGTATCGCAGCCCGTTCAACAGTTGGGATGCCAAGGCCAGCGTTCGCAACGGTCCCCGCCGGCTGCTGGGCGAGGACGTGGAGGGCTTCCTGTTCTTCCCGCCAGAACTCGTGCCGTGTGTGACCCATCCCCTCGTCGCCGCTCGGGGACCGGACGCGACCTCCGCGTTGCTCGTGCAGCGTCTCTACCAATACCTGCATTTCACCACCGAGTTGGAATCGGTCGCCGTCATTCCGGTGACGTCCATGATCGCGCGCAACCGAAGCGGCCTCGTACTGCCGGACCGCATGAAGGCCGATGCCTTCGCGATCACCACTGACGAGGCGTGGCACGCCCAGTTCTCGGACGATCTGACACATCAGATCGAGAGGACGCTCGGACTGCCGAGCAACGTCTCGCCGGATCCCTACTTCGTGACCAGGCTCAACCAAATCCGCCATGAGCTCGGCGCGGAGGCCGCTGGTTACGTCGACCTGGCATTTTCGATCGTCAGTGAGACCCTGATCTCCGCGGTCCTGGCGGACCTGCCCAGGGATACCAGGTTGCCGACGGCGGTACGTGATCTCGTCCAAGACCACGCTCTCGACGAGGGACGGCACCATGCCTATTTCCGGAAGTTGTTGACCTATTTCTGGGCCGCTTTGGGTCACAGGGATCGGCGGCTGATCGGCTGCTGGTTTCCCGAGCTGATCAGGACATTTCTGGCCCCGGACCACGGCGCGGGGCTGCGCATGCTGGTCGGCATCGGCCTGACAACGGCGGAAGCGACAACAGTGATCATGGAAACTCACGACGCCGCAGAGACCGACCGACGCATCGCGGCGGCAGCCGCGTCGACAGTGCGATACCTGGCCGAGGTCGGTGCCCTGGACGATCAGCGAACACGGGAGTCCTTTATGGAAGCTGGTATGCTGCCGTGACGTCACAGACATCCATTAGGGAGCGATGACCGTGCAGGTGGATCTGACGAAGGGTCTCGCTGTCCTACACGAGCGCGGCTTGTTGCCGGATTCGCATCTCTGCGCTTTCGCGGCCGGTTCTTTGGCGCGCGGATGGGGTAACGCCACGAGTGACGTCGACCTTTACGTAATAATGCCCGATCAACCCTCGGCACCGGGTGCCAGTAGCGAGGCCGTCGACCTGGATGTCGCCGAGATGGGGGTGGACGGTCTTGTCGTGGAGGGCGTGCAATGGGACTTGAAGTACTGGCGGACGAGCCAGATTCGCCAGATCATCGAGCGGTTCTCCTGGAGTCGTTACGAGGTCGGGGACACCGGCGGCGCCAACGTCGACATGCGGCAGCGTGACTTGATCGAAAGGCTGTTGCACGCACGGCCCATCTCCGGTCAGGAGTGGTACGACCGGAACGTGTTGGAGCCGCTGCGCGAGTCGGCGATGATCCCTATTCTCGTCACTCACGCGTTGCAGACGTCCGATACGTTCATCGAGGACGCGGTCGGGCAAATGGCCGCGAATGACGTACACAACGCCATTCTTGCGGTGCGGACGGCGTTCGAGATGTCGATCGAGGCCCTGCTGACGGCACACGGCGAACCGGGGCGTAGGCCGAAGTGGCGTCCGAACCGCTTCCGCAGCGCTGACCAGAGCGTGCTGACTTTCGACGAATACTGGGCGATCGAGACGATGCGTGACCTCGACGAGCGTTCACCAAAGCCCTGGATCACCAGCGTGATACGTCTGTGTCAGCGGATCGCCATGGAGGTAAATATCAATGACAAGCCGCGTTGACGTGACGTCGGCAGTTCCCTCCGTGCGGCTTGACGCGCGTCTCCGCCGGGTCGGCGGTGGGCTGATCGTTGCCGGACCTGACCATGACAAGGCCCGCGGCCGTGAGCCGCTGACCCTCTCCTACACTGCCGAGGTCATCTTCCGTTGCATCGACGGATCGCGCAGTCTGGAGCGGATAAGTGAGCTTGTGGCCGAGGATTTCGAGATGCCTGCCGAGGGGATCGTGGGCGATGTCGTCGAGCTGATCGACGAGCTCGTGCACGCGGGGGTCGTGGAGTACTTGAGTTGATGAGGATTCCTGGGACCCCTAACGGGGGTCGAAGGCATCGACCAGTTTATTGATCCCCGCCCGAACCTCTTCCTGTGGAGCCGTACCGTCCAACACGTGGTAATTGACATCGCCCCACGGGTGGTTGAGAAAGTTGGCGCGAACGGCACGCATCCGCTCCAGATCGAGTTCCTCCCGTTTCTTGGAAGAACCGTCGCGCATGATGATTCGCTCGATCGCCAGTTCCGGAGGCACGTCGAGGAAGATGGTGAGATCCGGCGCGGGGAGATACTGATAGATCGTAGTCAACCATTCGATGGTCATTCCGCGAGCCAACATGTAGGCGAACCCGGTGTAGACGTATCGATCCGTGACCACCGCCTTCCCGGCGCGCAACGCGGGCTTTACCACCTCGCGCACGTGTCGATAACGGTCGAAAGCCGCCAGCAGGCCGATCTCGGGAAGCACGGACTCATCATCCTGCTCCATGTCGAGGACGGTGCGGACCATGGGGTCCTGGCGATATAGATCCGTCGGTTGCCGGGTCCGTACGACTTCTCCCCGTTCCGCGAGCTTGCTCTCCAGGAACCCCACCTGGGTGGTCTTGCCACTGCCGTCGATGCCGCAAACGGCCACGAAGAATCCGGGATTCGACCAGGTCATGTTGGGCTCCTCGCCTATTCCGTACCGATGCTCGCGCCGCCCTGGAAGGACCACTTCGATATCGGAAGAACATTCACTGAAGTGTAAGGATGCTAACAAGCGCTGTCAATATGGGTCGAAATATCGGTCTGTGGTGAGAATCACGCCATATCGATGACGGTTGTTCCGCAAGAAGCCGGGAAGGCGGCGGTGCGGTCGACTCGCTCGTCGACGCGTCCGTAGGATTGGCGGCGCGGCCATCGTGTCCGGCCCGTGGACGAGGAACGTGTACACGGTGGACCTGAAGGTGCCGCTGCGTGGTCTCCAGGCGCACCGGCGCATCGACGAGCGGCGGCGACAGCCGATCCGGAGGTTGAGCATGGAGCAGGACGTGACCGAGAGCGTCGCGGTGGTCGGTACCGTGCTGCCCGGCCTTTCCTTGCCGGCAACCAGCGGCGGCCGGCTGGCCGTCGACCGGGCACCGAAAGGCAGCCGCTACCTCGTGCTGTATGGCTATCCCAGGATCAGTTCACCGGACATCCAAATGCCCGAGTCTTGGGCCACGATCCCCGGTGCGGTTGGCTGCACCGCTGAGTCCTGTCGATTCCGCGACCTCGACCGCGACTTCGCCGCGTCGGACGCGGAGATCATAGGCGTCTCGACCCAGTCCCGGAAGGAGCAGCAGGCGGCTGTGGCGCGGCTGCGTCTGCCGTTTCCGTTGGTGAGTGACGAGGATCTGGAATTTACCCGGGCGCTGCGTCTACCCACCTTCACCGTGGCCGGAAGCACGATGCTCCGCCGGCAGACCCTGGTAGTCGAGCAGGGCAGGATCGCGCAGGTGTTCCACCCGATCGAGGACCCGGGCAGTCACCCGCATGACGTACTGCAGTGGATCCGGGGTCGATGACGCCAACGGCAACTCACCTTGAAACGGCAGACTTCGTAGAGCGGAAAGTCTTCGACCTCAGCCTGCGGCGTGCTCGCGGGGATGACCGCAGCCCGCTGCCCGGTCGCATGGCCGACCCGCTCACATCGGGTATTGCCGACGCTGGTGGGGACTTCGCAGCCGGCCTCACGGTGGGTCCACGTTGCCCCCGGGCTGGCGCTCCGAGGTTCGCCGATGGCGGCGGCCCGCGGTCGTCGGGCGGACGTCGGTGATCTTCGGTGATGTGCGCGGTGTGTGCTCTCCAGCGGATGCCAACCGGGGTGAACCGGTGCCAACGCGGGTCACCGCGGCCGACCGCCGGTCGCAAACCGGGTTTCGTGTGCTCGAGCTGTGGTCCTGGGCTGGGACAACGACGGGCAGATCAGTTCAGCCGAACACGACCGTTTGCGACCGGGATTTCCTACACCTCGGTGCTCCGTGCCGGTAGAGCCAGAACCTCCAACACGGTGTCGCGCACAGAGCGGCGGTCGATCTTTCCCTGGTTTCCGGTGACCGGAAATGACGGCTGCGACACCAGGTAACGGGGCACCATGTGACCCGGCAACCGCCGCCGGAGGAAGTGCCGGAACTCCGCCTCGTCCACCGTCTCCCCGGGGGTTCCGGGTGCCGCGTCGACGACGTAGGCCAGGGCGATGTCGGCACCGATCTCGATGTTGGCCACGCCGAACGCGACGCTCGACTGCACCCCGGCGAATTGGTTGGCCACCTCCTCGACCTCGGCCGGGCTGACCCGGAAGCCGGACGTCTTGATCATCGCGTCGCGACGGCCGACGAACCACAGGAAACCCTCGTCGTCACGCGTGACGATGTCGCCGCTGAAAACGACTGTCTCACCAGGAAATTCCGGGAGAGTGCGGAACCGGTCCCGAGTGGCCTCCGGCGCGTTCCAGTACCCCTTCGCGATGCACCCGCCACGATGGACGAGCTCGCCCGGCTCGCCCGGTCCGACCTCGCGGCCGGCCGGATCGAGGACGAGGATCTGTACGTCGGGGATGGCCCGACCGATCGACCCGAACCGCTTGTCGAGTTGCGCCGGCTCGAGGTACGTCGACCGGAACGCCTCGGTTAGGCCGTACATGAGGAACAGTTCCGCCTCGGTGAAGGCCCGGCGCAGCTGATCCGCCATGGTCCGCGACACGGGCCCGCCGGACGTGGTAACGGTACGGACCGAGCTCAGGTTCTGCTCGGGCCAGCGCCGCAACACCCTCGGGTCGAACATGCGCGTAACGATGGCGGGCATGACCGGTAGCACGGTGATCCGCTCGGACTCGACGAACCGGAACAGGTCGCCCGGCAGGATGAGCGTGTGCAGGCACAACCGGGCACCGGTGAGCAGGCTCTGCCACAGCTGGTTCAGGCCGTAGTCGAAGTTCAGCGACAGCACCGAGCCGATCCGGTCGTCGCGGCGGGTCCCTAGATAGCGGGCGGTGATGTGAGCGCCGTCCACCACGTTGCGGTGACTGATCATGATGCCCTTGGGACGGCCGGTGGAGCCCGACGAGTAGATGATTCCGGCGACGTCGCTGCCGATGCGCGGGATCGCCGGCGGCGCCGGCTCGCGGGCCACCGTGCCGTCCCACAATTGACCTGCCGTCCACAATGTCAGCTGCGGGGCGCCGCTCGTCAGCTCGCCGCGACGGTTGTCGTCGCACACGGCCGCTACCATGCCGGAATCCGCAACCAGGTGGGCGATGTTGTCGGCCTTCAGGGCCGGCAGGATCGGAACCAGG
Organism: Micromonospora parastrephiae; assembly: GCF_016802865.1. Taxonomy (GTDB): domain Bacteria; phylum Actinomycetota; class Actinomycetes; order Mycobacteriales; family Micromonosporaceae; genus Micromonospora; species Micromonospora parastrephiae. Next base: position 22,680 of record NZ_JAEVHM010000003.1, on the reverse strand, counting down.
ATCGCACCCGCGCACGGGACGGCGAGCGTGATCACGACCTGTGCCACCGTCTTGTCCATACAGATGCCGACACGGTCACCCGGGCGCACGCCGGCCTCGACCAGCAGCGCGGCCGTCGCCAAGGCGGCCCGGTGAAGATCCGCGAAGGTCAACGAGCACCTGCCGTCGCTGACGGCCACGGCGTCGCCGAATTGCGCGGCCGCAGCCGCGCTGAGCTCGGAGATGGTGAATTCGGCCCTCATATGTAGGCCTCCCATTCGGCCGGTTCCAGCGCGGCCGCCACTGCTGCCGGGCCCTCGAGCAGGCCCTCGTAGCGCCGGCGGTTGTGCTCGCGGAGGAGCTTTTCGTGGGCGATGAGCGCACTGTTCTCAGACAGGTCGAGCAGCCACAACGCCGTCAGTCGCGCACCCCGTAGTGCCTTGGCCTCCGGCGAACCCCCGCCCAAGTGGAGTTTGCGGACGCCCGGCAACCCGCTGGGAAGCCAGAAGACCAGCGCCGTGTATTCGCCGGACCGCCCGACTTTCTGGTAGTCGAACCCTGCCGCGCGCAGGTAGACCGTGTCGCCGTCGCGATAGAAGACGCTGCAGGCCACGGCGAGGCCGTCGAGTCGGCACAGCAGGACCTGGGCTCGCTCTCGTGCGAACGACCCGTGCTGACGGAACCCCTCCACCAGCGCGTCGACGTCGATGTCGAAGCCGTAGCGGTGCTGGACCTGCGCAGCGAGACGGCCGACGTCGGCGTACACCTCGTCGAGCCGGTGACGGCTGACCTGGTACCCCGCGGCCTCGAACCTACGGACCTCACTGCGGATGCGTCGAGACCGGTGGCCGGTCATCGCCGCCAGCCAGGCCGCACGGCTACCCGGGATCGGGACGGTGGCATCCAAAGACAACGCGACCGGGACTGCTTCTACCCCGGCGGCGCGGAACACCTCGACATCGGGAGAGGTTAGGTAGAGGCCGACGCGGACGCCATCGTCGAGATCCGTCCGGGCTGCTCGGACGGCGGCCAGAACGGCAGCCGCCGCCGCTACGCGGTCGGTCCCCGGCGTCGTCAGCAGGTGGGTGAGGTACCCGCGGATCTGAGCGACGGCGATGCCGTGCGGCGCAATCCGGGGCAGTCCCGCCTGGTCGAGCCGGTAGTTCCAATTGACATTGGGGTGCGGATCGAAGCCCACCCTGGCCACCGGCACGGCGGCTCGCCCACCGCCGTCAACCTCCACCCGGACACCGCCGCCGGTGGCCGATTCCAAGGCACACAACCGGAGCCAGTACGCCGAGCAGTAGAAGTGGCTGCCGGCCAACTCGTCCCACTCCGCGTCGCTCGAGCCGCCGAGCGGATCGGTGAACCACGAGTCAGCGGCGGTCATCGGCAACTCCTCAGGCCGTGGGCCCACAGTTGATAGCCGGTGTCGACCGCGACCGTCGCCGACCGGGTGCGCCGGCAGGCCGCCGAGATTACTCGGCCGAGTAGGTCATCGTCGATGATCGACCCGCCGTGGTCGGCTGAACTGCCCCCCACGTTGTCGCCGCGGTCAGCCGGGTCCCCGAGGATCGCGCCCCCGGTCACCAGGAAGCCGAGCGCGCGGTCGAGGTGCACCGCGTCCGGACCCGTGGTGTCGGTCACCGCTCGCAAGGCGAGGAACACACAGGCGAGTACCGCGTCGGCCCTCGGCAGGGCGCAGGCGTCGCCGCCCGACAGCGCGGAGTAGAGCGGGCGGGCGTCGCGGGGCCGCAGCGCGGCGATCAGATCGAAGACGACTTGCTGGTGACGGGCCCGGCGCAGCAACCCGGCTCGTGACGCAGCCACACCAAGATCGGTGAACACACGGCGCACGACCGGGCTTTGGCATCCGGCGCGGCTGACCGTGTCGGCCCGTAGTTCGGGGCTGACGAACACGTCGGTCGTCGCGCGCCGACGTCGACGACGACCATCGGTTCGGCGAGCCCGGGCGCGAGGGCACGGACGAGCGGGTCGGTGACCAGGGCAGTGACGCCGGCTCCGACGACGACGGGAGTCGGCTCGATCGGGCCGCTGACGGCGGCGGCGAGGTCGGCGAGGCCCTTGCGGTCGACGAGATCGCTGAGATAGAGATCGCGTACGGCGCCTGCGAGCCCTGACGTCGCCGGGCGCAGCGCACGGTCGAGGACATTCGGAACCTGGATCGCCGGCGACAGGCACCGGGTGCTGGCGGGGTCGTCCGCCCCTGCCCAGATGAGCACATCGTGCGGGTAGGCGTCGAGATTGAATCGCTGCACGGCCGCGCGCAGAGGGGCTAGATCCGAGCCGTCGACGCCGCCGGCCACGACCAAGGCGTCCACCGGCTGGATCGCCGGAGCCGGCTCACCGAGCGTCTGCCGGTAAACGAGGTTGCCGCCGCCGTCAGCGACCGCCGCGACCGCGGCGCGGACGCTGTGCCGGTAGGTCAGGCCCACAACTCCGACCCGCAGTCCGCCGTTGGCCGAGCTGCAGGCCCGCATGGGCAGGTCCGCGTCGCCGCTCGCGGCGACCAGGTCGAGCACCTGCCGGCCGGGAGCGCGCTGCGGGTCGCGCGGAATCCGCGTCACCGGGCCGACGCCGTGCGTGGTTGTGCTTGTGCAGATTTTGATGACGGTGCTGCCGACGTCCACGAGTCGCACAGAGCTCATGCCAGCATCCGGACGTCGTGCAGGAGACGTTCCCAGAGCGGTCGGTCGTCGGGTGCGGTGCCTTCGAACAGCTCCCGCTCGCGGCGTAGTTGCGCCGCACCGATCGGCACCGCACCTGGCGTGACGATCCGGATGCGACGGTCGGCGCTACGCCCGCACACCAGCCGTCCCGCGTTGGCCTCGTGCGGGGCGAACGGTACGTCGAGGGTGCCGTCGAGCACTGCTCGGTGCACCGCCGCGACCAGCGAGGCCGAAGGATGGTCGAACACGCGCCCCAGCACGCTGTCGACCTCCTGCCCGATCAGATCCGCCTCAGCGGAGACGGCGTCGCTACGCAGTACGCTCGGCGCGGCCAGCATGTCCAGAACGTACTGGACTGCGCGCACCGACCGGGCGTTGCTCTCGGGCGACGGAATGCCCAGCGCCTCGCTCGGGGTTTTGATCACTACCTTGTCGGCGGCGACCAGAGCGCTGATCGTCGAGGCCACGGCGATCAGTTGCCAGGCGAGCTCCGGTTCGACCGGGAAGGCCCCCATCCACTGGTGATAGACCAGCCGCAGCTCCACCGGGCCGAGACCGAGGTGGGCCAGCCAGCGATGCGACTGGTCGCGCAGCACGTCGGCGGTCGCAAGGTCCTGTTCGAGGTTGCCGGACTGGCCGAAACTGACGGCGAAGGACCGGACGCCCTGCTCAGCGGCCAGCACGAGCTCACAGACCTGCACTGCGATCGTGATCACCGGTGGGACGAGAGTCGCAGTGAGCGGGCCGAAGGACTCGCGGTGCACCGGCCGGTCGGTCGGACCCACCTGTGCGCACAGCCGGTCGACGTACTGCCAGTGCGACAGGGCTCGATCCAGCGGGAAGTTTTTGGAATACGGCAGCGTGTACGACAGTCCGCCGCCTTCGATCTCGGCGATTCCTGACGCCAGCGCGACCTCGACGAGCAGGCGTGCGTCGGGCGTGCCGTGCCGCAGACTGACAGGACGGGCGATCCCCTCGTACAGCCCACGAGTGGCTTCGACACCGTGACACACCAGCGGGTACCCGTTGAGCAGGTCACGACCCTCCCGCCGGCCGACCTCGAGCAATCGTGCGGCCTCCGCGTAATCGTTGTGCCGCGTCACGCTGTCGACCGTGAGCGGCAGGAAGTCAGCGCCCGCAGCGTCGAGCGCCTGGGTGAGCAACCGCTGCTGGGCTAGGTCGGGGACTCCGCCTCGAGGTTGAACGAAGGGTCGACCGGGACGGGCCCGGTAGGCGACCGAGGCGAACCGGTCGGGAGCCAGCCCGGCGAGGAACGCGGCCGACTCGGCGAGCTCGACGGCCACGACGTCGCGCGCCTCGTACAACAACCGGGAACGCTCCGCGGCGAGGTCCCAGCGATCGTCGACGTGTCCAGCTCCGGCGGCGAGCTGCGGGTCAGCCATCGGCGGCCTGCAGCAGGTCCGCGCGGAGTGCGGCAAAGACGGGCGCGAAGCTGACCGATTGGTGAAACACCCGGTGGAAACCGTAGCCGAGGAAGACCCGCTCGACCTCCGCGGTGGGCCGACTGCCCACCACGAGATTGCCGCCGGCGTAGCGGAGCACGTGGCCCAGGCCCGCCGCGTCGAAACGGTCACCAGCACCTGCGCAAGCGACCTCCCCCTCGCCGTTGAGCGAGGAGACCAGGACCGCCCGCGCGCCGGTCTCCGCCGCGGCGTCGACAAAGTCGTCAATGGTGTTGGACGTGCCGAGATTGTAGGGCCGCATGCCGGTCTCACTCAGGCCGATCTCCAGGATGCGGTTGGCGACGACGTGGATGTCATGGCCAATGACCCCGAGAACGACGCCCGGGCGAACCGGCCCGGCGAGGGGCTCGAACCCGGGTAGACAGTCGGGCACGGTCAATCGGCGGGCCGCGTCGAGATGGCCACCGGAACCGCAAGCCGGAGACCTCCAGGATTTTCGACCTTCTGCCCCGGCTTGTCGAAGTGGCGGAAGCAGGAAAACGCCTCCTCCTCGTGCTTTTTCTCGACGAAGGCCTTGAGTTGCGGGCTCTCCTCGTACATCGTCAGGATGTCGGTCTCGAAGACGTTACCGATGACGTCCGGGTTGCCCAGCTCGCAGATCATCACATCGCCGTTTGAGTGCAGATGCAGCTGGGCCTTGCCCTCAATACAGCTCGCGTAGATCACTCCGGGGTCGCGCAACAACGGTTGCAGCCGGTTCCAGGCGTCGCTCTTCGGCTTGAAATATGCTGAGAGGCAACTGAAGTACAGTGTCGTGCGGGGATCGCGGGCCTCGCACAGGCCGGCGATCGCGTCCATCAGCGTGTCGTCGGTGAGAGTGTTCTCGTACCCCTGGTGGATGCTCGGGATCTCCATCTGGATCTCGTGCTTGCGTACACCGAGCTCTGCGGCGAACCGGTGAATCTCGGCCATCCGCTGGTGGGTCTCGTTGAACAAGATGGTCTCGACGACCGTGTCGATCGACTCCGACGCCACTGACCGGCGGATCGCCGCTTCGATCTTCGGAAACATCTTCTCGGTGACCCGGTAGAAGTTGCTGTGGCTCTGCGCGTCGGTATGATTCAGTGAGAAGTGCAGCACGCCAAGGCCTGCGTCCTCCAGGCGGCGAAACTTCTCCTCGTTGAGAACGGTGCCATTGGAGTTGATCTGCGTCTCGATTCCCTTGCTCGTGCAGTAGCGCACGATGCCTTCGCAGATTTCGAACTCCAGCAGGACCTCGCCGCCGGACAGCTTGACGCGCCCGAGGTCGGGTAGGTTGTCGATGACCCTGGCGACCTGATCGACGTCCAGCACCCTGCGTTCGGTCAAGTCGTAGGCGCCGCAGTAGTCACACCTGAAGTTGCATCGGGACGTGACCCCGATTTCCAGCGCGCGAAGGTGCTCTGACCCGAGTTTGGCCATCTCCAATGTTTTGAACGCCACAGCGGGTTATCCTCCTAAGTGGTCAGTCCTCCGGGTGACGGTACATGACCTGACGGTAACCAGCAACCATGATCAATGTCTAGGTCGGTGTCACTCATGGCGGCACTGCCAACGGGCCACTATGATCTTTCACGCCGAAGCGCCGAAGACGTCTATTCGCGACGCGCGGGCTGTCCTACGCTTGCGCGGTGAGGCAAATCGATAAGCAATCACTGTCCGTGACCGTGCCGGGGTGCGGGTTCAATCTCATCGAGTTCGGCGCCCGAACCTTCGAAATGGGTTTTCCGGAGCGCGCCTTCCGGGCTGCGCCGGTGCACGAGGTAACACTGGACGCATTCCTGCTCGGCGACCGCTGCGTCAGCGCCGGCGACTTCGCCCGGTTCCTTGCCGACACGCCCGGTGCGGTCGACCATATGATGATCGACTGCGTCGACCCGGGTTTCTTCGTCCATCGCGCGGCGGGATTCGTCCTGCGGCCGGGCTGCGCCGACTTTCCGATGATCCAGATCAGTTTCTGGGCGGCCGCCGCCTACTGCAACTGGCTGTCCGACGCGGAGGGCGCGCGCCGGGTGTACGACGTCGCCGCCCGTACGGTCGACTACACCGCCGACGGATTCCGGCTGCCGACCGAGGCCGAGTGGGAGGCGGCCTGCCGGGTCGGCTGGGGCGCCGCGCCGGCCGTGGACCCCGACCTGCACAACAGTCTGGACGCGGGGTCACGGATGGCGGCGATGCGAGCCGGGGTGTCGCTCGCCGGCAACTTCTCCTCGGCCGAGCCGACTCCGGTGCCGGTCACCGCCCCCGTGCCCGATGCCGCAGGTCTGCACCACATGCTCGGTAACGTGCGGGAGTGGTGCCAGGACCGGTTCGGGCCCTACCGGAGTGACCCCGTCAGCAACCCCCACGGCCCGGCCGAGGGCTCGTTCCGGGTGGTGCGCGGCGGTTCCTACGGGGAAGCCCTGGCCACCATGTCGGCGGTCTCTCGTCTCGCAGCCTTCGAGGGCACGCGGTGTGAGGTGTACGGCTTCCGGGTCGCGAGGTCGGCGGGCAACCTGGTGACGGTGGCGGGATGACGTCCCGGATGCGGCGCACGCAGGCCCTCCCGGTCCTCTCGGCCGTTCCGGCCACGACCGCCGATGGCGGCGGGCCCGGAACCGGATTCTGGCTCGGAGTCGTGCCGGTCACGGTGGGGGAGTACTGGGACTACCTCTGCTCGGCGGCCGCCGACCCCGCGCCTCGGGCCGATCCACGTGCGCATGGCTTCCCGCCGACCCCGGGGGTGGGAATCCGTTGTGTCGGCGGCCGGTTGGCGCTCGACGCCGCTGATCTCGATCTGCCCGTCACCCATGTGACCTGGTGGGGCGCCCGCGCGTACTGTTCCTGGCTGGGCGAGCAGCTCGGCCGTGTGACCCGACTTCCCACCGCGGCGGAGTGGGAGCATGCGGCCGGCGGCGGGCGTGGCCTGCGCTGGGCGCTGGGCGACGCGTTCGATCGCCCGCTGTACGCGCCGGAGGCCGATGGACCCCGGCCCGTCGGCAGCACCCCGTCCAATGCCTTCGGGCTGCGCGACCTCACCGGCAACGTTTTCGAATGGTGCGCCGACGAGTTGGTCGTCGACGGCCCCGACGGGCCGGTCGGCGGGCTGGGGTCCCGGCTGCTCAAGGGTGGCGCGTTCACCGTGCGCAATCCGAGCAGTTTCGAGAACACGACCTCGTTCTCCGCCGACGAGCTGACTGCTGTGCCCTACATCGGCTTCCGGGTCCTGGTCGAGGATGCCGCCACGGCCTCAGACTAATCCGCCCGGCGGGTCGAGCGCTTCATGGCCCGATCGCAATCGCCAACAGCCGATCGCGTCCAGACCGTCGACGACCAGCTCGGTGGCCGGCGGGCGGGACAGGAACCCGCTCAGCGCGGCGCTCGCCGCGTAGGCGCCGACGTTGTCGACGCACAACAGATCACCGACGTGCGGCTGCGGGACCTCGACCTGGACGGCCAGGCGGTCCAGCGGCGTGCACAGCGGACCGACGATGTCGACCCGCATAGGGTCGGCGTCCGGGGTGCTCAGATTGCGCGGCACCGTCGCGGGTCGCAATACGCGCCCCAGACCCGACATGCCACCCAGTACGTTGACCCCGGCGTCGACAACGACGGTGGTGCGCTCGGACCTTACCTTGACATCGAGCACCCGTAGGAGCAACCGACCCGACGGGGCGACCAGTCCCCGGCCGGACTCGAACCAGATCTCGGTGCCGCGCGCACGCAACGGCGCGACGATCGGGGCCAGTCGATCCGGGAGGTCGGCGAGGTCGGGTCCGGCTCCGGGCGCGGCGTACGGCCACGCGAAGCCTCCGCCGAGATCAGCGACCCGTAACGTCAGACCGGCGGCATCAGCGATGCCGGTCACTGTGCGGACGACGAGTTCGAAAGCTGTGACCAGGGCGGCCGTGTCAGGCAGCTGGGAGCCGACGTAACAGTGCAGACCACCCACCCGGAGGGCACCGGGCAGGTCCCGGCAGATCGCGACCGCCTCCTCCTCGGTGAACCCGAACTGGCGCCCGTCCGACATCGACAATCCTGCGCTGGTCGAGTGGCCGGGCTGAACCCGGAGCACCACCTCGGCAGCCGGCGCGATTGCAGCTACCCGGGCCACCTCGGTCGCCGACTCGCAACTGAGCAGCGCACCGGCGCCGAGCGCCGCGCGGATCTCGGCGCTCGATTTTCCCGGGCCGGTGAAGAGCATCGTCGACGATGGACCAACCAGGCCGAGCTCACCGAGCGACGAGACCTCGACACCGCATCCGGCCTGCTGGAGCGCGTGCACCACCGGCGGCAGCGGGTTCGCCTTGAGCGAGTAGAGCAAGCGGGCGTCGCCCGGCAGCAGCCCCTTCAACCGGTCGGCGCGCTCCCGGACGCTTGCAAGGTCGTGCATGATTAGAGGCGTACCAAACCGGGACGCCATGTCCCGCAGGAACGGCGCGTCGGCGGTGAACAACCGGCCGTCAGGCATGCTCCACCTGTGCTTCGGTCGGCACCCGGGCGTGGACCCATCCGTCCTCGGCCGGGCTGAGCGAGCGGCGCAGGGCGGTTGCGCCCAGAGCGGCGAGCAGGGCACCCGCGGCTGTCGCAGAGACCCACAGCCAACCGAGGCCGTGGCCCACCAGGGGGGCGGCCGTCAGCGGACCGACGATGGTGGCCAGCACCGACGCGGCCTGCAGCGAAGTGTTGTACCGGCCGCGGCGGCCCTCGACGGCCAGGGCGTTGGTGATCGCCGGGATCACCGGCGCCATCAGCATCTCGGCCAGGGCGAACAGCGTGACGAACGCGAAAACGCCCGCGATCGCGACGATCCCGCCGGGCCTACCCAGCGTTCCGGTCAGCCCGAGGACCGCCCAGGCCGACGCCAGCGCGACGGCGGACCCGGCGAGGGTGATGCTGCGGCTACGACCCTCGAGCATGCGGATGACGGTGACCTGGGCGAGAACGATGACGACGCAGTCGATGGTGAATGCCCATGACACGATCGACGGCCCCACTCCGGAGTCGACGGTTGCGAACGCGACGAACCCCACCTCGAACTGGGCGTAACCCACGACCTTGAGAGCCATGGCGACGAACAGGAACCGGCGGAACGCGCGATGGCCGAGCACGGCCCGGTACCCACCGGAGTCCGCTGCGACAGTGGGCTCGGGTGCGGCGGCCTCGGCCGGCCCGACCGCGGGGACGGGACCGCCTTCGGGAGCAGGTTCGCGGGTACTGGCTGCGGACGGCCCAACCCGGCCCATCAGGATGATCGCGATGATCGGGATGACACAGGTGAGGCCGTCGAGGGCATAGAGCCGCTGAAAACTCCCGAGGTCACCGGCGACCACGATCAGCCCGCCGATCAGCCCGCCGATCCCCACGCCGAGATTGACCGCCGCGAAGCTCAGCCCGAAGATGCGCGTCCGCTCGTCGTCGTCCGTGGTGTAGGTGAAGATCGTGTTCACGGCCCCGGCGACCGGTGCCGTGCCGGCGGCGTAGAGCAGGACCGCCACGAACGCCAGTGCCGGTGTGGAGGCCCAGCCAATTGCGGCGGTGCCGATGCCGGCCACCACGAAGGCGGTCGCCAGTACGGGACGCGGGCCGTAACGGTCGATCGCGGAGCCGGCCGAGATGCCGACGAGCACGGCGACGGCCCCGATGAGAGCACTCAGCACGCCGATCAAGGACGGGGCGAAATCGCGCACGGTCGTGAAGTAGACGTAGAGGAACGGTACGGTCAGGCCGTGACCGATGCAGTTGAGCGTCAAACCCGCCAGGAGCCAGCGAGCGGCGGGACGGCGCGGCAGCACCATGCGATAGTTGCCGTTCACGAGATGTAGAGGCCGGCTCGTTCCCACAAGCGTAGTTGCTGGGCGTCGGCCTCAACCAGCGCCGGGTCCTCGTCGGCCAGGTAGACCCGGCCGGGCAGGTCGAGCAGGCTCGTGGTGGCCGGTAAGGGCTGCCCCGGCGTCGTTTCGTCGTCCAGCCCGCGCAGGGTGGGCAGTTCGCGGAGCCGCTTGGCCCAGCCGGCGGTGGCGATGCCCGCGACCGGGTTGATGAGGCTCAGCTTCTGGATCTCCAGGTCCGGCTCGAGGAAGTCGGCGTGTGCGGCGAGGCTGGCCGGGTCGACGACCGAGTCGACGAACACGCTCAGTTGCGAGCGGCCCAGGAGCTCGACCTCGACGTCGGGGATGCAGCCGCCCGCCGTCCGGGCGCAGGTCTCGATAAGAACAGGGACACCGTCGGCCTGGAGCATCACCTCGGTGTGGGCGGCACTCGCCCGGATGCCGAGAGCGTCGAGCACTTGGGTGGTGAAGCCCGCGACAAGAGCATATTCGGGCCGGTCACGATGGATCAGCAGATGGCGGTCGTAGAGCGGCGCGCCGCTTTCGCTGAGCTGCTTGACGTATTCCCATACCTGGACGACGACGTGCCGGCCACCGCCGGACACAGTGTTGACGGCGAATTCCCGCCCGCTCACTCGTTCCTGAACGACGACTCGATCGTTGCGATCGCCGTATATGTCGGTCGCGGCCAGCACCGCCTCGCAGGCGGCGGTGATGTGCGCGGGCGTGCGGCAGATGCGGACGTTGTCGGTCGCCGCGCTGGTCGCGGGTTTCACAACCACCTCCGGTACTCCCAGCTCACGAGCCCAAATCACAGCCGCCGAGGCATCGGTCACGACCGTCGTGCGCGGAACCGCCAACCCGGCCCGAGCGGTCAGCTCGGCGAGCAATCCCTTGTCGACGCTCGCCCGCGAGAACGCCGGGTCGTCGTGGTCGCCACCGACCAGTGCACCGAGCCGGGCCGCGAGATCGCAGCCGCCCTCTGCCCCGGCCACCACCCGGTCGACACCGAGTTTGCGCAGTCGGCGCACGACGGCGTCAGGTTCGTCGTAGCCGAGATCGGCCGTGTAGTCCTCGGGGCGCAGGGTTCCGGCGAACGGGCCGACCACCTCGGCCCGGCTCGCGACATGGACGCTGCCCACGCCCGCCTTGCGCAGCAGGCGCGCGATCCACCCGGCACCTGCGTAACCGTCCACCACCGCGATCAGCATCTGTCCTGAAACTCCTTGGTCGAGGAAACGCACGAGCAGCGGAACATGAATCTCAGTATCGCCAGCCGACGGCCGAGGCGCCGCGCGTGGCGGGAGAAGGCACGTCGAGCAGTTCCTCGTGGAAGCCACCGATCTCCCGTTCCCGAGAGATCAGGTGCACCTCGAGGATCCAATGGCACTGCTGTCCCGTGCGGTCGATGCGGCGCATCGGAAGGTCCGAGCCGGGCGCGATGTAGCAGTCGGTCTCGTCGCCGGAGATCCCATCGTGCGGGAACTGGCCGATCAGGTGACCTGCGATTGGTCCGCCGAACTCCCAGCCGGCTTCCTCGGCGAGGGACACCATGGCAGCGAACAGTTCGGCGCCGGTAATACCGGCCGTGCGGTCGAAGTGATCGCGGCCCGCCTGCCAGATCACCGAAAGATCCTCACGCAGGCGGTGTTTCACCGGATCGTGACCGAAGACGAACGTGCGCCCGAAGTCGGCCTCCCATTCCTCGAAGATCGGCCCGAAGTCGCAGAACACGATGTCGTCCTCGGCGATCACGCGGTCGGGCGGGTTTGCCATATACGGGTGCAGAGTGTTGGGACCGGCCCGGACGATCCGCTTGTGCCAGTGACGCTTCACCCCGAACAGGTCGGACGCCAAGTCGCGGATCATGTCGCTCGCCTGCCGCTCGGTGATCCCCGGGACGACCAGGGCCAGTTCCTCGACCCGGGTGAACAGCTCGGCCGCCTTATGCTGCGCGTCGAGTAGCCGGGCGACCCGCGCCGGCTCGTCCGCGACCGGTTCATCGTCGCCGGTGACGGTCACAGCTGCCCCGCACTACGGTAGCGCGACAGCAGGACGGCCCGCGGCGTCAGACCTCGGCGGGAGTAGAACCGCAGCGCGTCACGGTTGGCCGCGATCGCCATGATCTGCAGGTCCGCGATGCCGATCCGCTCGAGCTCGACATCGACGGCGTCGAGCAGGGCAGTGCCCAGCCCGCGCCCCCGGGCCTGCGGGGCCACCGACAGCGTCTTGACCTCCCCGCAGTCGCCGACCGTCCAGGTGTCGTCGGGGCCGTCGTGGACGACGGTCAGGGCGTAGCCGACCGCCCGGCCGACGTCGTCGCGGGCCAGCACCACGAAAGCCCGCGGATCGGTGAGCCAATTCTTGTACTCCGCGCGTCGCAACGACCACGACAGCTCAGGCGCCTGGTAGTCCAGTGCAGGCTCGATCTGCTGATGGTGGGTGAACAGGGCGAGCCAGAGCGGGGCCAGTTCTTCGAGCACAGTGGTGCCACGGTGCAGCTCGAGGAGGCTCATCGCATCTGCGGGCGCGGGGTGTCGAGAAGCAGGTCCAGTACCTGGGCGATGTGCACGAACTCCTCCGGATTGGGCGGTAGATCGATAATTAGTTCGGTGGCTCCGTCGTCAATGCAGTCGGCCAGCCACCGGGTAACGTCCTCGACGGATCCGACGAGCTTCGGTGCGTCGATCGCTCCTGCCGAGGCGCCGTACCAGAGCACCTCGTCATGCACTTCCGCCTTGTCCGCGAACCGGTAGCGCTCCACGTGCTCGCTGGACAGCAATTGCGCGCGGAACAACCGGCTGGCGACGGCCAGCCGGCGGTCGTCCGGGTAGAGCTCGCCGGCCGCGGCCCACGCCTGCGCACTGGTCTCACGGGCGATCGCGCCCACCAGCACCGCGACCGGACTGCCGGGCTCGGCTGCGTCGATCCGGGCCAGGGTTCGCGCCAACTCCGCCCGCGGCCGGGCTGTGGTGAGCACACAGTCGGCGCCCACCCGTCCGGGTGTGCGGGACGCCGGGGTGAAGACAAGCGTGCCCGTCCCGGAGGCCCCGGCCCGCCGCCTCAGCTCGGCCCGCAGGTCAGCTGCATAGTCGGCGAGTCGCCGCCGGGCGGCACCGGGGTCGGCCAGGTCGGCCGCCGATCGAGCCGAGCCGGTGGCCCCGCTGACCAGGTTGACGTGCACCGGTCTGCCGTACCGGTACCGCAGATCGACGAGACGGCGGGCGAGGGATTCGGCGACCTCGGTGTGCGGCCGGACGGCGACGATCGGCTGTAGCCGGGTCGAGTGCTCGAGCAGGTCGAACGCGGCCAGCCAGGGGTCCATCGCGCCCGGGAAGTCGTAGATGAAGGCGCCGACGAAGCCGACCCGCTCGGCCGCCTCGACATAGGCCTGCAGTCGGTCGAGGTAATCGGTCACCGGCAGCTGCCGGCCCAGACCGAAGCTCTCCGTGTGCGTCGGGATGATGAAGGACGGGCTCACCGACAACCCCATCGAACACCCCTTCTGTCGCCCCAGGCATCGTCCACAGTGCTTGGACGTGACTCTTTCACAAGGCGGTCCCGGGCGATAGTGTGACACGGCGCGCGAGGAAACGTCGATCAACGATCAACGATCAACGCCCACCATTGCCCACACTCCCGCGGAGGGGTTATTTCCGTGACCGAATTGCCTTCCGTCCATGCTCTTTTGAAAGACGAGATCGCACAGGGCTCGGAGACCGGCGTCCAGCTGTCCGTGTCGCTGGCAGGCGAAGTTATCGATCTTGCCGTGGGCACCAACGGCGCCGGCCACGATCTCACCAGCGACACCCAGGTTCCCTGGACGTGCTCGTCGAAACCGCTGGGTGCTGCCGCCTTCGCTGTCGCGTGGGACGAAGGCTCGATCGATCTGACCACGCCCGTGCACGAGGTGCTTCCCGAATTCGGCGGTGGCCTGCACGACCGGGTACGGGTACGTGACCTGCTCGCGCACACCTCCGGTATCAGCGAGCCGTTGATGTCCGCCGACGTCACCACGGTCGACATCTCCTCGTGGGACGACATCGACGCGTTCGTGTGGAAGGCCTTCTGCGCCGCGCCGTGCACGACAATCCCGGGCACCACGATGGAGTACGCCGCGGTGTCACACTGGTTCGTGCTCGACCGTCTGCTGAACGCGCTCTCCGGCGGCGGGCCCGGCGACACCTATCGAACGATGCTGGCTCGGCTGGGACTCGAGGCCACGCTCGGCCCCGACTGGGCGCGACCGAATTCCGACCGGGTGGCGGTCGGCTCCGGCGAAGCCTCCGGCGAAGGCCTGGAGTACATGCAGCTGGCCACTGGCTTGCCGCTGCCGGGCGTCGGCGTCTGGGGGCCGGTCCGCGACCTCCGGATCGTCGGTGAGTTGTTCCTCGCCGGCGGCCGGCATCAGAGTGAACAGGTGATCTCGGCGCGCGCCGTTGCCGCGCTCACGGCGACGCATTGGGGGGTCACGCCGACGCACTCGATGACGGACTGGGCGTTTCCCTACGGTCTCGGTTTCATGACCCTGCCGGCCCTGTTCGGCGAGCGCTGCTCGCCGCAGACCTACGGCCACGCCGGGGGTAACACCAGCACCCTGCTGGTCGATCCGCTGCAGGATCTAGTCGTCGCGGTCTATTGGAATGGCCGCCTCGACACCCGGCAGTCATCCCAGCGCCGGTTCGCGCTGGTCCGCGCCCTGCACGACGATCTCGGCCTGACCCGCATGAGCGCCGGCGCGCCCGTGGCGGCCGACTCGTGAGCCGGCTCCCCGGGCCGTCGCTGGCCGAGCACCTGAAATTTGTGCCGGCCATGTTCGGTAACCCCTATGCCGCCCTGATGGAGCTGCATAGAAGATATGGTCCGGTGAGTCAGTTCGGCTACGGCGGTCAGTCGTACGTCTTTATGTTCGGCGCCGAGGCTAACAAGCTCATCCTGACCGATAACCCGGCTCGCCCACGGTTCACCTGTCGCGAGGTCCTCACGCTGCTCGTACCGGTGGTCGGCGAGCGGGCGATCGTGGTCAGCGACGGCGAGGACCACCGCCGTCGCAAGGCGCTCGTGCAGCCCGCGTTCGCGAAACGCCGTATCGACAGTTACGTCCCGATCATGATCGACGAGATCCATGCCATGTTCGGGCGATGGACGCCGGCGCCCGGATCGATGCCTTCGCCGAGGTCCGCTCGTGCATCCGCCGGATCGCGATCCGGGGCCTGTTCGGGCAGCGGTTGCGGAGCCAGACCGACGAGATCGGACGCGATCTGGAGATCGCCCTGCATTACACGAATACCTCCCCGTTCCTGAGGTTCGACCACGACCTGCCGTTCACCCCGTATCGGAAGGCGATCCGCGCCCGTGCCCGCGTCGACGAGCGGGTACGCCAGGAGATCGAGAAGCGCCGGGCCGAGGGCGGCGAGCACGGCGATGTTCTCGATGCGCTACTCGAGCGACCGTGCGAGCACGCCGGTCAGGACTATCTCGACGATCTCGAGATCCGAGACCAGGTCATCAGTCTCATCGCGTCGGGCTACGACTCCAGCAGCACCGCAGCCGGCTGGGCGGTTCACGCCTTGCTCACTCACCCGCACGTGGCCGACCGCATCCGTGAAGAGGTGGAGCAGGTAGTGGGTGACGAGGACCTCAACGTCGAGCACCTGGCCAAGCTCGACTACACGGGCTGGTGTGTCAACGAGATTCTGCGGCTGTACACCCCGGGCGTGCTCACCGGCCGGACGACGACGACCGACATCGAGTTCGCCGGACACGTGATCCCGCGCGGCCGCAGGGTCCTGTACTCCCAGTACGTCACTCACCGGCTTCCTGAACTGTGGTCCGACGCGCTCGTTTTCGAGCCGGAGCGCTGGAACCGGGACGCTCCCGGCTATCGCGAGCCCATCCCGTTCAGCTTTGTGCCGTTCGGCGCCGGTTTCCGCCGCTGCATCGGGTACGCCTTCGCCGAACTCGAATTGCGCGCGATGCTCGCGGAACTGGTGCGCAGGGTAGAACTGACCAGTGTCCCGGGCGCACATGTGCGGCCGGTCGGCGTCGCGACCATGTGGCCGAAGGACGGAGTGCCCGTCGAGGTCGCGGCGGTCCGCCTGTGAGCACCGACCAAGCGGCCCGCGACCGGTTGATCAGGGTCGTCAGCGCCCACGTCCAAGGCGCCGGGCCGGACTACGACTGGTCGGGCGGGACCCTGCGCGAGCAGGGCCTGGACTCGATGTCGGTGATCGAACTGGTGCTCGACCTGGAGTCGGAGTACGACATCACCTTTCCCGACAACCTTCTGGTCGCGGAAACGTTCGAGACCCTGGAGTCTCTCCGGGCTGCGGTCGACGCACTGATTGAGCAGGCCGGCCGATGACTGGTTTCGCGCCCATCGTGGAGCTGGCCGCGTCGATCGCCGTCGACGTCCTGGCGCCGAACGCACGCGCGGTCGATCGCGCCGGCGCCTATCCGGCCCATAACCTGCGCGCATTGCACGACGCCGGCCTGATGGCGGTCTTCCTGCCCCGTGAGCTCGGCGGGCACGCGGTAACCGTGCAGACCTACGGCGCCATCGCCGCCGCACTGGCGGAGGAATGCGCCTCCACCGCAATGATCTGGGCGATGCACGGCCAGCAGGTGATTACGCTGCTGGAGCACGGCGGTGCTACGCACCGGCAGTGGCTCGAGCGGGCCGGGCGCCAGGGGTTCACGATCGGGTCGGTCACCACCGACACCCGGGGCGGGGCTGATCTCTTCGCGACCGGCGACGCGCTCGTGCCGGAGGGCGGCCGGCTCCGCGTCACCCGAACCGCGCCCGTGGTCACGGGCGGCGCGCGGTCTGGGTGCTATCTGGTCAGCATGCGCGCCCACCCCGATGCTGCACTGTCCGACAGTCGGCTGGTGCTCGTCGACCCCGCGGACGGCCTCATCGAGGAGAAGGGTAGCTGGGACGCGCTGGGCATGCGCGGCACACACAGCGTGCCGATGCGGATCGACGCCGTGGTCGATCACGACCGGGTGCTGTCGGCGGCCTTCTCCCGGATCGCCGCCGAGACCCTCGTTCCGGTCGGCCATGTCGGCTGGGCCAGCGTCTGGCTGGGAGCGATGCGCGGCGCGGCCGAACGGGTCCGGGCAGCGATCCGGGGGCGCCGTCTCAAGGCCGGTGGCGCGACCTCTGATCTGCTGCTCTCCCGCCTCGCCGAGGTCCGCCTCTCGATCGACCTGGTCAGCGCAATGATCCGTTCGGTGGCGCAGGACGCGGACGAGGCGCTAGACCGCCGCCGGGCGGGTGTGCCGGCCGAGCCTCTCGACCCGGTGCGCGTCAACAACCTCAAACTGGCCGGATCCCGACTCGCCCTGAAGACGGCAAACCTGCTCGTGGAGATCGGGGGAATGCGCGACGGGTACCTCTGCACAAGTGACCTCGCCCTGGAGCGCACTCTGCGTGACGTCCGGTCGGCCTCCTTGATGTTCCACAATGACCGGCTCTTGCAGGCCAACGGTCGGCTGGTGCTGATCGGGAGCGCGGGGCTGGTCGGTCTGTCCGATACCGCGCCGCGGAACGCTCAGGTCGGGTCGTCGTGACCTCGGCTGTTCCCGGCAGCGGTCTGGTCAGTGCGATCCTGCGCCGGGCCGAGACCGACGGCGCCCGGCGGGCCCTGGTCGGGCCGGACCGAACCCTGACCTACCGTGAGCTGGCCCAGGCGGTGTATGCCTACGCAGAGGTGGTCTCGGCCCGGGTGGCTCCGACGAAGGGACCGGTCGCTCTCTGGGCCGGCCGCGAATTGGAGACCATCGTCGCCCAGCTTGGTGTGATGCTTGCCGGTCACGCCTACGTGCCATTGAACCCGGCCGACCCGCCGACCCGGCAGCGGGTTGTGCTGGCCGCGGCAGGGGTGCGGCACCTCGTCGGTGACGATCTGCCCCGGCCGCGGCTCGACGCCGTGCCGACCGTGGCCGCCGCGATCGCCGAACCGGCTGCCGATCGGCTGGCGTACGTGCTGTCCACCTCGGGGTCGACCGGGGTGCCGAAGGCGGTGCCGATCACGCATGGCAACGCCCTCGCGTTCGTCACGTGGGCCGCGACCCAGTTCGGCCTGGGGGTCGACGACGTGGTCGGGGTGTACGCGCCGCTGTACTTCGACCTCGCTGTGCTCGACGTGTACGTCGGATTGCGCAGCGGGGCGACGCTGGTTCTCGTGCCGGACGAGACTGCACGATTCGGTGCGGCTGTCCACGACGTGCTCGCGAGCGCCGGCGTTACCTCGCTCTACGCGGTTCCGTCGGCGTTCCTCGCCGTGGCCAGGGCGCGCCGGGGTGTCGCCCTGACCGCACTGCGGCAGGTCTTGCTGGCGGGTGAGACATTCCCCGTCAACGACTTCGAACTGCTGCGGTCAACCGCCCCGAACGCGCAATGGCACAATCTCTACGGCCCCATCGAGACGAATGTGATCTCTCACTTTCCGGTGCCGGCAGCCTGGCCCGCGGGAGCGGCGCTGCCCATCGGCGATGCGGCCAGTGGAGCGACGCTCGCGCTCATCGACAGCGACGGCCGCCTCGTCACGACCCCCGGGGCCCGGGGCGAGCTGGTCGTCTCGGGGCCGTCCGTGTTCGACGGGTACCTCGACACCGGTTCTCCACCACCGTCCCCGTTCATCGAGGCCGAGGGCCGCCGGTGGTTCCGCACCGGCGACGACGTCAGCGTTTTGCCCGACGCCGGCCTTGCGTTCCATGGCCGGCGCGACCACCGGTTCAAGCGCAACGGCTTCCTCGTCGAGCCCGCCGAGATAGAGGCAGCCTTGCGCTGCGAAGACGCGATCGCGGCCGCCGCCGTCGTCACCGTTTCCGGCCGAGCCGGGCCGGTCGTGCATGCGTTTGTCGTTCCCGCACACCCCGAAAGCACCCTGACCACGCGTTCGGTGCTACGGCACTGCGCGAGCCTGTTGCCGCGGTTCATGTGGCCGGAGCGGGTACACATCGTCTCCAACTTGCCGACCGGGCGAACTGGCAAGATCGATCGCACCGGCCTCGTCGCGCTGGCGAGTAGCGATGAGTGAGTCGGTCGAGCAGGTGGTTCTCCGCTGCGCCCGGGAGGTCACCCTCGCCTCCGACGCCGAGTGCGGCGTCGAGACCGTGTTGAGCACGTTGCCGACATTCGACTCGCTGGCCATCGTCGAACTGCTGGCGCGCGTTGAATCGGAGACCGGCCTGACCCTCGCCCCGGAATTGATCCGGCCGCAGACTCTGCGAACAGTCCGCACGCTTGCGGCCGCCCTGCTCGACGAAGGTGGCACCGGGTGGGCGCCGTGACCATCCTCGGCGTGCGGCCGGGGGCGAACGCCGACACTTTGTCGTGCGCGGCAGCGAACCTGGAGTCGCTGCTGACCTTTGCCGGTGTCACCGACACCCTCACCCCGCTCGCGGCGCCGTGCACAGCCGACGTAACGTCACCCGACCGACTGCGGCTCAGCCCGGTCCCGCTTGCGCAGTGGCTGACCCGGACTACTGGGCTCACGCTTGAGCGCTGGACCGCTTCAACCGCCGATGAGGTGCTGCAGTTCGCAGCTGACGTCGTAATGAGTGGCCGACCCGTGCTGGTGCATGCCGACGCGTACACAGTGCCGTGGAACCCCTACTGCGGGCACGAGCACCACGCTCACGCATTTGTTGTCGACGGTGTCGACGACAACCGGCTGCACATGATCGACGGCTACACCAACGCGACCCGCTACGGCACCGCTGCCCCCATCGAACTCTGGATGAAGCGGGCAGAGCTCGCAGCTGTGCTCGCGCCACCGCCAGATGAACGCTGGGCGGTCGAACAGCTCACCGGGGCGGCCCGAGCCACCCAATCCGGCCTCCTGACCAGCTTCGAGATCATCACAGCCAACGTGCGGGTCCGGGCCGAGGCCGAGGCCGCTGGTCGCGGTCTCGCTTCGCTCGCGGCGTGGGCCGACAAGGACCACATCGCCGGCCTGAACCTGGCGATCTGGCTGCTCACCCGCAGCCGGACCGCGCACGAGCGCTGGTGGCACACGCTCAACCCAGCCACGACGTCCGTCGACGGCGGCGAGTGCGTGGCTGCCTGGAAAATGGCCCAGACGCTCGCATACATCGCCTGGCGTCGCGTCACGGCAGGCAAGCCGTGCCCGACCAGCATCGCCGATGCGGTGCTCGCCGCCGCAGATGCAGAGGAACGATGGTTCACGCAGATGGCCGAGTGGGCTCAGCCTCGATCCACCGATGAAGGTAGGTTCAGCGAGACCCCGAATATAGAAAGTGCCCTCTGAACTGGAAGGATGGGAGTTCTTCAGGCTTCTATCACTCGGTTCGAGAGGGCACCTCGCAGGTGAGATTACGATATGACGCGCCGGTGACGGCCGTGATCTTCGATGATGCGAATCTGGTGTCGTGTGCCGGCCTGGTTCCGGTGATGCGCCTGGCCGAGCAGGCCGGTCTGCATGACGCGGTCGCTGAGCGGGTGAGCCTGCCGACGGACAAGGGCGCGAACCTGGCCGGCAAGGTGGCCACGGTCGTGGCCGGGATGATCGCCGGCGCGGACAGCATCGACGACCTCGACGTGGCCCGGCACGGCGGGATGCGGTCACTGTTCAGCAGCGTGTACGCGCCGTCAACGCTCGGCTCGTTCCTGCGTGGCTATGACGGTTTCATTTGGCTCCACCGGGGCGGCTTGAAGTGGCCCCACTTGCGGACCGGGTTCAGTCTTCATCGCATCGAGTCCGTGCTGCACCTGCTCACCCGAGTGCTGGGAGTTGACCACCCGCTCCACCTCGACGAACGCGCCGAGCCCGTCGACGACGTCCGCGCATACCGTCGCGCCGTCCCAATCGCCAGTTCGGCGCTGCTTGACGATTCGTTCGGTTGGCACCCAACCCACCGTCACTAGAGCAGCGTGCATCGCGTGGCGGTCGAAAATCACGCATTCGTGCTCCAGGCAAGCCATTTCGTTGTCGATCGGCTTCTCTACGGTGAAAAGATGGCGCCCCTCCTGCGTGCGGCCTCCTAAACTCGTAAGCCGGCAGAGGTGCCCAGATGGGCTCTCGATCGCTGGACTAATATTCCGACACGCCCCGCCGGCAAGCGTTGATCTGATTACCCAAGGATGTGCACCTTGCGCCTGACGAAGCAGATGATTCAACAACTGTTGGATCAGAATGAAGGATTCAAGGCATCGACTCACTACAGCGACAAAAACAACACCCACGACAGGCGCTATCAGGTTGTGAGTGGAGAGTTACGTATCCGCGAAACAGGTAAGACTTCATGGGCGGACAGTCGTTATGACAACGAGTTCGTAGCTGATGAGGACCAAACGAGAAGGTTTCTGAGGAACGACCTGGGCGCCTTGAACACTGACGGCTTGAAGATGGACTGAGACAACCGCGCAACGGGATGTTGAAATCCGTCGCGCTCTCATCGGCTATGCGTGGTCACCTGGTCGGTGGCGGTCAGTAGCGCGGCGAGAGGCTGGTGCACCCACGGGCCGGGACCTGCCTACGCCGGTGCGGCCGGGCCTGCCCGGCTGATTTTCGGCGGCGAAGCGCAGCGCCGAGGCAAGCCGGGCAAGGCGGTCATCGACGTCAGGCCAGTGTTCGTCGGCGCGGCCGGTGTGGTCGGGCAGAGCCGTAGCGTGACGACGGCCGCCACGGCTCGGACCGCAGCGCACTGCACCGGTTCCAGCAACTACCCCTGCCCGACGTTGAAACGGCCATCGACGCCATCCTCGACGCACACCTGGCCGTCAGCGCCGCCGGCTACGTCGCGGTCGACCTCTACGACGGCTGCTTCCTCTACGACTTCCACGCCCGCCGACTACGCCTGATCGACCTCGACGAGTACCAGCCCGGGCCGTTCACCCTAGACACCGACCGCCTCCCCGGATCCCGCCGCTAAGTGGCCCCCGAAGAACTCGTCTGCGGCGCCGTCATCGACCAGCGCACCACCGTCTACACCCTCGGCCGCACCATCCACCACCTCCTCGACTCCCCACCGGGCTGGCGCGGCTCCCACCACCAAATGCAGGTAGCCGTAAACGCCACCGCACGACACCTGCCGACCGATACCCCGACGTGGCAGCACTTACCGCCGCCTGGCGCACCACCCTGCCGAGCCCGTAGCCCGGAGGGCGCATCGCGATCTTCGGTGATGTGCGCGGTGTGTGCTCTCCAGCGGATGCCAACCCGGGTCAACCGGTGCCAACGCGGGTCACCGCGGCCGACCGCCGGTCGCAACCGGGGTACGTGTGCTCGGCGTGTGCTCCTGGGCTGGGAGAACGCGCTCCGGGGAACGTGGGTGAACGCAGGCCACTCCCTGCCACCCCAGGTGAACCCCAGGTCGCTAGACTAGGCCCTCGCGCCCCCGTAGCTCAGGGGATAGAGCATCGGTTTCCTAAACCGTGTGTCGCAGGTTCGAATCCTGCCGGGGGCACCAGGCGAAACGTAGATCACCTCCCTGATCTGGAACTTCGCGTGGCCTCACCGCTTCCGCAGGGAGCGACATCCTCAGCACTTCTCTGCGGGTCTCCGTGTGGCTGCTAGATGCTCGGGTGTGCCGAGCCCGACGGCAAAGTCAGCGGGCGACGGCTGAGCCAGCCTGATCCACCGAGCCTTCGCAAGCCGTCAGCCGCCTTGCCTTGGGCTCAAGTGGTTGTTGCAACGGGGTGGATTCTCGTCAGGATGAGGAGTCATGCCGGGGCAGAGGTTGTCGTCCGCGGAGCGGGCGCAGATTGAG